>CAZFGJ010000177.1:0-5666 GCA_964518445.1 uncultured Solirubrobacteraceae bacterium
GCTACCAGCTGTTCAACCCCGAGATGCACCTGCGGGCGATGGCCCGCCTGGAGCTCAAGACGGAACTGCAGCGTGCCCTGGAGAACGGCGAGTTCACCCTCCGCTATCAGCCGATCATGGACCTCGCCCGCGGGGACATGGCAGGGATGGAGGCGCTGGCCCGCTGGGAGCACCCCGACAAGGGCCTGCTCTCGCCCGATGACTTCGTTCCCCTGCTCGAGGAAACCGGCCTGATCATCGGCGTCGGGCGCCACATCCTCTCCGAAGCCTGCACCTGGGCGGCACGGATGCAGGAGGAATGCCCTCGCGAGCCGGCCATGTCGATGGCCGTCAACGTCTCGGCCCGCCAGCTGCAGCGTCCCGAGTTCATCAACGAGGTCGCCCAGGTCCTCCAGGAGACCGGGATCGTCCCGTCGAGCCTCACCCTGGAGCTGACCGAGAGCGTGATGATGCAGGACATGGAGGTAAGCCTGCTGCGCCTGGAGGCGCTCCGGCGGCTGGGGGTCAAACTGGCCATCGACGACTTCGGCACGGGCTACAGCTCGCTGAACTACGTTCGCGAGCTGCCCGTCGACATCCTGAAGATCGACCGCTCCTTCCTGGCCGACACGAACCCGCAGGTCGCCGAGATGACCGCCTCGATCGTCGAGCTGGCCCGGATCTTCAACCTCAAAGCCGTCGCCGAGGGTGTCGAGAACGTCGAGCAGCTGGCCCGCCTGCAGGGGATGAACTGCGATTTCGGCCAGGGCTTCCACTTCGCCCGGCCGCTGCCCCCCGAGGAGATCCTCGATCTGGTCAACGCCCAGCGGGCCGCCGGCGGCTCGGCGCTCGAGGGCCGAGCGGTGAAACCGCCCGTCAGCTCGGCGATGCCCCTCTCGGATTCATAGCTCGATTCGTCACGACGGCGAGGAAAGAGGCCATCGGGAGTTGCCGGTAAAATGCCCGCCGCCGCAATGGGCTTGGCGATCGTCGGGGGTCGAAGATGCGCAGGGCACATCGAGGAGTCTGGGTCGAGTCGCTGTTGGCGGTTGGCATTCTCATGGTCGCCCTGGCGACGGCTCCCGCCGTTGGTGACGCGTCCAGTCAGCGCACGAAGCGGGTCCAAGCGGACTTCGCATACGTCTCCGCCGGGTCGGTATACGGATGCACCTGGGGCATCGGCGTCGAGTTCGGAGAAGTGGCCGGTGTCCGCGAATACCGGATCAGCTACTACGACGGCTATTACAAACACCCGGTCGAAGGAACCGAAACGGTCGCGCAGCTCTCGTCGAACCCGCTCGTCGGCAAGGGCACGCTGATCTCGGGCATCACCGGAGGCGGATACAGCCCACCCTGCGAAGCGGGCGGCGACGCCTCGGAGGGGGGACGGTTCACGGGTACGCCGACGGTGCTGGCGTTGCTCCCAGAAAAGTCGGTTGTGGTGTCAGGGCGGGTAACGAAATGCACGCCCTCCGTCTCGGGATGCACGAGACCCGAGCCGCAGGGAGGCGTTGAAATCACAGCCCGCCGCGCCGGAGTCCCGTCCGTCACGGCGATCACAGCCGCCGACGGCACCTACCAGATGGCGCTGGCAAAGAAGGGCCGCTATCTCATCATCCCTCACGATCCGCCCTTCAGCGGCAACTCAGTCAGGCGAGACGCGATCACCGACTACCTACAGGGCCCTCGGGTCGTGGACGTGCGGGGCAATCGCACGGGGGTCGACTTCTCGGGCTATAACGCCGCTGATCATGCTCCGCCCCCGAGCCTGTTCACCAACGCACCGCCGGGCACTCTCGCGGGTATTCGTGAGCTCAAATCGCTCGACCCCAACAAGGAACCCGACGCATTCCTCAAGCGGGGCAGGAACGCGCCGGTGCGGCTGGCCGTCGGGGACCTGCTCCAGAAGGGCGATGTCGTGACGACCGACGGGAACACCGTCCTGGCGCTGGAACTCGTCAGCGGCGGGACGGTTGGAATCAACAAGAGCTCGGCGATCGAACTCACCGGCGAGCGAACCGCTTCCGACCGGAACGGCGGAGGGGTCATTCTCAGCAAAGGGGAGCTGTGGAGCAGGGTCGGCGAACTCAAGGAACCCCTCGAGGTGCAGACCAACGGTGGGGTCATGGGGATCAGAGGATGAGGTCGCCGAGAGCCACACGCTGCCTGCTCCTCGGCCTGAGCGCGGCCATTGCGCTCCTGGGCGCCGGCCCGGCATCAGGCCGGCCGTCCGCGAACCACGCGAGCGCCGCCCGGGCGCCCGTGCTCGTCGGGGTGGTGCAGTACGCCTCAGGTGGCCACCTGTCCGTCCACCGGAAGGCGAGCGGCGCCACGGGCGCGCTGCGGGCGGGCGGGCGCGTCTACCTGGGTGACGTCCTGCTTGTCGGGCGGGGTGTGGAGGCGAGGTTCAAGCTCACCACGCCTCCCGGCTACTCGACCGAAACCGAACTGCTGCTCGTGAAGCCCGTCGAAGGCTCACATCCGAAGCTCAAACTCCAGCGCAGCGGGCGCAGCGTCGAGGTCAATCTCAGCTCCTGAGTGCGCCCGATTTCAACCGAGCTGAGCCGGGCTGCGACCCGCACGAGGCTCTGCCCAGGGTTTAGCGCGCCCTCCCATGGGGCAGGTATCTATTAGACAGATTCATCTGTCTGCCATGCGCAGGGGCTCTTCTCACGGTCGCGACTGGCTCTAACGGGAGAAGACTGGAGCGCAGGCGTGACCGTATTTCGGAACCCTGGCCCTGCCCGCAGCGCCGCAGCCGTCGAATTTCTCGGCCTATGGCGCGACGCGACACGACGGGTCGGCGATGTGAAGCCCCATGTTGGTGTGCCGGCCGGAACGCCCGACCGTGGCGATACGGACCGTCCGGAGCCGTGGTCCGCGCAGCCGTCCGGGCGGATCGCGGATCTGGCCCGCCGCATGCGTGGCTACGGCACTCGAGGCCGGTTCGGCAGCCACAGGTAGTCGCCGCAGAGAAGCACAACGCGGCTGGAAATCCCCCCACAGGAAGGCTTGGAGTCCAATGGACAACGCAGAACAGAAGATCCTGCAGTACCTGAACGAGGCTCACGCGAGCGAGCAGGCGCTGGTGAGCGTCCTGCGCTCGCAGGTCGCCATGGCGCCGAGAGGCAGCTACCGCGAAGAGCTCGAAGTGCATCTGGAGCAGACCCGTGAACACGCGTCCCGCGTGGAGCGTCGTCTTGGCGAGCTCGGCCAGAGCAAGAATCCGTTTCAGCTTGGAGCCGGGTTCGTTCAGACGGTCCTCGGCCAGGCGCTCGCGCTGGGGAAGACCCCCCTGGACCTCCTGCGGGGTTCGGGCGGTGAGGAGAAAGTCCTCAAGAACGCCAAGGACGCATGCGCCACCGAGGCCCTCGAGATCGCGACCTACACCGCCCTCGAGCAGCTCGCCGGATCGGTCGGCGACGACACGACGGCCGAGCTGGCGGCATCGATCCGCAAGGACGAGGAGCGGATGCTCGAGCGTGTCCTCGGGGAGATCCCCGGGCTCACAAGGTCTGTCGTCGGGGCAGAGGTAAACGGCAAACCCTCATATGACCTCGGCGAGACAGGCGCCGCCGATGCCGGACGAGATGCTGCGAGGAAGGTCAAGGAGACCGCTCAGGACGCGGTCTCAGAAACGAAGAAGATCGCCCGTCAGGCCCGTAAGGTCCCCGGTGTCGCACAGATCGAGGGGGAGGTCAAGGGCGCCACGGCCTCCGAAGGCGACCTCGCCATCGCGGGTTACGGCAAGCTCACTGCCGCCGAGGTGCTCGAGCGCCTCGGGGATCTGTCTCAGATCGAGCTCGCCAAGATCGACTCGTTCGAGCGCAGGCACGACAACCGCAGAACCGTCCTGAGCCGGATCAGGAGCCTGCGCGGGAGCGAGCCGTGGCCCGGCTACGACGAGCTGGCGGTTGAGGAGATTCGGGCCGCCCTCGACGAGGGCGATGAGACGGGCGTCAAGCGCGTCCGGGCCTACGAGCGGGCGCACAAGAACCGCAAGGGCGTGATTGACGCCACCGAGCGCGAGTCGCTCAAGGCCTGACAAGCACCGCTGCGGAGGGCGCGTGCTCTGGTGCGCGTCCCCCGCCTCAAATCCATCCAATCAAGAGGAGAACAACATGCTCACCATCATCCTGATCGTCGTCCTCGTCCTGCTGCTGACCGGGGGAATCGGCTACGGCCGTCGCGGCCGGCGCCGGATCTAGCCGGTCTCGCCCGCCATCGCCGGTTCGTCCTCGCCTTCGACGGGCCCGTCATCGGGGTCGTCGTCGGGGAGCTCGGCGAAAAGCGAAGGGTCACGGCTGGAGCCGCGGATCAGGTCGTCCGGGCTGCCGTTCTCGAGCAGCCGGCCCTGGCGGGTGCCGAAGTAGGAGGCCTGGGGGTGGTGGGCCACCAGGGCCAGCGTCGACTGCTCCGGTTCGGGCGCATAGCCGTCGGTGATCTTCATGCCGATGTCACCCAGGCCAAGGAGCTCCTCGACCTTGAGGTGCTCGGCCTGCTCGGGCACGGCCGGGTAGCCCCATGAGTAGCGACGGCCCTGGCTGGCTTCGATGCCGAGCATCTCGCGCGCCGCGGCATGGAGCCACTCGGCGAGGCCCTCGGCCGTCTGAACGCCCAGGCCGTGGACGAAGAGCTGTTCGGCGAACTCGCCGTCGGTCTCGAGCTTGGCCATCAGCTCGGTCACCTCGGAGCCGACCGTGACGGCCTGGACGGCGATCACGTCCAGTTCCTCCGGCGCCCTGCCGTCGACGGCGGGGCGGAAGAAGTCGGCCAGGCAGATCCGGTCGCCCTTCGGCTGGCGCGGGCACACAAAGCGGGTCAGCTCGGTCTCGCGGTCCTCGGGGTCGAGGACGATGATGTCGTTGCCCAGCGAGTAGCAGGGGAAGAAGCCCAGCAGGGCACGCGGGTGCAGGTAGTCCTGCTCGGACCACATCCGCTCCAGGCGGGGCCGGAAGTCATCGCGCAGCAGCGTCTGCCAGGCCTCGCCTTTGACGCCCTTGCCACCCCAGTGGAGCTTGAACAGGACGTGCGTGTCGAGGTGGCGGTAGACCTCGTCGAGGTCGACCGGGATCTCTTTGACGCCCCAGAACGGCGGGGTCGGCACGGGCACGTCCGTCCGGGCGGCCGAGCGCACGCTGTCATCGGCGAAGTTGAGATTCTCCTCGGGCGCCTCGCCCTTTTCGCGGAAGGCCGTCGCGCCGGCGAAGAGCTTCTCCTCGAGCGCACCCCGCGCCTCGTCGTCGATCAGCTGGTCCATCACCGCGAGACCCTCGAAGGCGTCCTTGCAGTAGAAGACACCCGGGCCGTAGACCTCCTCGGAGTCTTTGCCGCCGGGGTAAAGGGCCCGGTAGCTGAAGGCACGGTTGATGGCCGCCCCGCCGATCAGGACGGGGTAGTTGAGACCCTTGGAGTGGAGCTCCTGGATGCAGGCGGGCATCTGCTTGGAGGTCGACACCAGCAGGGCCGAGAGCCCGATCGCCGTCGCGTCGTGCTCCTTGGCGGCGTCCAGGATCGTCTGGATCGGGACCTGCTTGCCGAGGTCCACGACCGTGTAGCCGTTGTTCGTCAGGATCGTGTTGACCAGGGACTTGCCGATGTCGTGGACGTCGCCGAAGACCGTCGCCAGGACGACAGTTCCCTTCGTGTATCCCTCGATCTTGTCGAGGTATTTCTCCAGCTGGGCG
>CAZFGJ010000178.1:0-5624 GCA_964518445.1 uncultured Solirubrobacteraceae bacterium
CCTCTCAGTGACGGTGGACAAGGCTGAGGACGGGTTCCTCGGCGCGCGCCTCGGTGTCGCCGGGAGGCAGTCGTTCGAGCATCCGGGTTTCCCGCGGGGCAAGGCCGAAGCCGAACGCGACCAGGGCCAGGCAGGATCCGCCGAGCATCACCTCGACCGCGCCGAGCGCTTCAGCCAGCGGCCCGGCCAGCGCGTAGCCGAGGGGAAGCAGTCCGCCGGAGATCATCCAGTCGTATGAGCTGACCCGGGAGAGGCTCGCCGGCGGTATCCGCTCGGCGAGGGCCGTCGTCCAGAGAATGTCGAAGACCGCGATCCCCGTCCCGGCGACCAGCGTCACGGGGAGCACGACGAAGAGCGTCACGCCGGATGCGTAGAGGATTGCCGCCACGGGCCATGCGGTGATCGCGATCATGGCCATCCGCATCGGGAAGCGGGGACGCCAGCCGATCCCGATCAGCGCCCCCACGATCGTCCCGGCCCCGATCGTCGCCTCGAGGATGCCGTAGACCGAGACGTGGCCGTACTGGCCTTTCGCCACGAGCGGCCCCAGGACGAACCACGGGGCCAGGCCGAAGAAGAGCGCGGCGCAGAAGGAGAACAGGGTCGCCCAGACCCACTTCCGGGCACGCACCTCCCTGGATCCGGCACGGATCTCCGACCGCAGGCCGGGCCGGGCTGCCGGCTGCCCGTCGGCGTCCAGAGGCACCGCCACGGGGGCTCCCCGGCGCCTTGGCCTCACCTGTGTGAGGAAGGCCGCACTCACGAGGAACGTGACCGAGTCCAGGGCGAAGGCCCAGCCCGCCCCGGCTCCCAGGACGAGGGCGGTCGCCAGGGCCGGCCCGGCGAATTCGGCGATGTTGTTGGACATCGATGTCAGGGCCCTGGCCTGCTGGATGTCCTCCTCGGGCACGGTCTGCGGGAGCAGGCCGTCGGCGGCCGGCCGGAAGAAGGCCTCGGCGCTTCCGAAGCCGACCTCGATCACGACCAGTTGCCAGATCGGCACGCTGCCGGCGAAGATCAGGATCGCCAGCAGCCCGTGGAGGGCGAACCGCACCAGATCCGTGGCGATCATCACGCGGTGGCGAGGGAGCCGGTCGGCCCAGACGCCGCCCACCAGCAGGAAGACGATCAGCGGCAGGGCCTTGGCCGCCAGCACGAACCCGAGATCGGTGGCGCTGCCGGTCTGGGCGATCACGAACAGCGCCAGGGCGACCATCACCAGGTAGTCGCCGATCACGCTCGAGGATTGGGCGAGCCAGAGGAAGCGGAAGTCGCGGTGCCCGAGCACGCGACGGATCTCGGAAAGGCCCCTCATGGCTCCGCTGAGCTTGACGCACTGCCAGGCGCTCGCCGGGCCCGGGGCTGCGCCCACCCCGGGCCCGTGCCGCCATCAGGCCAGGGCGCCGGCCCCTCGGCGTGCGGCCAGGCGCTCCTCCGCATAGATCCGGCCCTGCTCGACGTCGCCGGTGGCGAAGCCGGCGATGTCGGCCAGCGTGACGATCCTCCCGGCTCCGCCCCAGGTGCCGTCGGGGATCTCGGGCGTGAACACCCAGACCCTCGACGGGTCACGGTCGTATGCGCCCCGCTCGGCGTCGAGGACGGCCTCGGTGATGCTCTCGACCATCGCCTGGCGGCGATCGGGCTCGTACTGACCCTCGGGCACCGAGGCCACGAAGCGGTAGTGGGGCACCGCCGAGCGAGACCCGGCGACGTAGACCTCCTCGGGCCTGTGCACGAACAGCCAGGCGATCGAGCGGACCTGCGGGTTGGTGGGGTCGGCTCCCTCGTTGATGATCAGCACGTCGGTCAGATTCGACAGGAGCGTCCCTTCCGCGTCGGGCTCGAGGGCGCCCTCGGGGATGTATGCGTCGAGCATGGGCATCTTTGTGGCCTCCTTTTCCGGCTCTGGCGGCCGGATCTCTGGTAGTCACTCCCTTTAGAGGAGCGACTCGTCAGGCGCACCATACAGCAAGTCACTTCGCTTATGCAAGCGATACACTGAGGGCATGAAGCGAACCGGACTCGGAGACCAGCCCTGCTCGATCGCCCGCACACTCGACGTCGCAGGAGAGTGGTGGTCACCCCTGATCCTTCGCGACGTCGCCTACGGCGTCAGGCGCTTCGGCGAGATCCAGGCCGACCTGGGCATCTCGGCCAACGTCCTGGCCGATCGCCTGGAGAGCCTCCTCCACGAGGGCCTGCTCGAAACCCGCCTCTATCAGGAGCGCCCCGAGCGCCACGAGTACCTCCTGACCGAGAAGGGCGCCGACCTCGTCCCGGCGCTGCTGGCGCTGATGCAGTGGGGCGATAAGTGGAAGTGGCCCGGCGGTGTGGGCCCGGTCGAGGTCTCCCACCAGCACTGCGGGCACGAGGTGAAGGTCGAGCTCCGCTGCGAGCACTGCGAGCGTGAACTCGCCCTCACGGACCTGAGGGCCCGTGCGCGGCGCGGAGTGACCGATCCGCCGGCGGAGCACGCGCCGGGCAGGGTCTCGGCGGCGCGGCTGACGTCGTCGCCGGAGGGGCTCCGCCTGGCGCAGGACCCCGCGCAGACCTCGCCGTCGTAGTACTACACGCTCAGGTGAGCGGCCACGGACTCGGCACCGGTTTCCATGGCTCATCGCTCCAGTCGGCGTAGGCCTCGTCGGGCTCGTCGGTCGCGGTCGCAGCGGAGGCGTCGTACTTGGCGGCAACCTCATTGACCGGGTAGTGGCACTCGTCGACGCGCCGGGAGCCGATCATCAGCACGGCGCAGGGACCGTCGCCGGCGCCGACGAAGACGTGGGCTACTCCGGCAGGACAGTGGAAGAAGTCCCACTGTTTGAGCGGTCGCTCCTCGCCGTCGATGATCGCGATGCACTCGCCGTGCAGGACGAGGAAATCCTCCTGTACGGCCTCGGAGTGGTAGCGGCAGTTTGGCTGCCCGGGCTGCATGACCTGGACGTTGACTCCCGTGTCCGGCCAGAGTGCGTCCTCGGACTCCCAGTCGATAAGTGTTGCTCGGCGAGAGTGGCTGAACGCTGGGGCATCGGCGAGGTTCACGATCAGAAGCTTGTCCTCGCCGCCGGCACCCACGCTCCGGATGCTAACCAAAGGAGGAGGACCGCCGCGCCTCAGCGCAGAGCGCTCAGCCGAGTCCGAGCTCCGACAGGGCGGCCCTGGCGGCTTCCTCGCCGCACATCCCATGAACGCCCCCGCCGGGGGGTGTCGAGGAGGAGCAGAGATAGACGCCCGCCAGCGGCGTGCGATAGGGGTGCAGCGATGGCGTCGGGCGGAGGATCGTCTGCATCAGCGTGGCCGCCCCGGAGTTGATGTCGCCGCCGATGTAATTCGGATTGTGCTGCTCGGCCTGAACAGCCGTCAGGCTGACCCGATCGAGGATCAACTCGCGGAAGCCCGGAGCGAACCGCTCGATCTGGGCCTCGATCCTGTCGGCCATGTCGACGCTCGAGCCGGCCGGGACGTGGCAGTAGGCATAGAAGGTCTGCTGCCCCGCGGGTGCCCTGGAGGGGTCGATGACCGATGGCTGGACCGCGATGCAGAACGGCCGCTCGGGATGGCGTCCGGCGGCGACCTCCGCCTCACCCCGGGCGATCTCCTCGAAGCTCCCCCCGATATGGAGCGTCGGGGTCTGGCGGCAGACCTCGGCAGCCCAGGGAACCGGGCCGGAGAGCGCCCAGTCGACCTTGCAGGCGCCCGGGCCGTAGCTGAAGCGCTCGAGGCCCCGCCGGTAGGAGCCGTTCAGCCTCGTCCCGGCGATCTCCGTCAGCGCCCGCGGTGTGACGTCGAGAAGCTTCAACCGCGCGTCGGAGATCTCGTCGAGATCTCGCACCCAGCTGTCGCTCCGCAGGATCGCCCCGCGCCGCTCGAGCTCCTGCGTGATCGCTTCGGGGATCCGCGCCGAGCCTCCGGCAACGACGGGCCACCCGACACCATGGGCCAGGATCCCGAGCAGCAGCGCGAAGGCTCCCGTGCCGGGCGCTGAGAGAGGGCGCATCGAGTGAGCTGCGAGACCCGCCAGCAGAGCGCGCGCCTCGACGGTGCGCAGACCGGCCGCCAGGGCCCTGGCGGGCAGCAGGCCGAGCGCTCCGAATCGGGCGAGCGCGATCGGGTGGCGAGGGGGGCGGAGCATCGGCCCCAGAACCGAGGGGACTATTCGCTCGAGCTGATCGACGAGCGGTCCCATCGCACGCGTGTAGGCCGGGGCGTCGCGGCCCAGGGCCCGCGCCGTCTCCTCCACCGAGCTCCTCACCGCGACGGCTCCTCCGCCGTCGAGGGGGTGTGCGAATGCGACCGTCGGCGTCAGCAGCTCGAGGCCGAGGTCGGCGCGGCGGAAGAAGGGGGAGGCCGCAAGCAGCGGGTGGACCGTCGAGCAGACGTCGTGGCTGAAGCCGGGAAGGGTCAGAGCCTCGGTCCGGCAGCCTCCGCCGAGCGTCCTGGCGCCCTCGCGCACTTCGACCCTGAGTCCCGCCCTGGCGAGGGTGAGAGCGGCGGCGAGCCCGTTCGGGCCGGAGCCGACGACGATGGCATCGCTGGCGGGGCTCACAGGCTCAGCGTGCTGCCCTGTATCGCAAGCGTCACCTCGGGATCGCCCGAGAACCGCTGGGCCAGCTCGTCAAGAGCCGCATCGGTCCGGTCCGGCCGATGGTGGAAGAGCAGCACGCCGGAGCAGCCGGCGAGCCTGGCCAGGCCGAGCGCGTACTCGCCGCAGGAGTGCCCGAAGGGGGCCTCGGCGGCCAGCTCCTCGCGCAGCAGCTGGGCATCGTGGATCAGCAGGTCGCTGTCGGCGGCGAGCTCCAGCGCGGCCTCGTGGTACTCGCCGAACCCGTCCGGCCCGGGGCCGAAGGCGGTCGGGCGATGATCGGGCATGTAGGTGAGGGTCGAGTGCCCGTCGCTGATCCGGTAGCCGAAGGTTCGCCCGCCCTTGTGAGGGATCTCGCGCGCCAGGACGGTGAACCCCTCGATCTCCATCTCGCCTGGAGCGACCGAGCCGAAGCTCCAGTCGCCGCGCATGTCCGTCGGTTCCATTGGGAAGTGCGGCGGTGACATCGTCCGGGCGAGCACCGAGACGGCGTCGGCGCCGTCGAGCTGCTCGGGGAGCAGCAGGCTGATCTGCGAGCCGTCGTGGTCGCCGGCGGAGAAGAAGGGCAGGCCCTGGAGGTGATCCCAGTGCAGGTGGGTCAGGAGGATCGTTCCTCTGAAGGCCTCGCCGCCGAGCAGATCTGTCGCCGTGCGGATGCCCGTCCCGGCGTCGAGCAGCAGGACGGGGCGATCAGCGTCGTCATGGCTGACGGCGACACAGGACGTGTGCCCTCCGTAGCGCAGGAACTCGGCGCCGGGGGCCGCGGTCGAGCCGCGGACTCCGCAGAGGTCGACGCGCATGTCGCTCAGGCCCGACCAGGGCTCTTGCGCTGCTCGCGCTTGTGCCCCGATGAAAGCTCGTCGAGGGCCTCGCGTTCAAGCGCCGAGCCCTCCACACAGGCGACCCGGCAGGCCGTCACGGCCACGAGCGTGGAGGTGCGGAGGCCCCCTTCGAGGTGGGCCCGCTCGCCGAGCATCGCGCCAGGCCCGTACTCGGCGAGCCGCTCGCCGTCGTGCTCCACCCGCAGGATCCCGTCGAGCAGGAG
>CAZFGJ010000179.1:0-5603 GCA_964518445.1 uncultured Solirubrobacteraceae bacterium
CGACAAGGGCTACATCTCGCCCTACATGGTCACCGACCAGGACCGCATGGAGGCGACCCTGGAGGACCCCTACATCCTGATCGCCAACCAGAAGATCGGTTCCGTCAGGGACGTCCTTCCGGTGCTCGAGGCAGTGATTCAGAGCGGCAAGCCGATTCTGATCATCGCCGAGGACGTCGAGGGCGAGTCGCTGGCGACGCTGGTCGTCAACAAGCTCCGTGGCACCTTCACCGGTGTGGCCGTCAAGGCTCCCGGCTTCGGTGACCGCCGCAAGCGGATGCTCGAGGACATCGCGATCCTGACCAACGGCGAGGTGATCACCGAGGAGATGGGCCTGAAGCTGGAGAACACCCAGATCTCCCAGCTCGGTCGGGCCCGTCGCGTCGTGGTGGCCAAGGACAACACGACGATCGTCGACGGCGCAGGTGACGCCGCGGCGATCAAGGGCCGCATCGCTCAGATCAAAGCCGAGATCGACAACACCGACTCGGACTTCGACCGCGAGAAGCTCCAGGAGCGCCTTGCAAAGCTCTCCGGCGGTGTCGCTGTCGTGAAGGTCGGCGCGGCAACCGAGACGGAGATGAAGGAGAAGAAGCACCGTGTAGAGGACGCCCTCCAGGCGACCCGTGCGGCGCTCGAGGAGGGGATCGTCCCCGGTGGTGGCGTTGCGCTGCTGCAGGCCTCCTCGTCCATCACCATCGGTGAGAACGGCGCTTCGGCGGACGGTTCCGATGACGAGCGCACAGGCGCCCGCATCGTGCTCCGCGCGCTCGAGGAGCCGCTGCGTCAGCTGGCCGAGAACGCGGGCCTCGAGGGCTCCGTCGTGGTCAACGACGTGCGCAAGGCGAAGAAAGGCCACGGCCTGAACGCCGGCACGAACGAGATCGTCGATCTCGTCGCAGCAGGCATCATCGACCCGGCCATGGTGACGCGCTCTGCCCTGCAGAACGCGGCATCGATCGCCAAGAACATCCTCACGACCGAGGCGATCGTCGCCGAGGTTCCCGAGAAGGATGGCGCAGGCGGCGGTGGCGGCGGTATGCCCGACATGAGCGGGATGATGTAGCCGGCAGCTCACGCTGCAGTTCGAGCAGGCTTGCAAGGCTGCCGATAATGAGCACGATGGCCCGGCAGGATTCCGGGCCCTCGGCTGTTAAGGGAACCGGCGGCGGCACACTGCCCGGACCGAGTCCGTGGAGGTCTCCGCTAGCCTGCCCCGGCGGTGCCGCCCGGCGCCGCCTGATGTCCACGACCGCAGGGGGCCTCGAGATGCGACGCCTGATCCCAGTTCTTCTCATCGGCGCGATCGCCCTCTCCGGCTGCGGCGGCAGCGGCTCGAGCGAACCCAGCATCAGCGCCTTCAAGGCGTCCTTCGAAGCCCAGAAACCTCCGCTCAAGGAACTCGGCGAAGCCGTCGGCTCGGCCGTCACCGGCGCGGCCTCCAAGACCAACGGCGAGCTGGTGAGTGAATTCAAGGCGCTTGCGACACGGGCGACCGCCCTGGCGGGCGCCTTCGGCCAGCTGGAAGCGCCGGCCAAGTACAAGGCCGAACTGGCCGCCCTGCAGTCCAGCCTCACCCAGGTCGCCGGGACGCTGAACTCGATCGAGGCGGCCGCGGCCGCGAACGACGGCAACGCCGCCAAAGCCGGCGGCGAGACGATCGTCACCGAGGGGCAGCAGGTGAAGAGCGCCGACGAGAAGCTCAGCGCCGCGCTCGGGATCAAGGAATAGGGGCCTGCCCGAGCCGGCGGTCATAGAGCGGGCCCGGCCTCCGAGGGCCCGCTCTCACCTCATGGCTGCCTATTCGACGGCCGAGACCTCCCGCGGACCCTCGCCGACGTACTTGGCCGTCGGGCGGATCAGCTTGGCCTCCCGCTTCTGCTCCATGATGTGGGCCGACCATCCGGCGACGCGGGCACATGTGAACATCGGCGTGAACAGGTCGGCCGGCACTTCGGCCAGGTCGAGGATCACGGCCGACCAGAACTCCACGTTGGTGGCCAGGACGCGGTCGGGGCGCCGGGCCTGAAGCTCCGCCAGCGCTGCTTTCTCCAACGCCTCGGCAACCTGGAAACGGGGGGAGCCCAATTCCGAGGCGGTCCGCCGCAGAACCCGTGCGCGCGGGTCTTCGGCGCGGTAGATGCGGTGGCCGAAGCCCATCAGCCGGTCCCCGCGATCAAGCGCTTCGGACACCCAGCGCTCGGCGTCGCCGGTCTCTTCGACTTCCTCGAGCATCTTCAGGACCCGAGAGGGCGCTCCACCGTGGAGCGGGCCGGACAGCGCGCCCACTGCGGCGGACAGGGCCGCGGCGACATCGGCGCCGGTCGAGGCGACGACCCGCGCGGTGAAGGTCGAGGCGTTCATGCCGTGCTCGGCCGCCGAGACCCAGTAGGCGTCGATCGCCTTTACGTGATCGGGGTTGGCCTCGCCGCGCCAGCGGATCAGGAACCGCTCGGGGATTGTGCCTCCCTGATCGATCTCCGTCTGCGGGACAGGGGGCTGGCCGGCTTCGCGGGCCGACTGGGCGACGAACGAGAGGGCCATGACGGAAGCTCTGGCGAGGTTGTCCCGGGCCTCCTCGTCGGTGATGTCGATCAGCTGGCCGAAGCCCCACTCGGGCGCGAGCATCGCCAGGGCCGATTGCACGTCGACGCGGTGGTCACCCGACCGGACCGTCAGAGCGTGCGGTTCGGCTGGAGGCAGGCCGGGTTTGAAGCGCCCGTCCACCAACAGGCCCCAGACCTGCTCGTAGGGGACGGAGCCCACCAGGTTCTCGATGTCGACGCCGCGATAGCGAAGCGCGCCACCCTCTTTGTCGGGCTCCGCGATCTCGGTCGCAAAGGCAACGACTCCTTCAAGGCCCGACTGGACCTCCGGTGCTGACTGAACCGCGCTCATGGCACTCGCTTTCTGAGCTTGATGCTTGACGGGGGGAGCTGCCTTGTGGGCAGACTCGTATCGTCGCAGGAATCAGCGCGCGGGTAGGCTGAAGCGCGGCAGCCGCCGCAGCTTCAAGCGTGGTCCCCAACGGCAATCGGCGAGGAGAGACGATGACCGACAGCGATCTGATGTTCCGTTCCGCAGGCGAGCTCGCGGGCATGGTCCGTTCGGGGGAGATCTCCTCGCGCGAGCTGGTCCAGGTCTCACTCGATCGAATCGAGGCGCTCAACCCGGAGCTGAACGCATTCGTCGAGATCGATGGTGAGCGGGCACTGGCCACCGCAGCGGAGATCGGTGCGGGCGATCAGCGGCCATTCGCGGGCGTCCCCGTGGCGATCAAGAACAACCGGCCGGTCGCCGGGATGCGCCTCACCTACGGCTGCGCCCTGATGGAGTCCTTCCGCTGCGACTACGACCACAACGTGACCAGGCGCCTGCGTGACGCGGGTTTCGTGATCGTCGGGACGACAACGCTGCCCGAGTACGGCATCCTGCCGACCAGCGAGGCCAGGATCTTCGGCCCGACGCGAAACCCATGGGACCTGGACAGGACGCCCGGCGGCTCCTCCGGCGGCGCGGCCGCCGCCGTGGCCAGCGGCATGGTCCCGGTGGCACACGGCAACGACGGGGGCGGCTCCGTCCGGATCCCTGCTGCGTGCTGCGGCCTCGTCGGTTTGAAGCCGGCTCGCGGCCGTATCTCGGTCGCCCCTGAACTCGGCGATTCCTCTCTGGGCATCGACGGCATGCTGACGAGGACAGTTGCCGACACGGCTGCCCTGCTGGATGTGCTGGCCGGCTACGAGCCCGGTGACGCGACCTGGGCGCCGCCGCCGGCCGAGCCCTTCGCGACGAGCGCCGCGGGGGATCCGGGCCGCATGCGGATCGCCATGACGAAGCTCCCGCCGGTGCCCACCGCCACGGTCGACCCTGTCTGCGCCGGGGCTGTGAACGACGCCGCCGAGCTGCTGCGCTCGCTGGGCCACGAGGTCGTGGAGGCCGACCCCCCCTGGCAGGAGCCCGGACTCTCCGAGCTGTTCGGCGTCGTCTTCTCCAGCCAGATCGCGCTTTCGATCGCCTACTCGGGCCACGTGGCCGGTCGGGTGCCCACCGCCGATGACATGGAGCCGATGAGCTGGGCGATCTTCTCGATGATCTCCAAACTGGGGACCATCGAGGCCCAGTCGGCCGGCGTGCGGCTGCAGGCCTACGCCCGGCGGCTGGTCGCCTGGCTGGCGGACTACGACGCCCTGCTGACGCCGGCGCTGGCCGAGCGCCCGCTGCCGCTGGGGACGCTGGACACGGCCGCCGAGGATCCCATGTCGACCTTCACCCGGTCGGGGCTCTTCACGCCCTTCACGCCGGTCTTCAACGCCAGCGGCCAGCCGGGGATCTCGCTGCCGCTCTACGAGGGCGATGACGGCCTTCCGCTGGGCGTTCAGATCGTCGGAGCCCCCGCCGGCGAGGGGCGGCTGCTGGCCCTGGCGAGCCAGCTCGAGACGGCCCAGCCGTGGGCTGAGCGCCGCGCGCCGACAGGCCAGGCCGTCTCCTCCTAGGGGCGCCTGCTCCGCGGGGGCTCAGACGGTCTCGAGGACGTCAGCCATCGGATGTGGCTCGACTCCCAGGGCCACCGCGTCGGCGGAGCCGCGCTCGGAGAGCATCGAGACCTCCATCAGCTCCGCCTCGTCCCAGGTGACGGGAGCCCGCGTGCCCATCGCCCGCTCGATCAGCTTCAGCGACCGTGAGACGATCGGCGTGGGGATGTTGACGAGCGGACGGCTGCGCCCAGAGGCGCGCAGGACGGCGCGGACCATCTCCTGATGGCTGAGCGTCTCGGGCCCGGCAAGCTCGTAGTGCCGGTGGCGCTCCCCGTTTGAGGAGCGAAGCGAGGCTGCGACGCAGTCGGCGACATCCTCGGCCCAGATCGGTTGGAACTGGGCCTTCCCGCGGCCCGACACGGGCATCAGCGGCGCCCATGCCATCCGCTCCAGCAGGCTCACCCACGGGTCTCCCGGGGCGTAGACGATCGATGGAGCGAAGACGACCGTGTGCAGGTCCGCATCCCGGACGGCCTGCTCGGCGAGCGCCTTGGCCCGCAGGCAGCGGGTCCGGTGATGGGTCGAGGCGCCAAGAGCCGAGAAGTAGACGAAGCGCTCGACGCCCTGGCGTTCGGCCGCCTCGACCATCCGCCACGTGGCGATCCCGTTGAGCTCCTCGATCGAGCCGCGAGGCTGGTCGCGGATCGAGGCGGCCAGGTGGATCACCGTGTCGACGCCCCGCAGGGCGTTGCGGAAGGAGGGCGGGTCGGTCAGGTCGCCCAGGGCGATCTGAACGCGCACGCGCTGGCTTCCAAGCCTCCGGGGGTCCCGCACCAGGCACCTGACCTGGGTGCCTTCGGCCAGCAGTCTGCTCAGCAGCGTGGACCCCACCAGGCCGGTCGCACCGGTAAGCAGGAGCATGATTCGTACAATATGCCCCTCTCGCAGAGAAGTTCTCGCAAACCGACCCAAGAAAGAAGCAGATGGCCTACGTAATTGCCGAGCCTTGCATTGGCACCAAGGACAACTCGTGTGTCGAGGTGTGCCCTGTGGACTGCATCCACCCGACGCCAGATGAGCCCGGATACGACGCGGCCGAAATGCTCTACATCGACCCCGAGGAGTGCA
>CAZFGJ010000180.1:0-5572 GCA_964518445.1 uncultured Solirubrobacteraceae bacterium
TCGCCTCGAGCTCGGCGAAGCAGCTGAGGGCCTTACAAAGATCTCCACTCCCGCCCGCCGCCATGTCCGAGGCTGCGAACGCTGCGGCGGCTTCAAGAAGCAGCTCAAGCAGAACAACCACGCACTCGCCGCCGTCCTTCCCGTGGCACCTCTGCTGATGCTCAAAAAGGTCATCCTGGCCAAGCTCGGAATGACCGCCTCGGCCGGTGGCGCCCACGTCGCCGGCGGTGCCACCGTCGGCGCAGGCGCAGGCGCAGGTGCCGCAGCGGGTGCCGGCGCTGCCGCCGGTGGAAGCGGCCTTGCCGGTGGCCTGATGACAGCCGGTGCCGGTGCCATCGCAACGAAAGCCGTAGCCGGACTGGCCGCCGCCGCGCTGGTCACGGCCGGAGCCGTCGCTGCCGACCACGCCGTGACTCCCGCCCATCACCACCACGCTCCCGTCGCCAGCGCCTCTGCAACCACCGTGGCCGCCTCGCCCGCACCGGCACTCGTCGCCCGTATCCGCCCCCAGCGCCCAAGCGCCGGGACCGCCGCCGCAGCAGCCGCCTCGCGCCGGGCACTGAAGAAGCCCGCCGCCAAGCCCGCTCTGCTCCCCGCCGTGACGACCACCGCCGCCCCCGTGACACCGGCGCCCGCCACCCCGGCCGCTCAGGTGAAGCCCGAAGAACCCGCTCCCGTTCAGGTGACCGAGGTGACCACTGAAACCACGGCTCTGCCGACGACCGCCACCAGCGAAACGCCTCCGCCGCCGCCGGTCACGACGCCGACCGAAACGACCCCCACCCCCGAAGCTCCCCCGGTCGTCGTCACCCCCGTCACGCCGGCTCCCCCCGTGATCGTCAAAAAAGTCCGCAGCATCGACGGTGGCACGCTCGGCCCGGCCCGCAAGGCCGCCCGCGAAGAACGCAAGCTCGACCGCGCCGCCCACCGCGCCGCGGCCGGCTACTAGCCGAACGTAAAGGTCTTCAGGGGCTTCAGCAGGACCCCCGTCGAGGCGACTTCCTTGGGGGTTTTGACCTTGGAGCTCGCCGTGGCGGAGGTCAGCATCACGATCTTGACCCCGCGACGGACGCCTTCCTTTTCGGGCGTCAGCAGGACGTTGCGTCCGAACAGTTCGTGGCCCTGAGACATCGTCGTGTAGAGCAGCTGGTAGCCCGGGACCTTGTTGACCCGCGTCTTGCCCTCTCCCCGCAGAACGAAGTGCGGATCCAGGCGGGCCAGTTCCTTCGCGTAGCCGGCGGCGTAGACGGGGAGCTCGCCCGAGACGTTCCCGCTGTAGGGCGCCAGCAGCAGCGGCTCGACGGCGTATGAGTACTTGACCGACCCGTCCCCTTCGTGGGCCGCGACCTTCACGTAGCCGCCCGGGTCGGGCGTCGTCCTGTAGAGGCCCTTGTAGCTGAAGCTGAAGGGCATCGGGGCACCCTGGGAGTAGTGGGCGCTCAGCAGCGTCAGGGTCAGGCCGATGGCCGCCGCCACCAGCATCGCCCCGCCCAGCATCACCGCCATCCGCACCCACCTGCGTGTGCCATGCCACCAGGGCGCGAGCAGGCGCCCGAGCGTCGGCCCGTACTCGGGCTTCATCGGTACTGCCGCCATCGCGCTCAGGCGATCATTCGCCGATCGAGAAGAGCTGCTCGAGATCGTGGCGCGAGTAGGCCGCGAACGCCACCAGCGTCTGCGTCCGCACCACTCCCGAGAGCCCCCCGATCTCCGAGGTGACGACCTCTGCCAGCTGCTCGTGGTCGGGGACCCTGACGATCGCCACGAAATCCCACTCGCCCGTGACCGAGTAGGCCTCGGCCACGCCCTCGATGTCCGCCAGGTCGCCGCCCAGCGTGGAGAGCGCATTGCGCTCCGCCTCGATCAGAACGACGGCATGGGTCATCGTCATGTGCCCTCAATCATAAGCCTGTTCAGGCCCTCGCATCGCTCATCCTCGTGAGTCCCAGGCCGACCAGCAGGCCGATCACCGCGCCCGTCACGCCTCCCAGCCAGCTGGCCTCGGGCCGGGCGAACGGGACAACCAGGAGCAGCGCCGCGATAACCCCCGCACCGGCCAGGTCACCTTCGTAGGGCTCACCCGCCCGCGCCGCCAGGAGGTCCGGGGCCGCCCACGCCGCCAGCAGCGCAAGCGCCGCCGCGTTTCCGCCCGAGACGATCGGCAGGTTGTAGGTGGCGCTCGCCACCAGCGCGCCGGTCGCACCCGCCCCCAGGTAGAGGGTCAGCACCACCACGGGCCCGTGACGGCGCTCCAGCAGCCATCCGAACAGGCCGGCCGCCCCGATTGCCAGAAACGCGTAGACACCCGCCCCGCTGCCGCTGAGGTAGACGAACTGCGTTGTCAGCAGGCGCCACCATTCGCCGTTGAGGGGACCGATCAGCAGCATGTGGGTGTAGAGGAACGGTTCCGCCCGGACCGCCACCCAGGCGACGCAGGCAACGCCGACGATCGCGATCGTGGCGTAGGGCCGGCTCGCCGCCCAGCGATCCGAGGACGCCCGCGAGACCTGCCTGCGGGGCTTGGCTCGCGTGCTCCCTTTGCCACCGCCCAGCAGTGAGCGGCGGCCGGGACGCCCAGCCTTGGACCCCTCGGGCGAGTTGACCTTCGGCAGCTTCGGAGCGCGGCGGCGCAGCCGGTTGCCGCAGTAGGGGCACTCGGTGATGTACGGACTGACCTCCGACCCGCACTGCTTGCACACAACGAAGAGGTCTGCGCCTGAGCTCACGCCCCCATTCTATGGACCTCCCGACCCCGCTCTGCACCCCTCTGGAATACTCAGGGTTATGAACCCCGGATACGACCAGAAGCTCTACATACTCGCCTTTGACCATCGCGGCTCCTTTCAGAAGAAGTTCTTCGGCATCGAGGGAGACCCCGACGCGGAGCAGACGGCGATC
This sequence comes from uncultured Solirubrobacteraceae bacterium, assembly GCA_964518445.1. Taxonomy (GTDB): domain Bacteria; phylum Actinomycetota; class Thermoleophilia; order Solirubrobacterales; family Solirubrobacteraceae; genus Palsa-744. Next base: position 2,899 of record CAZFGJ010000180.1, read on the forward strand.
ATCGCCGACGCCAAGCACCTGATCTTCGAGGGCCTCCTGCAGGCCGTCAGCGCTGGCGCCGACCCGTCCGTGACGGGCGTGCTCGTCGACGAGCAGTTCGGATCGACCGTTCCAGCCGAGGCGCTCGAGAAGGGCCTGAAGCTGGCCATGCCCGCGGAGCGCTCCGGGCAGAACATGTTCGACTTCCAGTACGGCGAGGACTTCGGCGAGCACATCTCGAGCTTCAACCCGGACTTCACCAAGGTCCTGGTCCGCTACAACCCCGACGGTGACGCCCCCGAAAACGCCGTCCAGCTCGGCAAGCTGAAGCAGCTCAGCGACTGGCTCCTGCAGAACGACCGGAAGTTCCTCTTCGAGCTCCTCGTCCCAGCCGAGGAGGCCCAGCTGGCCTCGGTCGGTGGAGACGGCGAACGCTACGACGCCGAGTTGCGCCCCGAGCTGATGCGCCGTGCCATCGCCGAGATCCAGGACTACGGGATCGTCGTCGACATTTGGAAGATCGAGGGCGTCGACGAGCGCTCCGACTGCGAGATGCTCGTGGCCCAGGCCAGGAGCGGAGGGCGCGACGACGTCGTCTGCGTCGTTCTCGGCCGCGGCGCCAATGACGAGAAGGTCGACCAGTGGCTCACAGCCGCCGCCCCGGTCGACGGCTTCGTCGGCTTCGCCATCGGGCGCTCGATCTGGTGGGACCCGCTGAAGGCCTACGTGGACGGCAAGATCGAGCGTGCCGCAGGGGCCCGCAAGATCGCGGAGAACTACCTCCGCTTCATCGCTGTCTACGAGCGGGCCAAGGCCCCCGTCGGCTCCTAACCGGAGAGGGTCCTCCCCGATGAAGATGCGCCAGAGCCTCGCCGACTGGGAGCGGGCCTTCGTCAAGGAGATCAGTCTCGACCGCCGGCGCCGCGACTCGCTGCGCCGGACCGCCGAGCAGCGCGCACACAAGCGCGAGGTAGAGAAGCGTCACAAGCGCGGCTCTGTCCGCTTCGCCCTGCTCGTAGCCACCCTGATCCTCACCGCCGTCATCGTGACGGTCGTGATGTTCAGGACGCTCTACCTGCTGCTCGGCTAGACGCCGGGCACTCCCCGGGAGCGGCTCGCTAGGAGCCCTCGCCCAGTTCGCGCAGGGACTCGTCGACCTCAGCGGTCTCGTCCGTCGCATGAGCGGCGGCCGTCGGCGGCGCGACGCCCGTGGCTTCACGGTGAATCTCGAGATAGATCTCCTTGCGGAAGACCGGCACCTTCTGCGGCGCCTGGATGCCGATCCGCACCTTCTCGCCCATCACGGACAGCACCGAAACCTCAATCTCGTCGCCGATCATGATGCTCTGGTTGGACTTGCGCGTCAGAACCAGCATTTTCGGTGCACCCTTCCTCTTTGCCGACTGGCGTTACCGGTGACCGTCCCCCTGCCCCCGGGTGCTCGGAAGCATAACCCCGGGACCGGGGGAACGCGACCCCAAAGCCGCTATTTGAGGCCCTCGAGACGCCCCGGCTCCCCGCAATAGCCCCCCGGGGGACCGTGCGCCGCCCCTCGCAGGGTGCTTTGCGCTAGTCTCCCGGACCGTTCATGCCCCGGAAATCACTGCGTCCGCACCTGAATCAGATCCGCGCCTGGGTGCGCCAAGGTCGGACCGACGCCTGGGTCGCCCACCAGCTCGAGGTCAGCGTCCGCGACATCGAGCAGTTCAAGCGCCAGAACGACCTGACCGGCGAGGAGTCCGGTCCGGACACCGCCGCCGGGGACTACCCCGAGGAGATCGATCTCCGCGCCGAGGATGACGCTCTTATCGCCGCCGAGCTCGAAGCGGCAGAAGCCGAGGCCGAGCGAGCTCGCGCAGAGGCCGCCGAGAACGGCGACGGGCCCGACGAGGACGAGGACTCCGAGGCCCGCCCCAAACGACGCAGCCGCCGTGGCGGCCGTCGCGGACGCGGCGCAGGCAAAACCGGTCCGATCGAGGGCACCTTCGATCACGGCGAGGAGGGCTACGGACTGTGGCTCGACCCCGCCATTCAGGACAACCCGATCTACGCCGAGCACTGGGCCGGACACCGGCCCGTCGAGGTTGCGGTCGAGGAAGACCGAATCGTCATCCGCCGGATCGGCGACGACGAGGAGTAGCCCCGCTCAGGCGCCTACCATGCGCCTGCCGCCCGCATAGTCGGAAGCCTCGCGAAGGTAGCGCCCGAAGGCCGCATCGATGACGATCCCGGCCTCCCAGGCCCAGGCATCCTCCGGCGCGACCTTCATGGCCACCTGGAGGCACCAGGCTGTGCCGGAGTCGTAGAGGTCAGCCAGCTCCTGGGCTGAGAACTTTCCCCCAAGCCGTCTGCGCAGCTCGGCCACCAGGGACGAGGTCACACGCTCGAGCAGTCCCTGACGCTCCTGGGGCGCACGCTGGAGGCGACGCTCACCCTGTTGCCATTGGTAGAACGCGCTCTCGTAGGACACGCGCCGAGGCTAGCAGCGAGCCGCTGCTACTCCGGCGGTCAGTCGTGCGGCAGGTTCGGCACGACGTAGGGCCGCTCGCCCGGACGGAGCATATCCAGCTGGTGTGCCTGGATTTCCAGGTTGCTCTGGCTGCTCAACGTGTTGTGCTGGCGCAGCAGGGCCCGGTGTTCGCGTTCGAGCTTCGCAACGTTGGCGTTGTCCCGGCTCGACTGTTTCCAGCTCGAG
>CAZFGJ010000181.1:0-5513 GCA_964518445.1 uncultured Solirubrobacteraceae bacterium
TGGGGGGATGGCGGCCCCAGACGTCGACCGCGACCATCCGGCCGGGGTCGGTTCTGTGCAGCCAGCCGGACAGGTCCCGGACGTAGCTGACCTCGGCCGCATCGCGGCCGTTGCCGGCGACCTCGTTGACGAGGTTCCAGGCGAAGATCGAGGGGTGGCTCATGGCGGCGGTTGCGGCGACACGCGCCTGCTGCTCGGCCGAGGCGAGCAGGGAGGGGGTCGATGAGTACCAGTTGCCAGCCCCTTCGACGGGTCCGAGGCCCTGCCAGACGAGCAGGCCGGCGGCGTCGAAGCGTTCGAGCAGGGCCGGGTCGAGAGGATGCTGCGAGCGCACGGCGTTTGCTCCGATCGCCCTGAGCTCGGCCACGATCCCGTCCTGGTCGCCGGGAGTCAGGGCGTCGCCATGGCCGGGCACGTCCTCCTGGACGCTTGCGCCATGGAGGCGCAGCCGTTTGCCGTTCAGTTCCAGCTGCCCTTCCTTCCAGGTGATCTGGCGCAGCCCCACGCGGGCCGCGTAGGAGCTCTCGCCCGGCACCGAGAGTTCGAGTTGGTAGAGGTTCGGGGCGGCCGGCGACCACAGCGCCGGTTGGGCGAGGGTCACGGTGCTCGTGGCAAGCGCGCTCTGGCCCTTTGCCAATGTCATCGCCGGGAAGCTCAGCGCGATCGACTGGCCGGTGCGGGTCAGCGAGCCCGTCGGCGTCAGCGTCCGCCTGGGCCCGTTGTTCCGAACCAGGACGTTGACCCTGACGCTGGCCTGCGGCTCGGCGCTCGCGCCGGGCAGCAGCGTTGTCGAGACGGTCGGCTGTTCCAGCTCGCTCTCAGAAATCGGGCGCAGAGTCACCTCCCCGTCCAGTCCGCCCCAGTTGAACCAGGTCCGGTGGAACCCTTCGGTGGACTGCTTGCCGGGGTAGCGCCAGTCGACTCGCACGACGACCGTGTGGCTCCCGGCGCTGAGGGCGGTGCGTGCTTCGAACGGGAGGAACGAGCCCTTGTGCGAGGCCACCGGCTTCCCATCGAGGAAGACGGTGGCACGGAAGTTGGCCGACTGGAAGCTCAGTGCATAGGTGCCGGCGGTGGGCGCCTGGATCGTCGTCCGGTACCAGGCGACCGAGCCCTGGTAGTTGATCCCTCCGGCGTGGCCGCTGTAGGGAGTGGGGCTGACCACGTTGGGAACGCGCACCCGTGAACCGGTGAACTGCCCGGCGGCCCAGCCCCGCCGGAGGCCCGCGTCCGCGGGGTCCTTGCGCAGCGTCCATTCGGTGAGGGGGACCCGTCCGCCGGCCCCTTCGAAGATCAGCAGCTGGCTCGCCGGGGCGAGGGCGGCGGCGGCGGTTCCGCCCAGGGCGGCGCAGGCGAGAGCGGTCGCGAGGAGGATCTTTCCGAACTTGGCGGGCATGGTGTGGTGCGGGGTCCTCACGTGGCTTCCATCTTCCCCGCTGAGGGGTCTTCATGCGTCAACAGCCGAGCAGGCCTCTCAGAGCGGCGCAGCGAGAGCCGACTCGCCGGCACCCTCGAGCAGGTGCTCGAGCAGGCGCAGCGCCCCGGCCTTTGAGAGGGGCTCGTTGAGGTTGCCGCACTTGGGCGACTGCACGCAGGAGGGACATCCTTTCGAGCAGCCGCAGCCCTCGATGAGACGCCGGGCGTCGTTGCACAGCTCCTCGAAGCGCAGGAAGGCCGTCCGGGCGATGCCGATGCCGCCGGGGTGCCCGTCGTAGAGGAAGATCGTGGGGGCGCCCGTCTGGGGATGGAAGTTCGTGGACAGGCCGCCGATGTCCCAGCGGTCGCACATGGCGATCAGTGGCAGCACGGCGATCTGGGCGTGCTCGGTGGCGTGAAGCGACCCCAGCAGGGCATCCATCGGCAGGACGTCGTCGAGGTCGGAGGGCACCCCCTCGCCGATGGCCAGCTCGAACCAGAGCGCCTGGGTGGAGAAGCTGACGGGCGGCAGGTCCAGAGCGAACATGTCCACCTGGGCATGGTCGGCCAGCCGGCGCCGCTGGTAGGCCAGGACCGTGTCGGTGACGCTCACCTCACCGAAGGAGAGCTTCACACCGAGCGTCTCGCGGCGGTCGAGCAGCTTCACGATCTCCGTGTCGGTTGTGCTCTTTGGCTGGGTGTACCAGTCACCCGAGAACGGCGCCACGAGCGCCCGGCGGCGCTCCAGGTCGAGCTCGGAGACCTCGTAGGAGCGGCCCAGGTGCATGTAGATGGCGCCCTGGTGGACTGTCGAGTGGGCACGGGCCGCCTCGGTCGAGCCGAGCAGCTCCCCGGAGGAGACGTCGACGATGGCGAAGCTCTCGTTCGAGGCGGAGCGCAATGACACCTCGGCTGCCGGGTATGCGCCGGGAGCCCGCGGGACGTAGCTCCCCGGCTCGCCTCGGCGCCGCAGCTCTCCGGAGCTCTCGAGCTGTTCGGCCGTGGCCTCCCAGCGGGGCCCCAGAAACTCGCCGTCGGTGTGCGACAGCGGCCCCTCGTGGGCGGCGCAGAGGAGGTGGCGGCTGTAGATCTCCGGGCTCTCGTGATCGAGGATGGCCGCCTCGACGGGGCGGTCGAGGAACTCGTCGGGGTGGCGGCAGAAGAACTGGTCAAGAGCGTCCTCTCCGGCGACGTACACGGCGAGCCCCCTGCCCCTTCGCCCCGCTCGGCCCCACATCTGGCGCAGCGAGGCGATGGTGCCGGGGAAGGTCACCACGACCGCCGCGTCGAGCTCGCCGATGTCGATCCCCAGCTCGAGGGCATCGGTGGTGATTATCGAGCGGAGCTCGCCTGCCATCAGGCGCTGCTCGAGCTCGCGCCGCTGCTGGGCGGTGTACCCGGCGCGATAGGGCGCAACCTGCTCGGCGAGGGCGGGGTCGGTCTTCTCGACCTCCTCGCGGACCAGCCTGCTGAGGACCTCGACCCCCTTGCGCGACTTCATGAAGCAGATCGACCGTGCACCCTCGCGGACCAGCTCTGAGAGCAGCTCGGCCGCCTCGCCGAGGGCCGAGCGACGGGCGCCGCTGGCCTCGTCGGTGAGCGGCGGGTTCCAGATCGCGATCTTGCGCTCGGGGCTGGGCGAGCCGTCCTCGTCGATCAGCGCGATCCCATCCAGGCCGGTGAGTCGCTCGGCCAGCTCGATGGGGTTGGCGATCGTCGCGGAGGCCAGCATCACCCGTGGCTCGGTCCCGTAGGCGGCTGCGATCCGCCTGAGCCTGCGCAGCACGTTGGCCACATGGGAGCCGAAGACCCCCCTGTAGACGTGGGCCTCGTCGATGACGATCACGGCAAGGTTGGCGAACAGGTCAGCCCAGGCGGCGTGGTTGGGCAGGATGCCGACGTGCAGCATGTCGGGGTTCGTCAGCACCACGTTGGCTCGCCGCCGGATGTCGGCTCGTGCCTCGCGGGGCGTGTCCCCGTCATAGATGGCCGGCCTGACGAGATTCCCCATGCCCAGCGCGGTGAGCGCCCGGGCCTGGTCCTGGGCCAGGGCCTTGGTGGGGTAGAGGTAGATGGCACGTGCCCGGCGATCGCGGCAGAGCACGTCGAGCGTCGGCAGGTTGAAGCACAGGGACTTGCCGGAGGCCGTGCCGGTCGTGACGATCGTGGGCCCCTCCCAGGCTGCCTCCAGCGCATCGGCCTGGTGGGAGTAGAGCTGCTCGATGCCTCCTCGCCGGAGCGCCTCGAGGAGGCTGGGGTGGAGCTCTTCGGGGATCGGCGCGAGGTGCGGGCGGCCGGGGCCCTCGCGTGCCTCGCGCACCAGGCGGCCGTCCTCGCGCCCACCGTCCAGCAGGTTGCTCCAGGGCTCTGTTCGCCGGTCGAGGGCCAAGGACTTGAGATAGTAGAGCCGATGTCAGCCGCCGCTTCGGGGGCCTGGGCGAAAGCCCGCTCCTTCCATCATTCCCTCTACCCGGCCGAGCGGATAGCGGCCGAGCGCCGCCAGAGCATCTCGGTCTGCCTGCCCGCCCGCGAGTGCGCTCAGACGGTCGGGCCGATCGTCGAAGAGCTCAACGCGCTGCGCGAGGCGGGAGCTGTCGACGAGGTGGTCGTAATCGACGCCGGATCGCTCGACGGGACCGCCGAGATCGCCAGGGCGGCCGGGGCACGGGTGCTTCAGGAGGCGGAGCTCCTGCCCGAGTTCGGGCCGGTCCTGGGCAAGGGCGACGCGATGTGGCGGGCCCTCGGTGGGGTGCAGGGCGAGTTGGTCTGCTTCCTGGATGCCGACACCGAGGACTTCTCCCGGCACTTCGCGACCGGCCTGCTGGGGCCGTTGGTCTGCGAGCCGCAGGTCAGCTTCGTCAAGGCCTTCTACCGCCGGCCCATGGAGGGCTCGGCGGACCCGCCCGGCGAGGGCGGCGGCCGCGTCAACCACCTGACGGCCAGACCGGCCCTGGCGCTCTTCTACCCCGAGCTCGAGGGTGTCCGCCAGCCTCTCGCCGGCGAGATGGCGGCCCGTCGCGAGCTGCTCGAGAGCGTTCCGTTCGCGACGGGCTACGGGGTGGAGATAGCGATGCTCATCGACGTCTGGCGGACGGTCGGACTTGACGGAATGGCTCAGGTGGACCTCGACGAGCACCGCAACCCCCATCAGCCCCTCTCGGCCCTGACGGGGATGGCGCGGACCGTCCTTGCCACCGTCGCCAGGCGCCTCGAGCGGGAAGGCCGGATGGAGCCCCGCTCCGAGGAGGGCGGCGACGGCGCCCCGGTGGAGCGCCCCGCGCTGGCCTCCCTGAGGGTCTCATGAGCGCCGTCGGCCCGGTGCGGTGCCTCTACGTGGATCTCGACGGGACCCTGCTCGGCCGAGGAGCCTCCCTGTTGCATGACGGCGAGGGAGCGGTCTCGCTCGACGGCGTCCGTGCGATCCAGGCCTGTCTGCGGGCCGAGGTCGAGGTGATCCTGATGTCGGGACGGCGCAGGGCCCAGGTCGAGGAGGACGCGCGACTGCTGGGACAGGCCAGCTTCATCTACGAGGCGGGTGCCTGCCTGGTGCTCGAGGGTGAGGAGCACTGGCTGACAGGCGAGATGGTCCCGGGAGAGCTGACGATCTCCGAGCAGATAGAAGCCTCGGGGGCGCCGGCGATGCTGCTCGAGCGATACGCGGGTCGCCTGGAGTACCACGAGCCCTGGCACGTGGGGCGCGAGGTCTCCCACCTGTTTCGTGGACTGGTGGACGCCGAGGAGGTCGACGCGCTGCTCGAGGAGCAGGGTCTGGGCTCGCTACGGCTGGTCGACAACGGGGTCGTCAACCGCCGCTCGCCGGACCTGGCGGCTCTGCCCCACGTCCGTTGCTACCACCTCGTTCCGATCGGAGCCTCGAAGGCCAACGCGGTCGCGCTGCACCGAAGGGTCCGCGGCTACGGCCTCGAGGAGACGTTCGCGGTCGGAGACTCGCGTGAGGACCTTGCCTGTGCGGGGCAGGTTGGAAGCCTCTGGCTGGTTTCGAACGCCGTCGAGCGCGATCCGTCGATCCGGGAAGCGATGGCCTCCTTCCAGAACGTCCGTGTGGCCGAGGCCGGCCACGGCTCGGGCGTCTACGA
>CAZFGJ010000182.1:0-5186 GCA_964518445.1 uncultured Solirubrobacteraceae bacterium
GCCTGGCTGAATTTGAGGCTCTCTATCGCTCCGAGGTGGGCCTCGTGACCGGGTTCTTCGCGCGTCGCAGCCGTGACCCGCAGACCGTTGCCGACCTGACCGCCGACACGTTCGTGGAGGCGATGAAGTCCTTTGCGTCGAATGGGCCCGCGGATGGTTGCGAGCGTCCGTGGCTGTTTGCGATCGCCCGACACGTCTACGCCAAACACTGCCAGCGTGCGGGCCGCAGAGACGACGCGGCACGGCGCGACATGGCCCGCCAGACGCTCGATGAGGACGAGACCGAGCAGCTCCTCGAGCGGATCGACGCTCAACGAACAGCGCGCGAGCTGCTCGCGATGCTCGCCGCGATGCCCGAGATGGACCGCGAGGCCGTCGAGCTCGTGGACCTCGCCGGTTTCACGCCCACACAGGCAGCAGCTGCGCTCGGGGTCTCGCCGTGCACCCTGCGCGTCCGGCTGTTCCTGGCTCGAGTCAAGCTCAGAAAGGAGATCAAGCACAATGTCTAGCTTCGAGAACCGTCTTTGGACAGAACTCGCCGAGGAGCACGGGGGGCCGCTCGCCCGAACCGCCAGTCGCCCGCGGGACCGTCCTAGCCACCGGCGGCGAGCTCCGCTCGCCGCCGCGGCCGTGGTCGCGGTTGCAGCGGTCCTTGCCTCGGTCCTGAGCCTGACGGCGAGCACCAGCACGACACCCGCCTACGCCGTGACCGTAAACCCCGACGGCTCGGTCACGCTCACCCTCACCTCGGTCCTCGGGGTACGAGGCGCAAACCAGACGCTCGCGAAGCTCGGAGTCAGGGCTCAGGTAGCCCAGATCGAAGCCGGCTGCACCCAAACCGGCGAAAGAGACCTCACTCGAATCAATGACCCGCTCGTGGAACCGCGGAAACCCGGCGGTCGACAGCCTTCGATCGAAGCCCAGCTAAATCGAAGAAAGGGGGCGGCGGCATTCGCCGGCATCGACCTCGTCATCCACGCCAACCAGATCCCCCAAGGCGACACGCTCCTAATTACCGCCGAACTCAACCGCCGCCCGTTCAAATACCACGGTCAAACGGTCCCGTCCGTCTCCAGCACCGACGGTCTCTATCGCGGAGCCGCACCGACGTGCAGCCCTCCCGTCGGGCACCACGCGAGCTAGGCCCGGGTGCTGACCGAGCAGTACCCGTTAGGTCACGCATGAACCGTGCAGCGGAAGGCATGGGCGGCGAGATCGAGCGCCGCTACAGGATCTGCGAAAGAGGGTTCTGACACGCGCCCTTGCGCCGTCAGCTCCCCTTCGCCGGCTTCCCACGCCGACGGCGCGCCGGGGAGGCGGGGGACACCTCGAAGGCCTTCGTGAAGATCGCCGCCTGCTCTGCAGCCGGCTTCGCGTGCAGATATCGGCCAGTCGTCGCGAGCTGACTGTGGCCCATTGCGGCCTGAATGGTCACTAGATCCACACCGGCCGCGGCCAGCAGCGAGCCGTAGGTGTGCCTGAGATCGTGAAACCGCAACGGGCGGATCGCCGCAGCGTCGCGCGCAGACTTGAATCGCCGTCGCACGGCCGAGCCATCCAAGGCTCGGCCGAGCACGTTCGCGAAGACAAGCTCGCCGTCGCCAGTGAAGTCTTCGCGGCGGCTCAAGCGGTCAAGCGCAGCTGCCGCCTGGTCGGGCATGGGCACACGGCGTACCCGTCCACTCTTCGTACTCGACTCGACGCCCGCCGACATAGCGCGCGAAATCGTCAGGGCATGGCCCGAGAAGTCAACATCGCGCCAGCGCAGCGCCAGCAACTCTCCGAGACGTAGTCCCGCGTACGCCGCAACGCGAACCATCTCGGCGTCCTGGCGGTCCTCGGCGGCCATCGCTAGACGTACCTCCTCACGCACCTCGAAACTCCACGATTCACGGTGTCGCCCATCGGCGAGCGCTCTCGCGAGCGCCTCGACCTCCTCGGGCGAGTAGTAGACCAGCGGCCCACGTTGCGGCTCGCGGCGTCTGTCCGCGGTCTTGACCGGGTTCGTCGGCAACCCGTACGTGCTCTCACGCATCCCATAGTTGAATACCGCTGACACGCGTGCCCTGTACTTGTTCACAGTGCTGGGCGATGCTCCGGTCTTCGCAACCGTGTTGAGCAGTGCCTCGACGTCACGGGAGCTGATCTTCGCGGCCGGCCGGTCCCCGAGCGCGGCCATCGTGTGCCCAAGCAGGACGCCTCCGCCACGGCGTGGCTCCGTGCCTGGCTCGGCGAAGACGCTTCGATGGTCACGCAAAGTCGACGGCTTCGCGCCACGAACATCCTCTAACCACTTCATGTAAGCATGGGCGACCTCCCGGAAGGTGACGCCGGCAGTCCTTCGCTCCTGCGCCACACGCTCCGTTTCAGTTGCTTCCACCACGTATTCGCCGACCATCCCCGCGGCCTTGACGTGAGCGGTCCGCTCGTCGTAGACACCATCAGGCAGACGCCCCCGGCGTGCCTGCCATGGCTCGCTATCCGAGTCGCGCGCGAGCCACGCCGGGCCGATCCGGCGCTTGACCTGCTTACCGCGATAGCGGAAGAACGCCTCGTAGAACGGCTTACCGCGATGCTCGCGTACGATCAGCGATGCGAGCGGCGGAGCCGTTGAATCCCGTGGGTAGCTGGTGGGTAGCACGCGGATAGGGTACCAGCCGTGGGTAGCAAAATGGGTAGCAAATGAGCCCGATCCGGACCGTTCGAAACATCTTGAAAGTCAGTAAATCCAGGCTATAGGATCGCGTCGAGGGAGTTTTCGCGGATTGCCATGGCGAAGGTCGAGGGTTCGAATCCCTTCATCCGCTTTGACGCGAGACCCCCGGCGATCCGGGGGTTTCGCGCGTTCTGGGGTCAACGTCCCGCTGCGTGGCGCTCAGGCTGAGAGCAACAGGGTCCTGGAGTGCGTTGCGATCGTGCCGCGCCCCGATCTGAGGACCGTGGTGAGCGTGACGGTGAGGTGTCGCTGGCGACGCAGCAGGGCGAGCCCGCCGGGCGTCAGGTGGACGTGCACGGGGGAGCTCTCACGTTCGCGCAGGCCAACGCTGGCCGACCCGAGGAGGCGCAGCTTCACGGCACGGCGGGCGCCCGCCGCATGGGCGGGGAGGGTCGTTGTGAGGAGGCTGACAGCCTGGCAGTGCCTGTGGCCGCCGGGGCAGCTGGCCACTACTCCGGTTGTGAGCGTCCCGGCGCGAAGGGTGGTCGTGCGCGGTCCGGCGGGAGTGATGCGGGCGAGCTTGTGACGCGGCGCGACCGAAGGCTGGATCGGCGGACTGGCGACCCCCGGGGTGTTGCTGACGCCGGCCCCCTCGATCCCGAGGACGTTGATCCCCGGGATGGAGTTGGTGATCACCAGCAGGGCAGCGTCCTTCTGGCCGGTGGTGGTGGGCTGGAACAGGACGGTGATCTCACACGAGAGGCCCGGTTCGACGATCTGCCCACGGCAGGTGTCAGAGGTTCTGGGGAACATCAGAGGCGTTCCCGAGACGAGGAAGGACTGTTGGATATACAGCGGATAGTCGCCGGTGTTGGTGATTGTGAAGGTCTGCGCCCGCGAGCCTCCCAGGGGCACGTCGCCGAGCAGTGCCTGGGTGGTGCTGGCACTGAAATGGGGGCCTTCCCTGCCTTCTCCTTCGAGCGGGATCGAGAGCGGCCCGCTGTTGCCGTCGTTGAGGATGAGGAGTTCGGCATGCTTTGTGCCGGGAGAGTCGGGCTGGAAGCGGATTCCCACGCTGCAGGTGTTGTTCGGAGCGAGCAGGTTGTAGGCGCAGTTGCCGTACTGGATCGAGAAGGAGGAGGCGTCGGGGCCGACGATCGAGACGGATTCGGTCTGCACGCCGGCATCGGGGCTGGCGGTGACGTTCAGCTGTTCGTTCTCGTTCTGTTCGCCTTCTTCGTGCGCGCCGGGACGGGTGTAGGGGATCGGTCCGAAATGCAGGGCTCCGGGGCTCGAGGAGAGGCTCCCGGTTGTGCCTGTGCCTGCGAGGGCCACTTCGACCGGCGATTCGCCGGCGGGGATTTCGAGGGTGGCCGCCTTGGCGCCGCTCGTGCCGGGCTGGAATTCGACTTCCAGTGAGCAGTTGGTGAATGCCGTCAGGAGCTGCTTGGAGCAGCCGTCATTGGTGATCCGGAAGACCGAGGAGTCGGGGCCGCTGATACCGAGCCCGCCCAGGGAGATGTCTTCGCTGGACATGTTCGAGACCAGGACGCTCTGGCGGGGGCTCCCGCCGAAATGGATGTCAACGCTTCCGAAGTCGAGCTTGGAGGGCGCTGAAAGGCCGGGTTGGGCCGCCGCGGGGGCAGCCAGCGCGAGCAGGCATACGAGGGCGCCTGCGTAGGACGTGAGGGTTCGCTTGAGCATTGGTCTCCTTACCGGGTCGCCGATTGATGGCAACCGATCCGTGTACCGCTTCGAGGGCAGCTGGGATATGGCTTCGACCATTCCCGCTTTAGCCTTTAGGGGTGCAGCAGCCGAATCGCTCGGCCAAGGGGCGCAGACGGGCTCAGCCGATGGAGGTTCCGCGGGCGATCTCGGCGGCCTGGGCGGCGTTCTGAAGCCGCTGGCCGTCCTCGACTCGCCAGTCGCGTAGGAACAGCTCGGCGGCGTGCGCCTCGAGCGGTCGGGCGAAGAGGAAGCCCTGCCCGCTGTCGCATTGCTCCTCGCGGAGCATGGTCAGCTGGGCGGCGTGCTCGATCCCCTCGGCGAGGGTCTCGATCGAGAGCGCCTTGCCTAGGCGGACCAGTGTACGGATCAAGGTGCCGCCTTCGGGGTTGTCAGCGATCTGCACGAGGAAGGAACGGTCGATCTTCAGAGAGTCGACGGGGAACCGCTGAAGGTGAGACAGGGACGAGTATCCGGTGCCGAAGTCGTCGATCGCGATCCGGACCCCCAGGCGCTTGATCGCGTGAAGCCTGGCGGCCGTTTCATCTGCATTGCGCATCAGGGCCGTCTCGGTGATCTCGAGGGTCAGGGCGGTCGGCTCGAGTCCGCTGACGGCCAGGGCGTGCTCGACGTCGCCGACGAACTCGTCGTCGTCCAGCTGGCGGGCGGATACGTTGACGGCAATGCTGATGGGATGGCCGGCCCCTCGCCAGGTCGATCCCTGCAGGCAGGCCTGAGCGAGGACCCATCTCCCGACGTCCACGATCAGCCCTGTTTCCTCGAGTAGCGGGATGAAGTCGTTGGG
>CAZFGJ010000183.1:0-5109 GCA_964518445.1 uncultured Solirubrobacteraceae bacterium
TCCTGCTCCTCTCCGACCGCGACGGCCAGTGTCGAGAGCCCCACCGGGCCGCCCTCGAACTTTTCGCAGATGGCTCCCAGGATCTCGCGGTCGAGGCGGTCCAGGCCGAGCTCGTCGACCTCCAGCATCTCCAGGGCGGCCTCCGCGGCGGCGGCCGTCACGATGCCCTCCATGCGGACCTCGGCGTAGTCCCGGACACGCTTCAGCAGCCGGTTGGCCACGCGCGGGGTGCCCCGGCTGCGGCCTGCGATCGCGACCGCTCCGGCCTCGTCCAGGCCGATCTCGAGGATCCCCGCTGAGCGCCGGACGATCACGGCCAGCTCGGCCACCGTGTAGGGCTCCAGACGAGCCTGAATGCCGAACCGGTCCCGTAGCGGGGTCGTCAGCAGGCCGGCTCTGGTGGTCGCTCCGATCAGCGTGAAGGGCGGCAGCTCGAGCGTCACGACCCGCGCGCCGGCACCCTGCCCGACGGTGATCGGCAGGCGCTGATCCTCCATGGCCGGGTAGAAGGTCTCCTCGAGGGCACGGGGCAGACGGTGGATCTCATCGACGAAGAACACGCTCCGCGGCTCGAGTGCCGTCAGGAAGGCCGCCACGTCCCCCTTGCGCTCCAGCGCCGGCCCGGCCGTCTGTACGAACGGCACTTCGAGCTCGGCGGCGACGATCTGGGCGAGCGAGGTCTTGCCGAGCCCCGGCGGGCCTGCCAGCAGCAGGTGATCCAGCGCATCTCCCCTCGCTGCCGAGGCCTCAATCGAGACAGCCAGCTGTTCGCGCAGCGACTCCTGCCCGACGAACTCGCGCAGCTGACGCGGGCGGAGCGAGCGGTCGAGCTCGTCCTCGGGGACCAGGTAGGGAGTCTGGATGCGGGCGGTCGTCTCGCTCATCTCGCTCAGCCTGCGCTCCTGGCCAGGCGCAGGGCCGCGGCGATCAGCTGCTCGGCGGTCTCGCCCTCGGCGTCACGCAGCAGCTCCTCGGCCTCGCCGGGGCCGTAGCCCAGCTCGATCAGGCCTTCGCGGGCGAAGGCCCTGGGGTTCACCGGGTCGCCGCGCCGGGCGATGATCGGAGTGCGCCCCGAGGGTTCGGAGTCCTGCACGACGACCTTCTCGCGAAGCTCCACGATGATCCGCTCGGCCGTCCGCTTGCCGATCCCCGGAACGGCCTGGAAGCGGGCCGCGTCGCCCGCCGCGAGGGCTGAGATCAACTCCCGCGGCTGGCCGGCCGAGAGCACCGCCAGGGCCACCTTGGGGCCGACCGCCTGGACGGAGAGCAGCATCAGGAACAGGTCGCGCTCCTCCTCGGCGTGGAAGCCGTAGAGGGCCAGCGCATCGTCACGGACGATCAGGTGGGTGTGCAGCGAGACGGTCTCGCCGACCGATCCGACGTGGCGGAGCGTCTCGGCCGAGACTGCCGCCCGGTAGCCCACCGAGTCGCAGAGCACCACGACATGGTCGGGGCGGCGCACGGCGACCTCTCCGCGCAGCATTGCGATCACAGCCCGGCTCCCGCCAGAGCGGCACTCATGGGCGCCCTGCTGGCATGGCAGATGGCAACCGCCAGCGCATCGGCCGCGTGATCGGGCCGCGGAGTCTCGGCCAGCCCGAGCAGCGTGGCGACCATCCGGGCGACCTGGTCCTTCTCTGCTCGGCCGCTGCCGCAGACCGCCCCCTTGACCTGCTGGGGGGTGTATCCCGAACAGGGGATCCCCCGCTGTCCGGCGGCCAGCATGACGACCCCTCGTGCCTGCCCCACTGCGAAGGCGCTGCGGGCGTTCTGGCCGAAGTAGAGCTCCTCGAGAGCCATCGAGTCGGGCTCGTGCTCGTCGATCAGGGCGGCCACCGCCCGGTGGATGTCGGCCAGCCGGCGCTCGGCCGGCAGCCCGGCGGGTGTCTCGACCACGCCGCCGTCGAGTGCCACGAGGCGCCCGCTACGGCGTCCCACGACGCCGTAGCCGGTGTTTGCGAGGCCTGGGTCGATGCCGAGGACGATCACGGGCACTGATTCTGCGCCCGCTGCCGGACGCCTGCCTCTCGGGATGCGCCCGGCGGACCACCTTGCCCTAGGGTGGCGGCAGGATGAGCGTCCAGTCCGGGCAGCCGATCGACTTCGAGGCCGAGGGGCTGCTTGCCGGCCTCGAGGGAGCCCAGCGGGAGGAGCGCCTGACGCTGCTCGAAAAGTTGGTCGCCGAAGGCGTTCCGCTGACCGACCTTCGGCGCACAACGGCCACCGGGACGATCATGTACCTCCCGGCCGACCGCGTGATCGTGGGCACCGAGCGTTACACGGCCGCCGAGGTCGCGGAGATGACGGGCGTCGAAGAGGAGTTCCTGGTCAGGGTCCGCCGGGCGATGGGCCTGCCGATCCCCGATCCGGCCGACCCGGTCTACACGGCCGCCGAGGTCGAATCGACGGAAATGATCCATGTGGCCCGGGATGCCGGGATCGACGACGAGGAGCTGCTGGAGCTGCTGCGGATCCTCGGCCGGGGGTTGGGGCAGGCCGCCGAAAGCCTCCGTGCGCTGCCCCTGAAACTGGTGCTCGAGCCGGGGATGAGCGAGACGGAGCTGGCCCAGCAGTACGCGCTGGTGGCCGAGCAGCTCTACCCCCTGGTCAACCCCCTGGTGGTCAACATCCTGGCGCTGCATCTTCGCCACGCGACCCAGAGCACCGTCGTCAGCGCCATGGAGCGCCAGGGCGGCATGCTCCCGGGATCACGCGAGATCGGGGTCTGCTTCGCCGACCTGGTGGGCTTCACCCGTCTGGGCGAGGAAGTCCCGGCCGACGAGCTGGGACGTCTCGCGGTGCGCCTTGAAGCGCTGGCCAGCGACGTCGCGGAGGGGCCCGTGCGACTGGTCAAGACGATCGGCGACGCCGCAATGCTCGCCTCACCGGAGCCAGAGCCGCTGCTCGCCGCGGGCCTGTCGCTGATCGAGGCCGCCGACGCAGAGGGCGAGTACTTCCCTCAGCTGCGGGCGGGCGCGGCATGGGGACCGGCGCTGCTGCGTGCCGGCGACTGGTTCG
This sequence comes from uncultured Solirubrobacteraceae bacterium, assembly GCA_964518445.1. Lineage (GTDB taxonomy): Bacteria > Actinomycetota > Thermoleophilia > Solirubrobacterales > Solirubrobacteraceae > Palsa-744. The sequence continues at coordinate 3,019 of CAZFGJ010000183.1, forward strand.
GGCGCCCGGTCAACCTCGCCAGCCGGATCACCTCGGTCGCGCGTCCTGGCAGCCTGCTGGGCGACCGCGACCTGCGCGAGGCCGCCGGCGAGGACTTCCGCTACTCGTTCGCCGGCGAACGCCGGCTGAAGGGCATCCGCGAACCGGTCCGGCTGTTCCGGGTACGGCGCCCGGAGGCCTGAGCGGCCCGGCTCAGGCTTGCTCGGCTAGGGCCGATTCGCGGTCCTCTGCGTGCTGGGCCCACGGCGCGCTGCCGGCGGCCCACATGTCGTTCAGGGCGATGGCGTCCTTGTAGGTGTCCATGCACTCCCAGAAGCCGCGATGGCGGTAGGCACGTAGCTGCCCGTCGGCGGCCAGCCCGTCCAGGGGCTCCCGCTCGAGGATCGTCTCGGGGCCGCCCAGGCGCTCGAGCACCTCGGCGCCGAAGCAGAAGAAGCCACCGTTGATCCAGTGGTCCGAGCGAGGCTTCTCCTGAAACCCGCGGACGACTCCCTCCTCGTCGATCTGAGTCACGCCGAACTGCAGCTCGGGCCGCACGACGGTCATGCTCGCCAGGGCGCCGTGCCCGGCGTGGAACTCGAGCAGCTGCTCCAGATCGATGTCGGCGAGCCCGTCGGCGTAGGTGGCGCAGAAGACCGGCTCGCCGGCGAGATGCTCGCCCAGGGCGGCGATCCTGCCACCGGTCTGGGTCTCGAGGCCCGTATCCACGCAGCGCACCTCGATGCCCTCCTTCCACTGCGTCTCGGATACGAAGCTCTCGATCAGCTCGCCCCGGTAGCCGGTGGCCAGCAGGAAGCGGGTGAACCCCTGGGCGGCGTAGAGCCGAATCACATGCCAGACGATCGGCATGCCGCCGATCTCCACCAGCGGCTTGGGGATCTCGCGAGTGTGCTCCTGAAGGCGCGTCCCCCTCCCACCGCAGAGGATCGCCACGGGCGGGCGGGGCCGCAAGGTCAGCCGAGGGCCCGCTCGAGGACGTCGGCGGAGACGTCGAAGTTGGCATGCACGGCGCTGACGTCGTCGTTGTCCTCGAGCAGCTCGAGGAGTTTCATCAGCTTCCCCGCAGGACCCTCCTCGACAGGAACGAGACTGGACGGCCGGTATGCCATCTCGGCGCTCTGGATCTCGATGCCGGCCTCGTCAAGGGCTGTGCGCACGGGGGTGAACTCGGTCGGCTCGGTGATCACCTCGAAGACGCCCTCATCGGTCGTGATGTCCTCGGCGCCGGCCTCGACGGCCACCATCAGGTCGTCTTCGGAGTAGCGCTCGGCGTCGATCAGGATCGTCCCCTTCTTGTCGAACAGGTAGGCCACCGAGCCCGGCTCACCCAGGCTTCCGCCGTTCTTGGCGAAGATGTGCCTGACCTCGGCGCTGGTCCGGTTGCGATTCTCCGTCAGCGCCTCAACCAGCACCGCGACGCCGCCCGGCGCGTAGCCCTCGTAGAGGACCGCCTCGATCGCATCCGCCTCGCCACCCTCGCCGGTGCCCTTGGCGATGGCCCGCTCGATGTTGTCCTTGGGCATCGAGGCTTCCTTGGCCTTGCGAATGGCAAGGTCGAGCGAGGGATTTCCGACGGGGTCTCCCCCGCCGTCACGTGCCGCGACGGTGATCGCCCGCGTCAGCTTGGAGAACTGTGCTCCCCGCCGGGAGTCGACGATCGCCTTCTTGTGCTTGATGCTGGCCCACTTCGAATGTCCTGACATACATCAAGTCTAGGGCCCGCCGAGGGCCCTTCGCCGTCCGGGCGAGCCCCCGGCCCCACCCGGCGGGCGACTAGGATGCGCGGGCGCATGAGCTCCAACCCGCTCCCCGACATCTTCAAGGCCTACGACATCCGTGGCCTCTACGGCGAGCAGATCGACGGTGACCTGGCAGAACGGATCGGCCGGGCCTTCGGGATCGTCCTTGCCGACCTCGAAGGCAAGGACGTCACCAAGCTGCGGGTCGGGCTGGGCCGGGACATGCGCCTCAGCGCCCCGGAGCTGGCCGCCCGCTACCGGGAGGGGCTGCTCTCGGTGGGCGCCGACGTTCTGGACATAGGCCAGGTGGGCAGCGAGATGCTCTATTGGCTCGTCGGATCGCGCGGCCTCG
>CAZFGJ010000184.1:0-5066 GCA_964518445.1 uncultured Solirubrobacteraceae bacterium
GAGCGGTTCGCGCCCTGCCGCCCCCTCTTCCTCCAGCCTCATCCCTTCCATCGACCCGGCCGGCGTCAGCTCGGCATCGGTCCGCTCCAGGACGCTGTCCGCGTCGATGTCGAGCTGCTCGAGGTAGCGGCTGTTGACGCGCAGGTAGCGGCCGTCGAGATCCTTCAGCCAGATGATCGCCGGGCTCTCGTCCAGCGGCTCCTCGAGCAGCGGGCTCGCCGCCTCGATGTCGGGCTCCTCGCCCGTGCGCGAAATCGTCAGCGCCGCCATCCGCCGCCCGGCGCCGTCGAGGACCGCGACGAGCTCCGTCTCAAGCCCGTCCAGGCGCACCTGCGCGGACTCCATCTCGCCGGCGGCTATCGACTCGAGCTCGCCTGAGCAGCGGTCGAGCGAACCCTCGTGCGCCGCCATCCAGTCCACGAAGGCTCTCGTCGCCCGCTCGACCGTCCCGTCCTTCCCCAGGACCGCGACCGCTGCCGGCACCCCGTCGCTGACCGCGACATCGCTGATCGCTGCGGACCGGCTCGAGGTGCCCACGTTGAGCAGACTAGGCCCCAGGCATCGATCTTCTGTGTCTGCGACGCCGGATCTGGACGAATGATCGGCGGGCGGAGGCCCACCCCTGCTTCAGGAGGCCTGGCGACGAGTCTCGGCGGGATCCTCGGCCGGTTTCGGCACGACCCCGACTTCGCCTTCGCCGTGGATCGCCAGGTAGATCTCCTTGCGATGGACGGCCACGTCGGAGGGGGCCTGGATGCCCAGGCGGACTTTGCCGCCGTGGGTGGATAGGACGACGAGTTCGATGTCGTCCCCGATCATCACGACCTCATCGACGGTCCTTGTTAGTACGAGCATGTTGCTTGAAACCCCACCTCTTTGAGCGGCCTAACAGCCAGAGTCATACCTCTGACAACCATTCCCGTTCGGCCCTTCCTCTAATCGGCGCATCCAGAACGGTCTCCAATGATCATCCCTGTCAGAGCTTAGCGACGGGTGGACCGGGGAGGCGTAAGTGCGTATCTTTAGAACGGACGCCAAGATGATCAGCGCGGCTAATCCATCATCAATTCGGCGCATTGGCCCCCTGTGCGCCGCTCTCGGAGTTGTCGTCTCGCTCCTGTTTGCGGGACTGCTGGCATTTACGGACGCCCCGGCACGGGCGGACACCGCCGGCGAAGGCCCGCTCTCGGCCGAACAGGGCGAACAGAATCCCCCGGCGGGTGAAGAAGCCCAGTGGCCGACCGAACCTGCTCCGCCGGCTCCGGTGGAAACAGCCGAAACGCCTCCCGCGGAAGAACCGCCTGCGAGCGAAACAGCGCCCGCGCAGGTCCAGGACGCGGAAGAAGCCCCTGCGGCGGCCGAAGAAACCCCGCCTCCGGAAACCGAAATGCCGCCGGTCGAACCACCCCCCGCCCAGCAGGTGGAACCTCCGGCGCCACCCGAAGTCGAAGCGCCCGCGCCACCCGAAGTCGAAGCGCCGGCACCCGTAGAAGAAGCACCCGCCCCGGTGGAGGAAGCGCCCGCCCCGGTGGAAGAAGCCCCGGCGGCGGAAGTTCCCGCGCCGGTAGGGGAACCGATCGAAGTTCCCGAACACGAAGAAAAGGGCGGCAAGACACCCCTCGAAGGAGCCGGCCAGGAAACGACGATCATCTCCTCGCAGTCATCGACCGGCTCGGCGTCCACGCCGGCTGTGTCCGGCACGGAAACGGGCGACGCGCCGGAGGTCGAAACCACCCTCTGGCCGAGCCAGCTTCCGATCGCAACGCTGCCGCCGGACCGCTCGAAGCGTCCGTCCGGCCCCGCGGGCTGCGGCCTGGAAGCCTCGATCACCTCGAGCTGCGGCGTCGGCTGGCTCAGCCTAAGCACTCAGTCGACCAGCCCGACAACCGTCCTGATCACCTCGGGTTCGTTCCGATCCTCAATCACAGGAACTGAAACCGAAGACGCCTCACACCGGCGGACCTCGGTCGAGAACTCTCCCTCCGCCCCGAGTCCCGCTCAGGGACCCGGCGGCTCGGGCGGCGTGTCAGCCGCCGGTGGCGGTTCAAGTGCCGCCTGCTCGGCCTTCGCCTCGGCCGGCATCAAACTCTGCCACGCCGAGATCTCCACTCGCGCCGTGATACTTGATCAGCCCTCATGGCGCACGTCGTTCTTCGTTCTGGTTCCAGAGCGACCTGGATAGCTCGTCCCAGGTCACTCCACACCGGGCCTGGTCTGCCTTGACCGGGCCGTATCCAGTTCGAAAGGTCTCGAGAGGAGCATGAAGGATGAAACGTCATTTGACATTGGCGACCCGTCGCGAATATGCGCTCAGGCACGTCCAGACAGGACCGACCACCAGTACACCGGAGGACAACGGCCGGCTCACGCTGGCCCCCGAGGCACCGCACAGCACGCCCGTTGACACGTCGCAGTGGAAGCACACGCTTGTCCTCACCGGCAGGCTGGACTACTACTCGGCGGCCGAGCTCGAGGATGAGATCGAGAACCTGCGCGAGGAAGGGGTCGGGGCACTGACGGTCGACCTCCGCCAGCTCGAAGCGATCGACTCCTATGGCGTGCAGGTCGTCGCCGCGCAGGGCGCTCTCTTCAAGGAGAGGGGACGCGACTTCGCGGTCGTTCCCGGGCTCAGGCTGAGCCTCGCGGATGACCCGCTTATCGCGGACCTGCTGACGGGCTACACGGGTGAGCGGATCGTCCCGCGGTTCTCGAAGGTTCGCGGACCGAGCGGATTCCGTGAGCGGTGCACCACGATGATCCACTACCTGGCCCCCTATTCGCAAGCCGAGGGGGGCTGATCAATTACGCTCACCCGATGAGCTCTCAGCGCACGCCGCCGATGCTCGAGGTCGTCGTTATCGGCGCCGGCTTCTCGGGCATCGGCGCAGCCATCAAGCTGGACCAGGCGGGTTTTCACAACTACGTCGTCCTCGAGGCGGGTGACGGTGTCGGCGGGACCTGGCATTGGAACACCTACCCGGGTGTGGCCGTGGACATCCCGTCCTTCAGCTACCAGTTCTCGTTCGAGAAGCGCAGCGACTGGTCACGGGTCTATGCGCCGGGCGAAGAGCTCAAGGCCTACGCCGAGGACCTCGTCGATCGCTACGGCCTGCGTTCACGGATCAGGCTGAACACGAAGGTCGAGAGCGCCCGCTTCGATGAGGAATCGAACCTGTGGCACATCACGACGGCCGGCGGGGAGACGATCACGACGCGGTTCATGATCGGCGCGACGGGCGTCTTCTCCCAGCCCAAGCCGCCCGAGATCCCGGGTATCGAGACGTTCGCCGGGCCGACCGTCCATACGGCCCGCTGGGATCACTCGATCGAGCTGAAGGGCAAGCGGGTCGGGGTGATCGGCACGGTAGCATCGGCTGTCCAGTTGATACCCACGATCGCCCCCGAGGTCTCCAACCTGACGGTCTTCCAGCGCACGCCGATCTGGTGCCTGCCAAAGCTCGACCTTCCACTGAGCCGGGGAGCCCGTCAGGTGCTTCGGCGAGTGCCCGGCGCGAAGCTCCTGTCGCGCTGGGTCAGTCAGGCCTTCGTCGAGCTGACCTTCGTGATCGTCGCGCACTATGCCGGCACCTTCCCCAGCCTCCGGGCCACAGGCGAACGCGCCGGCAACAAACAGCTGGAGGCCGTCGAGGATCCACTCCTGCGTCAGAAGCTCACGCCGCAGTACTCCCTGGGCTGCAAGCGCCCCAGCTTCTCGAACGAGTACCTGCCGGCCTTCAACCGCCCCAACGTCCAGCTCGAGACGAGCGGGATCGAGGCGATCACACCGGCCGGCATCCGCACGGCCGACGGTGTCGAGCATCCCTTGGACGTCCTTGTCTGCGCGACGGGCTTCAAGACCTTCGAGACCGGCAACATCCCCCCGTTCGAGGTGCGAGGCGCCGGCGACGTCAGCCTCGATGACTGGTGGGATGCAAACCGCTTCCAGGCCTATGAGGGCGTCAGCGTCCCGGGCTTCCCCAACTGGTTCTCGATCCTCGGCCCCTACGGATTCAACGGCCAGTCCTACTTCGGCCTGATCGAGACGCAGATGCGCCACATCACCCGGTGCCTGGGCCGGGCCCGTCAGTCGGGCGCCACCCGGGTGGAGATACGCGCGGAGGCGAACCGCCGCTACTTCGAGTCGATGCTGGCCCGGCGGCCCAACCAGATCTTCTTCCAGGGCTCCTGCGCGAACGCCAACAGCTACTACTTCGACAAGCACGGCGACGCGCCGTTCCGTCCCAGCCTGACGCTCGAGGCAGCGTGGCGAAGCGCTCGCTACGACCTGGACGACTACGCCTTCGCGGCCTGAGCGTCAGGTACGCATCGCCACGTTGAGCCCGCCGTCCACGACCAGCGGCTGCCCCGTCACATAGCTGGCCTCCTCGCTCAGCAGGAAGGCGGCGCACTGGGCAACCTCCCAGGCCGTCCCCTGGCGGCGGGCCGGGATGCGGACCTCCCCACGGCCGGGGTTCAGGCTCGTGGCCATCCGGCCCAGCGAGGTGTCGATCAGGCCCGGCACGACGAGGTTCACACGAATCCCCGGGGCGCCCTCGACGGCGGCGTTCCGGCAGACGGCAAGGAGGGCTGCCTTCGACGCGGCGTAGGACGGGATCGGCATCGACTCGAGACCGGCGAGCGAGCCGATCAGGACGACCGCGCCGCCCTCCCCGAACTGCTCCAGGGCGAGCTTGCAGCCCAGGAAGTGCGAGCGCAGATTGACGGCAAGCACGTGATCCCAGTCCTCCTGGCTGGTGCCGGCGAAGCCGATCCCGGCGCCGACTCCGACGTTCATCACCAAGCCGTCGAGGTCACCCAGGGCGGCCGAGGCCTCCTCGAAGATCCGCCGCATGGCCGGCTCCTGGGAGGCGTCCCCGATGCTCGTCACACACGAGGCGCCCTCGGCCCGCACCAGCTCGGCCGTCGCCTCGGCGCTGTCGCCGTCGATGTCGGCGACAGCAACCGCTGCGCCTTCGCGGGCGAGGAGGACCGACATTGCCCGCCCGTTGCCGATCGGGGGATCACTGATCCCGTGGTCCTGCTGCCCGGCGCCCACGACGAGCACT
>CAZFGJ010000185.1:0-4987 GCA_964518445.1 uncultured Solirubrobacteraceae bacterium
GCCCGCGAGCCGCGAGGCCGCGGGTCCAGGCGAAGATCGAGGCGATCGGGTTGGTGGAGGTCGGCTTGCCCTGCTGGTGCATCCTGTAGTGGCGGGTCACCGTGCCGTGGGCCGCCTCGGCCTCAACGGTCTTTCCATCGGCCGTCATCAGAACGCTCGTCATCAGCCCCAGCGAGCCGTAGCCCTGCGCGACGGTGTCCGACTGAACATCTCCGTCGTAGTTCTTGCAGGCCCACACGTAGCCCCCTTCCCACTTCAGGGCGGCGGCCACCATGTCGTCGATCAGGCGGTGTTCGTAGGTGATTCCGGCGGCCTCGAAGTCGCTCTTGAACTCCGCCTCGAAGACCTCGGCGAAGATGTCCTTGAAGCGACCGTCATAGCGCTTGAGGATCGTGTTCTTGGTGGAAAGGTAGACCGGGTATTCCCGATCGAGCCCGTAGCGCAGCGAGGCTCGGGCGAAGTCACGGATCGAGTCGTCGAGGTTGTACATGGCCATCGCGATCCCGCCGCTGGGGAAGTCATAGACATCCAGCTCGATCGGCTCCTCGCCGCTGGCGGGCGTGTAGGTGAGCGTCAGCTTGCCGGCGCCCGGAACGACAAGGTCGGTGGCCCGGTACTGGTCCCCGAAGGCGTGGCGGCCGATCACGATCGGCTTCGTCCAGCCCGGCACCAGGCGCGGGATGTTGGAGATCACGATCGGCTCGCGGAAGATGACACCGCCAAGGATGTTGCGAACAGTCCCGTTTGGGGATCGGTACATCTCCTTGAGGCCGAACTCCTCGACCCGGGCCTCATCGGGCGTGATCGTCGCGCACTTCACCCCGACCCCGTACTCCTTGATGGCTTCGGCCGCTTCCACCGTCACGCGGTCGTTTGTCGCGTCCCGGTGCTCCATCCCGAGGTCGTAGTACTTCAGGTCTATGTCCAGATAGGGAAGGATCAGCTTCTGCTTGATGAACGACCAGATGATCCTTGTCATCTCGTCGCCGTCGAGCTCGACAACCGGGTTCTTCACCTTGATCTGTGCCATTAGCGCATCCTTGATCGGGGATCGCCGATGCTATCGATCGGGCGAGGATCTGCTTGACTTCAGACATGGCCACCGCCTCGCAGCCTTCGCGCGAGAGCAACGCACCGTGGCAGACGCACACGGTCTTCAACCAGGTCCCGCCGCTCGAGGGACTGGATGTCTTCGCGACCAACCGCCCTCTCGTCGAGGCGACCACGCGGGAGGGAGCCGGCTGGGTCACCGAGCGCGCCTCTGCGCTGGGCCGGGTGGTCGGCGGCGCCCCGCAACTCCAATGGGGTCGTCTGGCCAATGAGAACAAGCCGATCCTGCACACCTTCGACCGCTACGGCCACAGGATCGACGAGGTCGAGTTCCACCCGGCCTGGCACCAGCTGATGCAGATGGGCGTCGAGCACGAGTTGCACTCGCTGCCATGGACGAGCACCGAGGCGGCCCCTCATGCCGCCCGGGCCGCCCTCTACATGACCGCCATGCAGGCCGAGGCCGGCTTCTGCTGCCCGATCACCATGACCTTCGCCGTCGTCCCCGCGCTGCGCGCCCAGCCCGAGCTTGCCGCCGAGTGGGAGCCGCTGGTGACGGCCACGAACTATGACCCCCGGTTGATCAACGCCTCCGAGAAGGGCTCGGCGATCGCCGGAATGGCCATGACCGAGAAGCAGGGCGGCTCGGACGTACGCGCCAACACCACCGTGGCTCACCCGCTGAACGGCGGCGGCGCAGGCGCAGAGTACGAGCTGGTCGGGCACAAGTGGTTCTGCTCGGCTCCCATGTCCGACCTGTTCCTGGTCCTGGCCCAGACCGAGGAGGGCCTGTCCTGTTTCCTGCTGCCGCGGATCCTTCCCGACGGCAGCCGCAACGCATTTCACATCCAGCGCCTGAAGGACAAGCTGGGCAACCACTCCAACGCCTCATCGGAGATCGAGCTGCACGGCGCATGGGCCCGGATGGTCGGGGAGCCCGGGCGCGGCGTCCCGACGATCATCGAGATGGTCGGCCACACGAGGCTCGACTGCGTGATCGGCTCGGCCGCCGGCATGCGCTCGGGACTTGTCAACGCCCTTCACCACACGACCTACCGGAGCGCCTTCGGGAAGCACCTGATCGATCAGCCCCTGATGCGCAACGTCCTGGCCGACCTGTGCGTCGAGTCCGAGGCCACCACCGCCCTGGCGATGCGCCTGGCTCGCGCCTACGACGAAGCCCACGCCGACGCCGAGGCGGGCGAGGACGGAAGCGACGCGCAGCAGTTCAAGCGCCTGGCCACGGCCGTCGGCAAGTTCTGGACCTGCAAGCGCGCCCCCAACCACGCCTTCGAGTGCCTCGAGTGCCACGGCGGGGCCGGCTACGTGGAGGAATCGGGGATGCCCCGCCTCTACAGGGAGGCTCCTCTCGCCTCGATCTGGGAGGGCTCGGGCAACGTCATGAGCCTCGACGTGCTCCGCGCCCTGACGCGCTCGCCCCGCTCGCTGGAGGTCTTCTTCGACGAGGTGGAGCTCGCCGGCGGAGCCGACCGTCGCCTGGACGAGCGCGTCGGGGCGCTCAAGGACCAGTTCTCAGACCCGGCCACGCTCGAGAGTCGCGCCCGCAGGGTCGTCGAAGGGATGGCTCTCTGCCTGCAGGGCTCCCTGCTGCTGCGCCACGGAGATGCTGCCGTGGCCGACGCGTTCTGCGCCTCGCGCCTCGGCGGAGACGGGGGCCTGGAGTACGGGACTCTCCCTGCGGGAGTGGACTTCGAGGCGATCATCGCCCGGTCTCGGCCGGAGCTCTAACCGAGGCCGCGCGGGCAACAGGGGCCTGCGGCGACCTACCATCAAGCGATGAGGCCGCGTCGCAACTTTCAGCTCGCGCGGATCTTCGGGATCCGGATCGGGGTCAGCGCCAGCTGGTTCTTCGTCCTCTTCCTGCTGATCTTCTACCTCTCGGGCTACTTCAACAACGTCGTCTCCGGAACGAGGACGACCGACTACCTGATCGCCGTCGCCGGCGCCCTGGGGTACTTCGTGTCGCTGATCCTCCACGAGCTCGGACACGCGCTGATGGCGCGGCGGCTGGGCATCGGGATCGTGGGCATCGACCTGTGGTTCTTCGGCGGCCTCTCGCAGATGCGCCGCGAGCCCGGGACCCCGGGCGAGGAGTTCAAGATCGCCGCCGCCGGCCCGGCCGTGACGCTGTTGCTGTTCGCGATCTGCGTCGCCGCGGGCTCGCTGCTCGCAAGCGGGCACACGTTCACCGAAGTGGCGCTGACCAGGGAAGGCTTTCGCACGACCCCCGCTCTCGCCCTCGCCGGCTGGCTGGGCTTCGTCAACGCGATCCTCTTCATCTTCAATGTCGTGCCGGCATTCCCCCTCGATGGGGGGCGCATCGCACGGGCCATCATCTGGCGGCGCACCGGCGACCGCAACAGGGCGACCCAGGCCACCGGACGGGCCGGCCAGGCCCTGGCTCTGGGCCTCGGGCTGCTCGGCCTGATCAGCTTCGCATCCAGCCAGTCGAGCCTCGACCTGCTGACCATGCTGCTGGCCTACTTCCTCTACCAGGCGGCCAGCGCGGCGGTCGTCCAGGGGGCCCTGGGCAGGCGCATCCAGAACATCAGGGTCGCCGACATCATGGACCGCGAGCCCGTGACGATCGGGGCCGAGATAAGCCTGCTGGACGCCCAGGAGCAGTTCTTCATGCGCTACCGCTGGCCCTGGTTCGTCGTCGTCGACCCCGCCAGGCGATTCCTGGGCGTCGTGCGCCAGCAGCGCGTCGAGACCGAAATCGCAGCGGGTCGCCCGGCCCTTGTGGTCAGCGACGTCCTCGAGTCCGACCTGCCCGTCCAGATCGGCGAAGAGGCGCCGCTGGAGTCCCTGCTCGGCTCCGAGGGCCTCGGCCGGCTCGGAGCGATGGTCGCGGTGGACAGCGACGGCGTCCTTCAGGGCGTCGTGACGCTCGCCCAGGTCCGCAAGGCCCTCGCACCGGCCACCTAGCGGAGCCGCCCGGCCACCGCCCGCCGGGCCGCCGGCCGGGGCTCGCGAGCCCGCTCGTTATAGAGTCCTGGCCGCAACCCCCTTCCCCCCGATCGACTGCAGGAGTCCATGCCCGCACATGACGTATTGATCATCGGCGCCGGCCTAGCGGGCCAGCGCGCGGCGCTGGCAGCCGCCCAGCAGGGGGCGAGCGTCGCGATCATGAGCAAGGTCCACCCGGTCCGCTCGCACTCCGTCGCGGCCGCCGGCGGCATCAACGCGGCGATCAGCGTCGACGACGACTGGCGCTCCCACGCCTACGACACCGTCAAGGGCTCGGACTTCCTGGGTGACCAGGACGCGATCGAGGTGATGTGCTCCGAGGCGCCTCAGGAGGTCATGGAGCTCGAGCACATGGGCGTGACCTTCCACCGCAACGACCGCGGCGAGATGGACCTGCGCGCCTTCGGTGGAGCCTCGATGAAGCGGACCGCCTACGTCGCCGACATCACCGGCCAGGCAATGCTCCACGTCCTCTACGAGCAGCTGATGAAGCACCACGAGACGGTCGAGCGCTACGAGGAGTGGTTCACCACCTCGCTCCTGACAGACGACGCGGGCAACTGCTGCGGCGTCATCGCCCGGGACATTCGCACCGGCTCGCTCGAGATCTTCAAGGCCAAGAATGTGATCCTCGCCTGCGGCGGCGCCGGGCAGGCCTACCGGCCGACGACCAACGGCCTGATCGTCACGGGCGACGGGATCTCGATGGCCTACCGGATCGGCGCTCCCCTGATGGACATGGAGATGGTCCAGTACCACCCGACCTGCCTGGTCGAGACGGGCATGCTGATCACCGAGGGCGCCAGGGGTGAGGGAGCTCACCTCCTCAACGCCAACGGCGAACGCTTCATGGAGAAATCCGCGCCCAACAAGATGGAGCTCGCCTCGAGGGACGTCGTCTCGCGCGCCGAGCAGATCGAGATCAACGAGGGCCGCGGCGTCGGCC
>CAZFGJ010000186.1:0-4978 GCA_964518445.1 uncultured Solirubrobacteraceae bacterium
GCTCGGGGTCGAGCGGGAAGCTCGACTGCAGCAGGTTCATCAGCCGCTTGTCGGTGTCGTCGAGCGGGATCGCCGAGCCGTCCTTGCGGGAGCGGGCCTTGGATTGGGGCATCTTCACCGAAGCCACGGAGCGGCCTCCTTTGCGTAGTAGGTGACGATCGCGTCGGCCCCGGCACGGCGGATCGAGGTCAGGGTCTCCAGCACCGCCTGGCGCTCGTCGATCCAGCCGTTGGCGGCGGCGGCTTTCAGCATCGAGTACTCGCCGGAGACGTGGTAGGCGGCAATTGGCGCCGCGGTCGCGTCCTTGACCCGGCGCACGACGTCCAGGTACGGGGTGGCCGGCTTCACCATCAGCATATCGGCCCCCTCTTCGAGATCCAGTTCGGCCTCGCGCACCGCCTCGGCGGCGTTGGCGGGATCCATCTGGTACCCGCGCCGGTCGCCGAAGTCAGGGGTCGAACCCGCGGCGTCGCGGAAGGGGCCGTAGAAGGCGGATGCGTACTTGGCGCTGTAGGCGATGATCGGCACGCCGGAGTGGCCCTCCTCGTCGAGCTGGAAGCGGATCGTGCCGACCCGGCCGTCCATCATGTCGCTCGGCGCGACCGCGTCGGCGCCGGCCTCGGCGTGGGAGATCGCCGTCTTGGCGAGCAGCTCGACGGTGATGTCGTTGTCGACTTCGCCATCGCGGACGAAACCGCAGTGGCCGTGCGAGGTGTACTCGCAGAGGCAGACGTCGGTGATCACCGCCAGATCGGGATGGGCCTCCTTGAGGGCGCGGACCGCCATCTGCACGATGCCCTCGTCGTCGTAGGCGCCGGAGCCGGATTCGTCCTTGCCGGCGGGGACGCCGAAGAGCAGCAGCGCCCCGACTCCGGCGGCGGCGATCTCACCGGCCTCCTCGACAAGGCCGGAGATCGAGAAGCGCTCGATGCCCGGCATCGACTCGACCTCCTCACGGATGTCCTCGCCGGCAACCACGAAGGCGGGCTGGATCAGGTGCGCGGGGGACAGCTCGGTCTCGCGAACCAGGCCGCGCAGGGTCTCGGTGCGGCGCAGGCGGCGCAGGCGGGTTGCGGGGAAGGGCATCGGGTCGATTCTAGGTGGGGGAGGGTGCGAGGTTCCTCCCCGCTCAACTTTTTCGAGGAGCCGGAGCGGCTGTCCGCGAGCGCCGCCCGCGAAAAAGTACAAGCCGCGGAGAGGAACCTCGCACCCTCCTTCCAAGTAGCGTTCGCCGCAGATGGAGGGAGGAATTGGGATGGGGGTTGCCGCGCTTCAGGCTTGCGAGCTGGTGAAGCTCTATGGGGATCGGGAGGCTTTGCGGGGGGTCAGCTTCGAGGCGGGGGCCGGGGAGCTGTTGGCGGTGATCGGGCCGAACGGGGCGGGCAAGACGACGCTGCTCTCGATCCTGGCCGGAATCGTCAAGCCGGACAAGGGCGAGGTCCTGGTGCCGCGGGGGGAGGTCGGCTGGGTGCCCCAGCAGGCGGCGCTCTACCGTCGGCTTTCCGTCGAGGAGAACCTGCTGCTGTTCGCGCGGCTCGAGGGTCGCGACGATCCGCGCGCCTCGACCGAGGAGATGCTCGAGCTGGCCGGTCTCGGCGAGCGGCGCGGGGAGATCGTCGCCCGCCTCTCCGGCGGCAACCAACAGCGGATCAACATCGCCATCGGGCTGCTCTCGCGGCCCCAGGTCCTGCTGCTCGACGAGCCCAGCGTCGGCCTCGATCCACGCCAGCGGGCAAGGCTGTGGGAGTTCGTCTCGGCGCTCGCCGGTCGCGGCACGACGGTGATCTTCTCCACCCATGACATCCAGGAGGCGGAGCGCTACGGTCGGCGGCTGCTGGTCCTCGCCGACGGCGAGTCGCTCTTCGACGGGCCCGCCGGGCAGCTTCGCGAGGCGGTTCGAGCCGACGCCCCGGAGGCGGCCGATCGCGACTTCGAGACCGCCTTTGTCGCCTACCTCCAGCACCGGGGGCACTGAGCGTGCGTTGGCTGTTGCTCAAGGACCTGCAGATCCTGCGCCGGTCGCCGCTGCAGGCCGTCCTGCTCGTCGCCTACCCGATCCTGATCGCGATCCTGGTCGGCTTCGCGATCTCCGGCAGCCCGGACAAGCCGCGGGTCGCCCTCCTCAACGAAGTGCCGGCAAATACCCGGGTCAGCGTTGGTGGGCAGCAGCTGCCGGCGGCCGGAGTCAGCGACCGCATCTGCAGCCGGGTCGAGTGCGTCAACGCGAAGGATCGAGCGGAAGCGGTCGGCGCGGTCAAGTCGGGTGATGTCCTGGCGGCGCTGATCCTCCCCGCCGATCTGGTCAACAAGATCAACTCGCTCTCGACCCTGACCCCCGCCACGCCGCGGGTCGAAGTCCTCGTCAACGAGGAAGACCCCGTCAAGGCCCAGCTGGTCGACGAACGGATCACCACCCTGCTCGCCCAGGCGAACCTGGCGATCGCGCGGCGGATCGCGATCGAAGGCGGGCACTACCTCAACTTGATCATCAACGGCGGCAGCTTCAACGTGCTCGGACAGTCGGTCCGGATTCTCGGGCTACGCGCCGGCTCCCAGATCCTTGGTGCCCTGCTGCCGGCCCTGCCGGTGGGGCCGCTGCGCAACTCGCTTGCCGAAGTCACCCGGTTCACCAACCTCTCTCGCGAAAACCTCGACGTCGCCGGGCCGCTGATCAAACGCATCGCCCAGCCGATCGCCGTCAAGAAGGTGGTGGTCAACGGCTCGGTGCCACCGCTGGAAATCTTTGCGATCGCCGTCGCCGCAACCCTGACCCTGGCATTCGTGACCGTGCTGCTGGTGGCCGGCTCGCTTGCCCTCGAGCGCGAGGAAAACGCCTTCGCGAGACTGACCAGAGGGCTGGTCTCACCGCTGGGGCTGCTCGGTGAGAAGGTGGCGCTGGGGATCGCCGTCGGGTTGGTGGTGACGCTGCTGATGCTGGCCGGGATGCAGATCTTCGTCCCCCTCCACTGGAGCCGCTTCGGGCTCTGGCTGCTGGCGATCCTCTTCGGGGGCGGGGCGCTGGGGGCTGCCGGGGCCGCGCTCGGAGCGGCGGCCCGCGAGGTTCGCGCCGTCTCCCTGCTCGCCTTCATGGTGACGCTGCCGATCGCCTTCCTCTCCCTGGTTCCCTCCGGGTCCGTCGGGGCCGGGGTGTTCGGCCTGATCAAGTTCGTCACCGCGCTCTTCCCGTTCAAGCCGACCCTGCAGGCGATGACCGCGGCGCTCGACTCCGCCGGTCCGGGCATCGGCGGCCCGCTGCTTCACCTGGCGATCCTGATCGCCGCCTACGGGCTGATCGCCCGCTTCGCGCTGCGCCGCTTCGCCGCGGTCTGAGCCGGCGCGGGTAAGGTCGGGCGATGCGCGTCCTCTTCATCGGCGATGTCGTCGGCAGCCCGGGTCGCCGCGGGTTGCGCGACGCGATGCCGGGATTGCGCGAGCAACACTCGCCCGACCTGGTGATCGTCAACGGCGAGAACTCGGCCGGCGGGGTCGGCATCACCGAACGCACCGCCAACGATCTCTTCGGGACCGGGGCCGGCGTCATCACCAGCGGCAACCATGTCTACCGCCACCGCGAGGCCTACGACTTCCTCGATCGCGAGGAGCGGGTGGTGCGGCCGGCCAACTACCCACAGGGAAACCCGGGCCGTGGGCACACTGTGGTCGAGGCCGGAGGAATCCGGGTCGCCGTGATCAACCTCAGCGGCGCCATCGGCCTGAAGGTCGCTCGCTCGTCGTTCGACACCGTCGACGGCATCCTCGATCGTCTCGAGGCCGACGCGATCGTCGTCGACTTCCACGCCGAGGTGACCAGCGAGAAGGTGGCGATGGGGTGGCACCTCGACGGGCGGGTGGGCGCGGTGTTCGGGACCCACACGCACGTGCCGACCGCCGACGGGCGGGTGCTTCCCAAAGGCACCGCCTTCATCACCGACGTCGGAATGACCGGGTCCCGGACCAGCGTTCTGGGCGTCAAGCCGGAGCTGGCGCTGGCCTCGCTGATCACGCAGATGCCAGCCCGCTTCGAGACGGCAGACGAGGACGTTTGGGTGATGGGCGCCGTCGTCGAGATCAACGAGCGAGGGCTTGCCGACTCGTTCGCGCAGGTGATGGTTCCGGCTCCTCCTCCCGCTGGCCCGTAGTCACAGCCGGGGACCCCGTCTCCAGCGCCGCCATCGCGATCAGGAGCAGCGGGTAGAACCAGACGATGTAGAGGTAGAACCAGTGGTGCAAAGTGATCTGAAGGGAGATCAGCAGCGCCGCGCCCAACGCCGCCACCTGGACCAGTGACTTCCTGCGGGGGACGAAGGCGACCAGCAGCGAGAGCGCCGCGGTGGCAGCGAGGATCGCGATGCGCAACGGTTCCAAAGACGGCACCTGCCCCCAAATGCTGAACGGCGAATCCCGCCCCGCCTGATACCCAATCGTCCGGTCGTAGAAGGTCCCCAAACCCGGATCCAGTGCCGGCCAAAGCATCACAGCGACCGACACGAGCACGAACCCGGTGAGGAATGCGAGGCGCCCCCGTCGACCGGTGAGGGAGGCCGAGAACGTAAACCTCGCCCGCAGGCCTCCCTCACCGGTCGCCCGCGGTGCCTCGTAAGTGAGGAGCATGGGCGCCAGCAGCACCGGAGCAAACTTGGCGAAGGTCGCCAGCGCCGCCATTGCCCCGCGGGCCATCGGTCTGGCCAGGAGCAAAAGCGTCGCGACGAGCAGCATCGCGACCAGGGAATCGTTGGAGTTGGACTCCAGGGTGAAGGCCGTATAGGGGTAGGCGGCCCAGCCAAAGGCGAGGATCGCCGCCAGGCGGCGGCCGGCAGGGCCCGGGCGGATGCGGATGCCGAGCAGGATCAGGAAACCGAAGCAGGCGAGGTCGAAGAAGACAGCCGCTCCGTGCGCCGCCGGAAGGTCGTCCCAGCTGCCCGACCAGGGCCAGATTCGCTCGAAGGGGACGTAGGCGAAGTAGTTGACCGGGCCGTAG
>CAZFGJ010000187.1:0-1811 GCA_964518445.1 uncultured Solirubrobacteraceae bacterium
CCCTTTTTCAGGTGCAGGTTGATGTCACGCAGCGCCGTGACGGGACCAAAGCGCTTGGATATGTGCTCGACCCGCAGGACGTCGTCGGGCGACGAGGACGGCGGAACGACGCCGGGCGGATCGGATGTCGGCTCAGCCACTTCCATGCCCCCTTCTCGCCCGCGCGACGAACACGTTGGCGGTCATCGCGACGATGATCGCCAGGCCCGTGTAGAACAGCAGGTAGTTCGCGTTGACTCCCTGCAGGATCAGGCCGTCCTTGAGGATCCCCAGGAAGAGCGCGCCGATGAAGGCGCCCACCACGGTCCCCGAACCGCCCGAGAGAAGCGTTCCACCGATGACCGCCCCCGCGATCGCCAGGAGCAGAAGTTCGTTGGGGCCCGAGGGGTCCGGCTGGATCGTCTGCGAGCGGATTGCCTCGAACATCCCCACCAGGCCCCCCATGAAGGCGCACAGGACGAAGTTTCGGATCGTGATCAGATTGACCTTCACGCCCGCCTCGGCGGCACCGATCTTGTTCGAGCCGATGGCGACGGTGTAGAGGCCCCAGCGGGTGAACGTCAGAATCACCTGCAGGACGACGACGATCACGATCGCCCAGATGAGCTCGGAATAGATTCCCGCGCCGAAGATTTTCGCGAACGTCCCGACGTGGTTGACTTTTTCCGGGAGGGTGATGCTGTGGCCGTTGACCACGTGATGCACGTTGACCGTCGTCTGATGCACCTCGGCGCCCGGTGTCGCGACCGGCGTGCCCTTCGAGATGATCAGACTGAGCCCCTCGAAGGTGAAAAGCATGCCCAGGGTCGTGACGAACGAGTTCACGCCGACGATCGAAACGAAGGCGCCGTTGATGACGCCCACGACCATGCAGACCAGCAACGCCAGGATCAACGACGGAACGAGCCCCAGGCCGGCTTTGTTGAACTGGTAGAAGACGATCGGGGCGAACAGATACATCGCGCCGATCGACAGGTCGATCTCGCCCAGGATCATCACGAAGACCTCACCGGCGCCGAGGATCGCCAGGGGAGCGAAGTACGGCAGGAGCGTCTTGAAGTTCGCGCTCGTGAAGAACGTGCTGGTGTTCGCGGAGAAATAGATCGCCACGATGATCGTGACGACGATGATGCTGCCCTCGCGCAGCGCGAGGGCATGATTCAGGATTGCGCGCCCGCTCGGAAGCCGGTGCCCGTCGGACTGCTCGCCCGGCTTCGGCGCGGAGGGACCGCTCTCGGCTGCGCTGCTCGCCGTGCTCGCCACGATCCCTCCTCGCTTCCGCTTCTACTTCCTAGGACTTGACCACTGCCGCGGTGCTCGACGTTCCCTCGAAGCGCGACTTCGTGGAGACGTAGGGCTTGACGGTTTCTTTGTCGAGGAACTTCAGGCCGGTGTTGATGTCCGCCGGACCGGTCAGCGTGCCTGAGACCTGGTAGAGGAACAGCTCAACGACCGGCTGGAAGCCCTGGAGGTAGGGCTGCTGGTCGATCGTGAATTCGATGTTGCCTTCCTGCAGCAGTTTCTGCGTCTGTTCGGTGAGGTCGAAGCCTCCCGCGTGAACGCCTTTGGATGCCAGCCCGAGCTTCTGCATCACTTTCGCGAGGCTTTCGGTGCTGCCGCCGTCGACCGCGTACATGCCCTTCGCGTTTTTGTGGCTCAGGTACCAGGCTTCGATTGCCGGCTGCTCCTGCGCCACGGCGGCACCCGTTGCGACTGCGTGGGCCGTGATCGGCTTGCCCGAATCCTTGATCGCCTTTTCGGCACCTTCGATGCGGGGTTGCAGGTTGGCCGAACCCGGGGTTGCGATGAAC
>CAZFGJ010000187.1:1821-4918 GCA_964518445.1 uncultured Solirubrobacteraceae bacterium
ACAGCGCAACTTCACCGGAGCCCACGGCCGCGACGATCCGCTTGCCCATCTCTTCCCCGGCGATGAACAGGTCCTGCCCGATGTAGGCGAGACGCGCGTTGCCAACTGCGTCGGCGTTGTAAGCGACGACTGGAATCCCGGCCTTGAGCGCGGCTTCGACGGGAGCGTTGAAGGCCTTCGGGTCGATCAGGGCGACAGCGATACCGTCGGCGCCGCTTGTCACGGCGCTGTTGACGGCGTTGACCATCTGGCTCACGTTGCTGTTTTCCGAGCCCGTCCACTGGTAGGAGCAGCCCAGCAGTTTGCAGGCATCGGCGGCGCCGTACTGGGTCGGGGTGAAGAAGGGGTTCGTCGTGACGTGGTTGACGAACACGAATTTGTAGTTGGGGTGCGAGCCGAACACTTCGGCGGAATTCCCGCCGCTGCTCGAGCCGCTCGAGGCACTTGAACCGCATGCGCTGAGGATCGCACCGACGGATCCCGCAGCCACACCTGTGAGCGCCGTGCGCCGCAGGAATGAGCGCCGGTCAAAGCCTCCACCCTCCTGCAGGTCGTGATGGTCGGGGAGATCTAGAACCTGGTCGCTGTCAGACATTGCCTAACTCCTCCTTTACGGCTTTTCACCGGGGACAGACCGGCTTCCAGTTGCACACTACCCCCTACGCAGACAGACCGTCCAAATCCCTCGCACATATCACTTGTCATGGGTCGTTCTGGGTATACCCTCGGAGGATGGAGGGAAAACCGACCGGCCCGGGGGACCCCCTTGAGAGCTCCTCTGCGGAGGCCGCGCCGGATGCCTCTCCGGCAACGCCGGTGACCTACGGCGTCGTCGAGGTCGAACGGCTCAAGAAAGACGACGGGCGCGCCCTGATCGTCTTCACCGTTCCCGGTGGGCGATGAGCGAACTGCGCTTCAACGAGCTTCGGGGCGAGCAGGTTGCCTACGCGATTCACCGCCAAACGCGTACCTTCCTGCCAGATCGAGATCATTGCCCGCTGTGCCCCACGCGTCCGGGTGGGCCGGTCACCGAGATTCCCCTGCCGGCGTTCGAGATCGTCGTGTTCGACAACCGCTTCCCGGCCTTCGAGTCGCCCGCCGGCGCAGCTGAGGTCGTCGTCTACTCTGACGATCACGACGCCTCGTTCGCCTCGCTCACGGCGTCTCGAGCCGAGGCCCTCATGTGGGTCTGGCGCCACCGCTACATGGAGCTCTCCGCGCGCCAGGATGTCGAATACGTCTACATCTTCGAAAACCGCGGCGTCGAGGTCGGCGTCACTCTCCACCACCCTCACGGGCAGATTTACGGCTATCCCTTTCTGCCTCCCGTACCCGCCCTCGAGCTCGCCGCGGATGCGCGTCTCGGCGGCTGTGCCGCCTGCGCCATGCTCGAGCTCGAGCGAGCCGACGGGCGCCGCGTCCTCTACGAGAACGATGCCGTCACCGCCTACGTTCCCCACGCCGCCCGTTGGCCCTACGAAGCCCACCTCAGCATGCGCCATCACCGTGCCAGCCTGCTGGAGTGCGAGCCCGAGGAGCTGCGCCTGCTGTCGGTCGGCCTGCAGGCGCTCGTGAGGGGATTCGACGCACTGTTCGACCGGCCTATGCCCTACGTCATGGCGGTCCATCAGGCGCCCACCGGCGGACCCGGCGCCCAGCAGGGTCATCTCCACATCGAGTTCTACCCCCCGCTGCGCGAGGCCGACAAGCTCAAGTACCCGGCCGGCTCGGAGCAGGGAGCGGGCACGTTCATCTCGGACGTCCTGCCGGAGGATGCCGCGGCGGCCCTTCGCGAGGCGATCGTCCGTGCCTCCTAGACGCTGCCGGGCATTCGCCCCCGGCCGGGTGAACCTGATCGGCGAGCACACCGACTACAACCAGGGCCTCGCGCTGCCCTTCGCGATTGTTCAGGGCATCGTGGTGAGCGCCGAGGAGCAACCCGCGACGGACGGTTCGGCGGTCGTCGACGCCTACGCAGCCGATCTCCAGGAAACCGACCGCTTCCCGCTGCGCGACCCCTCCCCCGCGCCCGGATGGAGGGCCTACGTGCGGGGCGCGGTCGCTGAGCTCGAGGCCGCCGGGCTGCCGCTCGCCGGATCTCGTCTAGAGATATCCGGCGACCTCCCCCGCGGCGCCGGGCTGTCCTCCTCGGCCGCGCTGTCCGTAGCGCTCTGCCTCGCTCTTGCGGAGCTCGGCTCACACGGCCACGAGACCGACGGCGGGCTCCCCCTCGAGCGCATCGACCTCGCTCAGATCTGCTCGCGCGTCGAGCACAGATGGGCCGGCGCGCAGACAGGGCTGCTCGACCAGCTGGCCAGCCTCTACGGCGCTCCCGGCACGGCCCTCTGCATCGACTTCCTGACCCTGGAGATCGAGCCGGTCCCCCTGGCGATGGACGGCTGGCACTTTGTCGTTGCGGACTCAGGCGAGCGCCACGCCCACGCCGCCTCCGGCTACAACGAGCGGAGGGAGGAGTGCGCCAGGGCCTGCGAGCTCCTCGGCGTCGACTCGCTGCGCGACGTCCGGCCGGAGCGGCTGCGGGAGCTCCCCGACACCGAGCACAAACGAGCCGCCCATGTCCTCTCTGAAAACGATCGCGTCAGACAGGCCGTCAGCGCTCTGCGCGACGGAGAGCCGGCCGTCCTGGGCGAACTCATGAATGCCTCTCACCAGAGCCTCCGCGACCTCTACCAGGTGTCGACGCCGGCGGTTGAGGCAACTGTCGAGCGGCTGCTGCGAGCCGGCGCCAGCGGCGCCCGGCTCGTCGGCGGCGGATTCGGTGGCGCCGTCCTCGCCCTCTTCGCGCCCGGGGTGGCAAGGCCTCAGGCAACGCTCGAGGTGAGCCCCGGGCCGGGCGCTCACCTGCTCGGCTGAGACGGGCCTACAGACGCGCGACGAGCAGGGCCGCGGCGAGAGCCGGAACGGCCAGCGACATCATCGCCAGGGCACCGTCGAGCGGAGCCAGGAGCCCTTCGAGGGAGAGCTCCTCGGAGCTGCCATCCGTCAGCCGGCGGGTTCCGTCGATCTCAAGCGTCCGGCGGCGGAGCTCCCGCGCCGCTGAGGAGAGGCGCCGCTGGGCATAGCTCAGAGCCATGCA
>CAZFGJ010000188.1:0-4886 GCA_964518445.1 uncultured Solirubrobacteraceae bacterium
AAACGGGACGTCCGTGCAGGTCAGCATGGACGGGCAGAGCTTCGAGGTCGATCACGGGCACGTCGTGATCGCCGCGATCACCAGCTGCACCAACACCTCCAACCCGTCGGTGATGATCGGCGCGGGGATCCTCGCCCGCAACGCTGTCGCCAGGGGGCTGCACTCAAAGCCCTGGGTCAAGACCTCGCTGGCTCCCGGCTCGAAGGTCGTCACCGAGTACCTCGACCGTGCCGGCCTGACCGAGCCGCTCGAGCAGCTGGGCTTCAACCTCGTCGGCTACGGCTGCACGACCTGCATCGGCAACTCCGGACCACTGCCCGATGAGGTCTCGGAGGCTGTCGACGAGGGCGAGCTGGCGGTCGTCTCGGTGCTCTCGGGTAATCGCAACTTCGAGGGGCGGATCAACCCGGACGTGAAGATGAACTACCTCGCCTCGCCCCCTCTCTGTGTCGCATATGCGCTGGCGGGGACGATGGATGTGGACATCGTCGCCGACCCGCTGGGTGAGGATCAGGACGGCCAGCCCGTCTATCTGCGCGACATCTGGCCCTCCGAGCAGGAGGTCGCCGACACGATCGGCGAGGCGGTCAGGGCCGAGATGTTCCGTCGCAGCTACGGCGAGGTGTTCGCCGGCGACGAGCGCTGGAGGGGTCTCGAGACCCCCGAGGGCGAGCGCTTCGCCTGGGCCGAGGACTCCACCTACGTCCGCCTCCCGCCTTACTTCCAGGGCATGCCCGCCCAGCCCGAGGCGCTCACCGACATCGAGGGAGCCCACGTGCTTGCGCTCCTGGGAGACAGCGTCACGACGGACCACATCTCTCCGGCCGGCTCGATCAAGCGCGACGGACCCGCCGGGCTCTATCTCCAGGAGCAGGGCGTGGAGCCGAGGGACTTCAACTCCTATGGCTCGCGCCGGGGCAACCACGAGGTGATGATGCGTGGCACCTTCGCCAACATCCGCCTGCGCAACCTGATCGGCGGCGGCGGTCCGCTGCCCGAAGGCGGCTTCACCCGCTACATGGCGGAGGACGCCACGGCCACCCCGGGCGAGCAGATGTCCATCTACGACGCCTCCATGCGCTACATCGCGCAGGGGACCGACCTGGTCATCCTCGCCGGCAAGGAGTACGGATCGGGCTCCTCGCGCGACTGGGCCGCCAAGGGGACCAAGCTCTTGGGTGTCCGCGCCGTGATCGCGGAGAGCTTCGAGCGGATCCATCGCTCCAACCTGGTCGGCATGGGTGTCCTGCCATTGCAGTTCGCCGACTCGCAGAGCGCCGCCGCACTGGGTCTGACGGGCGAGGAGGTCTTCTCGATCTCAGGCCTCGCCGAGCCGTTGAACGCCGGCGGGAAGATTCCCCAGGAGGTCGCTGTGAGTGCGACCCGCAAGGATGGGGAGAAGGTCGATTTCAAGGCCCGGGTGCGGATCGACACTCCCCGCGAGGCCGACTATTTCCGCCATGGAGGAATCCTGCAATACGTCCTGAGGGGGTTGCTGGCCCGATGAGTCCCGCCGCGCGTAAATCAAGCCGCAAGAAGCCCGCACCGGCGCCGAAGGTCCTGCTGGACCTGTTGGGCGCGCGCGGCCCGTCCGGATACGAGGCGGCACCCGCGGCCGTCTGGCGCGCCGCGGCCGGTGAGTTCGCAGAGGTCAGCACCGATCTCGTCGGCACGCCGCTGGCTCTCCTGGCAGCCAAGAAAGGCGTCAAAGGCAAGCCGAAACGGCTTCTGGTTATGGGCCATATCGACGAGATCGGGTTGATCGTCACCCACATCGATGACAGTGGCTTTCTGTGGTTCGGCGAAGTGGGCGGCTGGGACCCCCAGGTCCTCGTCGGCCAGCGCGTGGTGATCGACACCCGGGGCGGTCCGGTCAGCGGCGTGGTGGGGCGCAAGCCGATTCACCTTCTGCGTCCCGAAGAGCGCAAAAAGGTTGCCGAGATCCGGGACATGCACATCGACATCGGCGCTCGCGACGGCGACGATGCGAAAGCGATGGTCCGGATCGGCGACGTGGCCGTGATCGACGCCGACCCGCTCGAGCTGCCCAACGGCCGGCTTGCCTCGCGTGCCCTGGACAACCGTCTTGGCTCCTATATCGCCCTTGAGGCTGCCCGGCTGATCGCCGCGGCGGGCGGGAGCGCCTGGGAGATCGCTGCCGTGGCGGCGGCGCAGGAGGAGACCACCTTCGGCGGCTCGCGCACCAGCGCCTTCTCGCTCGAGCCCGACGCGGCGATC
This sequence comes from uncultured Solirubrobacteraceae bacterium, assembly GCA_964518445.1. GTDB lineage: Bacteria > Actinomycetota > Thermoleophilia > Solirubrobacterales > Solirubrobacteraceae > Palsa-744. The sequence goes on from CAZFGJ010000188.1 coordinate 2,239, forward strand.
GTGGTCGACGTGACCCACGCGACCGACGCTCCGGGGATCGAGGTCAAAGAGTCCGGCAAGCACGAGTTCGGCTCAGGGGCCGTCATCGGCCGTGGCTCGATCCTCAACCCCGGCGTGTTCGAGCTCCTGCACGAGTCCGCCGAGGACAAGAAGATTCCCTTCACGGTTCAGGCCGACGGGCGCTCGACCGGCACCGATGCTGACGCCGTCCACCTCAGCCGAGGGGGAGTCCCCACGGGGCTGGTCTCGATTCCTCTGCGCTACATGCACTCGCCCGTGGAGCTCTGCGAGCTGGCCGATGTGGCCACCTGCGCCGAGTTGATCGCCGCCTTCGCCCTGCGCCTGGGCGCGAAGACGAGCTTCGCCCGCCGGTAGTCTCCGGCCGGCCTATTCGGCCGCTTCTTCTGCTGCTTCCCTGGCTTCCTGGAGCAGTTCGGCCGCTTCTTCTGATGCTTCAAGGCGTTCTTCGGAGGACTGCTGGTTCGCAGGCGCCGGTTCGCTCTTTGGCGCTGTCGCGCCCGATGTCGTCCTTGGCTCCTTCGCGCGCTTCGTCGGCTTCGGGTGGTGCTTCCCTGTCTTCCTGTGCCCCTTGGCGCCCGTCCTGCCTCTGCTCGGCCGCTGCCGCTTGGATACCGAGGCAGCGCGCGCGGCCGTGCTTCCCGCTGTGTTCGCACTCGGAAGGGCGGCCTCGGCGGCTACGCCGCCGCCGGTCATGGCACACGCGATCGCGAGGATGAGCAGGAGTGCCGGCAGCGATCGTCGACTGAAGGGCATCGCCCGAGAATACGGGCGCTTGTTTGCGTCGTCTAAAGAGGCTGTCGCGGAGCGCGGCGGCCGGGCTGCTCGTGTCAGCCGATCGGGGGCATCAGGATGGCAAGCTGGCGCGACTGCGCCAGCACCGTTCCGTCGGCGGCCCAGATGACGCTGTCCTCCTCGAAGAACCCTTCGTGGATCAGGCCCGCCCGGACCCGCGCGAAGCAGAGCTCATGCGGGTCCGGCTCGGCCGTTCGCGGCAGGGCCACCCGGAAGTGGATCGTCAGGTCGATCGTCGGAGCGGCCGTGGGAGCATCGATCCCCATGAAGGGCGCCGGGATCAGCGCGTCGGAGTAGAAGGCCAGCGCCGGCGCGTCGAGGGGCCGTTCCTCGGCAAGTCCGATCCAGGCACCGAACTCCATCGGGTGGCCGCTGCCGGAGAACGGCGGCACCTGCACCCGGGGCTGCATGACCATGTGGCGGGTGAAGTTCGGGGCCCCGAAGGCCAGGGCGGAGCCCGCCTCGCGGGCATCCTCGGGCCCCGCCACGTCGGGCAGCGGAAGGTCAGAGATCTCCGGACCGCTCCAGGGGACCGAGAAGGCGGCGAGGGCCAGTGCCACCAGTCGTCCCTCCTGCTCGATTCGCGCCGAGAGCGTGCTCAGCGATCGGCCCTGGCGCTCGAGCACCGTCCGGATTCGCACCGGTCCCGCCTCCGGCGCGCGGGCGTAGTGGATCGTCAGCGAGCGAGGTGCACGGCCCGGCTCGCCCACGGCCTCGGTCAGGGCGCGCAGGAGCATCGCCGCCATGTAGCCGCCATGGGGGCCCCGCCCGGCCTTCCAGCCGTCGGCCACGACGGCGTCAAAGGACGTCTCGGTGCCGCGCTGGCCATCCATCGTGACGGCAGTGTCCCGCTCGAATGGGCCCATCGTCTGCTCTGCCACGCTCCCCTGCAGCCCGGCTTCAGCCACGAACCAGCCGCTTGTAGGTGATGCGGTGGGGCCGGTCGGCCGCGGCGCCGAGGACAGCGTGGCGGTGCTCCTCGTAGGCCTCGAAGTTGCCCTCGAACCAGGTGACCTGCGAGTCGCCCTCGAAGGCCATCACATGGGTTGCCACGCGGTCGAGGAACCAGCGGTCGTGGGAGATCACGATCGCGCAGCCCGGGAAGGCCAGCAGGGCGTTCTCCAGCGCTCGAAGGGTGTCGACATCCAGATCGTTGGTGGGCTCGTCGAGCAGCAGCAGGTTGCCGCCGCTGCGCAGGAGCTTCGCCAGGTGGACGCGGTTGCGCTCGCCGCCGGAGAGCTTGCCGATGCGGGCCTGCTGCGAGGAGCCCTTGAAGTTGAAGCCTGCCGTGTACTGGCGCGAATTGACCTCGCGATCGCCGACCTTGATGTGCTCGTAGCCTTCGGAGATCTCCTCCCAGACCGTCTTCTCGGGGTTGAGCGAGTCGCGTGACTGATCGACGTAGGCAAGCTCGACCGTGTCACCGAGCTGAAGCGTGCCGCTGTCGGGCTGCTCCTGCCCGGTGATCATCCGGAACAGGGTGGTCTTGCCGGCGCCGTTGGCGCCGATCACGCCGACGATTCCCGCCCGGGGAAGGTCGAAGGAGAGGTCCTCGATCAGCAGGCGCTCGCCGAAGCCCTTGGAGAGGTTGGTGGCGGTCAGCACCTTGGTTCCCAGCCGGGGGCCCGGGGGAATGTGGATCTGGACCTCGTCGAGCTTGATGTTGCGGTCCTCGGCGATCAGCTCCTCGTAGCGGGCCAGGCGGGCCTTGGACTTGGTCCGTTTGCCCTTGGGGTTGGTCCGGACCCATTCGAGCTCGGCGGCGATCGTGCGCTCGCGGCCCTTTTCGGAGCGCTCTTCATGGGCCAGGCGGATCTGCTTCTGCTCGAGCCAGC
>CAZFGJ010000189.1:0-3308 GCA_964518445.1 uncultured Solirubrobacteraceae bacterium
GGCGCGAGACACTCGTGGCCACGAGACTCGAGCACTTCGATGAGGGGATTCCAGCAGGTCTCGTCGTGCCAGGCGCCGTGAACTAGACAGAAGAGGCTCACCGCGAGATGAGTCTAGAGGCGGTTGTCGACCGCGGTGCCTAGACTCGCTGAATGGCAGAGCTGAAGCCCGTCTACCTGATCCACGGCGATGACCATGGAGCCGTGGCTGAGCGCAGGGCCGGCCTGAAGGCTCTTGCGGAGACGGGCGCGGGGGGGATGGGCAGCGTCGAGTTTCTCGACGGGGAGTCGGCCAGCCCGGCCGGTGTCGCGGATGCCCTCGCGGCGATGACCCTAAGCGTCGGGAGGCGGGTGATCATCGTCGACGGTGCCGAGCGCTGGCGGGAAGCCGATGTCAAGTCGCAGCTCGCACCGGCGCTGGCAGCGATGCCGCCTGAGACGACCCTCGGGATCTTCGCCCGCGAGGACGCCAGAGCCAAAGCGCCGGCGGCTCTCCACGATGCCGTCAAGAAGGCCGGCGGCGTGATCGGCGCACAGATGACGATGAAGCGGTGGGAGCTGCCCAAGTGGGTCCGGGAGCAGGCGGCGAAGCTGAACCTGTCGCTGGACATGGCGGCCGCCAAGGCACTGGTCGAACAGGTGGGGGAGCGCCAGCAGCGTCTGCTTCGGGAGCTCGAGAAGCTGGCTCTCGAAGGCGGCCCGGCCGAGTCCGCAGGAGCGCCGGGGCCAAGGATCGTCGAGGCTTCTGAGATCGAAGAACGGGCGGCCCACTCGGCCGAGTACCAGGCCTGGGGGCTGGCCGACACGCTGGTCGGAGCCGACCGGGCGGCAGCGACGCTGGCCTACCTGCGCCTGAAGGAGCAGGGCGAGCGCCTGGCGGGACTGAGCTACTCGATGGCGGGGCGGATGCGCGACGCCCTGGCCATCTCGCTACGGCTGGCCGAGGGAGCCTCGGAAGCCGACGTCAAGCGTGGGCTGAGGATGCCCGGCAAGGCGGCTGACCGCCTGATCGCTGACGTCGCCCGCAGCGACCCCGATCGTCTGCGAGGGGCGATGGGGACGCTGGCCGAGCTCGAGCTGGATACGCGCGGTGGCTCGCCGCTTCAGTCGCGGCGCGACCCGATGGCGGGCATGCAGGAGGACACGCTCGCCCTGCTGGCGATCGAGCGGATCACCGGCGACGGCTGAGGGAGTCAGTCGGAGGTGGCGGCGCTGGCGCCCGCGAGGACGCGAGCGGCGCGGGACTTCTTACGGGCGCCGGTGTTCTTGTGCATGGCGCCACGCTTGACGGCCTTGTCGATCGTGCTGACCAGCTCGCGGTGAGTCGCGACGGCAGTGGCCTGATCGCCGCCCTCGACCTGTGATTCCAGGGTGCGGAAGTAGGTCTTGATGGCCGACGTGTAGCGACGGTTCTCGAGACGCTCCCGCTCGGAGCGGAGGATCCGCTTCTTCTGTGAATGAATGTTGGCCATGTGGTTGACCGCAGGCACCGGGAACTGCCCGGCCGCGCCGCAGAGCGCCGTACTATAGCGGCCTTGACAGCCAGCGCCGAGGACCCAGCCCAGGAGCCGACCGCCCCGGCCCCTCCGGGCGGAGGCCGGGTGGCCCGAAACACCGCGATCTTCTCGATCGGGACGGGAATCTCGCGCATCGCGGGGCTGCTCCGCGAAATCGTCTTCGCCAAATACTTCGGCACCACCGGGGAGGCCTCTGCCTACACGATCGCCTCGCTGGTTCCGAACCTGGTGGCCAACCTGTTCGCGCAGTCGGCCCTCTCGGCGGCCTTCGTCCCGGTCTTCACGGACCTGCTGCAGAAGGGCCGCCGGCGTGAGGCGGTGAGCCTGGCCTCGACGATCTTCTGGATCCTCCTGATCGGGCTGGGGGCGGTGACGGCCGTCTTCATCCTGGCGGCGGGGCTGATCATGCCGGTCTTCATCGGCCCCAAGTTCAGCCAGGAGCTCAACATGCTGACGATCGGGCTCTCCCAGGTGCTCTTCCCGGTGATCCTGCTGCTGGGGCTGAACGGACTGCTGGTGGGGATCCTCCAGTCATACGACCACTTCACGATCCCGGCGATCTCGCCTGCGGTCTGGAACATCGTGATCATCGTTCTGCTGGTGCTGCTTGCGCCTCACTTCCACGGCACCGACGAGGTCTACGCCTATGCGATCGGGATCCTGGTGGCGACGGTGGTGCAGCTGGGCCTGGCCTTCGGGGCGCTCTCGCGGATCGACTTCCGCCTGCGGATCGAGGTCGACTGGCACGACCCCCGGGTCAAACAGGTCTTCATCCTGATGTTGCCCGTCACGATCGGCCTGGGGATCGTCAACCTGGACCAGCTGATCAACTCGGCCTTCGGAAGCCTGGTCTCCGAAGAAGCCCCAAGGGCGATCGACAACGCCTTCCGCGTCTACATGCTGCCCCAGGGGGTCTTCAGCGTGGCGGTGGCGACGGTCCTGTTCCCGACGCTCAGCCGGATGGCCTCCAAGCGCGACGCGGGGGCGATGCGCCGTGCCGTGGGCAACGGGATGCGCCAGATCAACCTGCTGCTGATCCCCTCGGCGGCCTTCATGCTGGTGCTGGCGACGCCGATCGTCAGGCTGCTCTTCGAACGCGGGCAGTTCAACAGCGAATCGACCCGCCTGGTCTCGATCGCCCTGTTCTGGTTTGCCTGGAGCCTTCCCTTCGCCGGCATCAACCTGCTGCTCACGAGAACCTTCTTCGCGGTCCAGCGGCCCTGGATCCCGACGCGCCTGGCGGCCATGAACATCGTGGTCGACATCATCGTCAGCGTGGCCCTCTACAAGCCGCTGGGGATCGCGGGACTGGTGATCGGGACGGTCGTGGCGAACGTTGTGATGACGGCCCTCCAGCTGCTGCGCCTGCGCGAGGGGCTCAACGGCCGCCTCGAGGGTGGGCAGACGACGATGATCACGGCCAGGATCATCGTCGCGTCGGCACTGCTGGCGGGCGCCTCCTGGGCGGTCTGGGAGCTCTTCGACAGGCTGCTGGGGGTCTCGCTGGTGGCCCAGATCATCAGCCTCGCGGCGGCGGGGGCGGCCGGGGTGTTCGTCTACGCGCGTGCCGTCCTTGCGATGCACATCCCCGAGGCACACCAGGTATCGCGGCTCCTGCGCAGCAGGTTCGGGCGGCCCTAGGGGGCAAAGGGCTCGCCGAGGGTCGAGCAGAGGCCGGGTGGGCCGAAGCCCACCCGGCGTGCGCCCGACATAGATCGCCGCTTACTACATACGTCCCAGGACTGTGTGTTTCGCCTGGGCGGCTTAACACTCTCGACACCTGGACAGGCCG
>CAZFGJ010000189.1:3408-4874 GCA_964518445.1 uncultured Solirubrobacteraceae bacterium
TCGATGGATCTGGAGCGCGAGCGGGGGATCACGATCAAGGCCCAGGCGGTCCGGGTCTTCTTCACGGCGGCCGACGGGGAGACCTACCAGCTGCATCTGATCGACACGCCTGGACATGTCGACTTCACCTACGAGGTGTCCCGCTCCCTGGCGGCTTGCGAGGGGGCGCTGCTGGTGGTAGACGCCTCGCAGGGGGTGGAGGCCCAGACGGTGGCCAACACCTATCTGGCGGTCGACTCGGGACTGGAGCTGATCCCCTGCCTGAACAAGATCGACCTCCCCGGGGCGGAGCCCGAGCGGGTGGCCGGCGAAGTGGCCGAGCTGATCGGGGAGGATGCCGATTCGATCCTGAAGATCAGCGGCAAGACGGGCGAGGGCGTGGGAGCGGTGCTGGAGGAGCTGATCAAACGGGTCCCGCCTCCCTCGGGCGACCCCGACGGCCCCTGCAGGGCTCTGATCTTCGATTCCGAGTTCGATCAGTACCGCGGCGTGATCGCCTACATCAGGGTGGTTGACGGCGTCTTCAGGAAGGGCGATGCCCTCCGGGCGATGGCCACGGGGACCGAGGCGGACATCGACGACATCGGCATCTTCAGCCCGCAGATGATGCCGACCGACCAGCTTGCGGCGGGCGAGGTGGGCTACCTGATCACGGGCCTGAAGGATGTGACGCTCCTGCGGGTGGGTGACACCCTGACGACGAGGACCCGCACATCGGGGCCGGGCAGCCGCGGGTCGAACGTCGAAGCAACAGAGGCTCTGCCGGGTTACCGGGAGGTCAAACCGATGGTCTTCTGCGGCCTCTTCCCGATCGACTCGGACGACTACCCGGACCTGCGGGACGCCCTGGAGAAGCTGGTCCTCAACGATGCGGCTCTCTCCTGGGAGCCTGAGACCTCTGACGCTCTGGGCTTCGGCTTCCGCTGCGGCTTCCTGGGCCTGCTGCACATGGACATCGTCAAAGAGCGCCTGGAACGGGAGTACGACCTCGAACTGCTGGCGACGATGCCCTCGGTGGAGTTCGACCTGACACTGACGAACGGTGAGGAGCTGGAGGTCCACAACCCCTCTGACATGCCCGACCCGGGCACCATCGAGGAGGTCCGCGAGCCCTTCATCCAGGCTTCGATCATCGCGCCCAAAGGCTTCGTGGGGGCCGTCATGGAGCTCTGTCAGGAACGCCGTGGCGAGCACACGGGGATGCACTACCTCTCGCCTGAGCGGGTGCAGATGAACTACGACCTGCCGCTGGCCGAAATCGTCCTGGACTTCTTCGATCAGCTGAAGTCCCGCACCAAAGGCTATGCCTCCCTGGACTATGAGATCTCGGGTATGCGCCCGTCCCCGGGCACCTCGGCCTACGGTGCGGCGAAGGCCGGGCTGATCAACCTGACCGCCACCCTCGCCATGGAGTGGGCTCCTCTGGTGCGGGTCAACGCGGTGAGTGCGGGACTCCTGATCACCGA
>CAZFGJ010000190.1:0-4845 GCA_964518445.1 uncultured Solirubrobacteraceae bacterium
CAGGACGAGGAGGGTGAGGACGACCAGAAACAGCGCGAGGCCCGTTGCAATCACGTTGAGGGGGCTCGGCAGGGGGCTGCGGGTCGGCTGCTTGCGGACGGGCGGTCTGCCCGCCGGGGGGGCGGTTGCGGTTGCACCGGGCGCATCGCCTGGTGTGGACGGGGCGTTCATTTCGCCCCGCAGACCTTGAAGCCGTAGCCGCGGGCAAAAGCCTGCAGCGAAATCGTCAGCGCGTCGAGTTGGGCGCGCTCGTTCTGCGCCGTCGTGGCGTCGGAGGAGACCAGCGCGCGTCGCAGGGCGCGCCTAAGCACAAGGCGTTCGCGAAGACGGACGATCACATTGCTGGCGATCACCGATCTGTCCGCGGCCGGTGGTGAGACGGCTTCGATGTCGCTCAGCTGCGTTTCGGCGAGCGAGATATCTGAGGCGTACGCTTCCGCCGCCGCACTGCTGTCGGGTGCCCGCTCCGCTTCCGCCAGCGCATGGGCTCGCTGAGGGTTGTACCGGGAGCAGATCTTGTCCAGCTCTTCCACATAGCGGGCACGGGCCGGGTCGGTCACCTGTGCGGTGTCTGACGGCTCGGGCACTGACGGCACGCTCAATTCCCGGACCGCCGCCCGGCGCGGCTCGCCGCCGCAGGCCGTCAGGCCTACGGCGGCTGCCATGACGCCGAGGAGGGTCAGTAAGCAGGTCAGTTTCACCAACCCTCATTTCATTGGCCGCCGCACCCGTGTTCGTCTGTAATTAACCGCAGCCCTTCCTCGGGCTGGCCCACGGTCCCGACAGGTTCGCCGTCGCGTCGCCCCCACCCATTGGCCCAGGGGCATAGTCGTTCCCCGATGTGAAACGCTGTCGCGGTGCCCTGGGCTCCCGAGCTCTTTTCCGCACCATTGCTTGCGCGACTCGAAGAGAAGCGCCAGCGCAAGCTCGAGGCCGTCCCGTACTTCGACGGCTTGATGGCGGGAGAGCCGGAGGCGCTGCTGGGGTCGTTCGCGGCCGAGCCGGAGTTGCACGTCCCCGTTCGCGGCCGCGTCAGGGGCACGCGGGCCTTCGGGGATTACTTCTCTGAGACGTCGGACTGGCTCAAGCGACACAACGTCGAGGTGGAGGACGTCGGCCACGTCATCGCCGCGCGGCACGGCTTCGAGGAGGTCGTCCTCCATTTCGATGGCGAGGATGGGCGCGCTGAGCTGCCCGTGGCGGTCGTGGCGGACCGCCGGTCCGACGGACGGATCGAAGAGCTGCGGATCTACTTCAGCGAATGGCTCCGCGGCGGTCACCACGCCCACCGGCCTCCCTTGTTGCAGCCCGATCCGGACCTCGTGGAGTCGGATGTCGTGGGCCAGTTTCAGGCCGCCGTCACCGCGGGTGACGTCGACGCGATCGTTGCGACGTTCGAAGAGGACGGGTTTGCTCGCGAGCCCGCGGGCGGCGAGTTCGTGCATCGAGGCTCCGCCGGACTGCGGGCGTTCTACGAGCTGCTCTTCTCGAATGGTGGGGGCCTGGAGCTCGAACACTGTGCCGTGATCGACGACGGGCGCTCGTGTGGGTTGGAGTACAACCTGGTGCGTTGGGGAAGGACGCCGATGCATCCCGAGGCAGGGTTTGCCGTCTACGCTCGCGGGCCCGGCGGGCGGCTCGCGGCTGCCCGGATCTACGACGACGCCAACCCCCCGGTGAGCAGCCTGGGGAGTTGAGAACCTCGGGCGGGCCCGCCTACCGCGGGCTCGTCCAGCCGTGGAACGGCGCCAGGTCGCCGGCATCCCAGGCCGCTCGCAACCCGGGAGTGCTGAGATCCCAATCGGGCCGGATCTCGCTCATGAGCTCCCGCAGGTCACGGCGAAGGTCCTCCACCGAGGGGCGGCCCCAGAACCAGTAGCCGTTGTAGATACGGTGAATCACCAGGCCGGGCTTCAGGACCAGCGTGTGAGGGATCATCGGATCGTGGTCCGGGTCGGTGTACTCCTGGATATCCAGGTCCCTCTGGATGGTCCGCTCGGGGTCTCCCATGAAGGTCCACTGCGCCCCGACCGACGCCCGGAACTCTTTGAGCTCGTGGTCCGCGTCGGTCGAGATCGTGGCGATACCGGTGTAGGCGACGCCGACCTTCGGATAGAACGCCGCCAGTTCGAGGTGCTGCTGGTGCTCCTTCGGGCAGTAGTGGCCGCGCGACAATGTGAGGATCAGGGGGTCATCGCCCTGAACCTCACTCAGCTTGCGAAGGGTTTTCGTGTGATCGGGGAGCTCGTAATCGGGGAACGTCGCACCCGGGACGATGTCGGAGCGCAAAGCGGGACCGCCTTTCTTTCAGTTTGGTACGGCTGGACGCGAATCAACCGCCTCGGACGCTTCGGAGATCGCTCCGTGGAGCGTCTTCAGCGCGGCCACGTAGATCTCCGAGAATGTTGGAAACGGCTGGATCGTGTCGGCCAGGACATCCAGCGGAACGTGTGCCCGAATCGCCAGGGTGGCCTGCTGCAGCCACTCGCCCGCCTCGGGACCGAGGGCATAGGCCCCGGTGAGGCGCTTGCCGTCGCTCAGGAGCGTCAGGAAGCCATTCTGTTCGGCATAGGCACGGGTGTAGGTGGCCGTCTTGGCGACCTCCGACACGGGGACGGTGGCACTGAATTGCCCGGCCGCCGCGCCGACCGCCGCGGCCTGCGGGTCCGTGTAGACGACACGTGGGACGGCCTCGTAGTTGGCCTTTCGTGGCAGGCCGAGAATGTTCGCGGCGACGACCTCGCCCTGGTACTTGCCGACGTGGGTCAGCGGCCAGATCCCGGCTACGTCGCCGATCGCCCAGAGGTTTTCCGCTGCACGCATGTGCGCGTCGACCGGAACCCCGTGTGCGTCCGGATCGATCCCGACGGACTCGAGGCCGATCCCCAGCACCCGCGGGCGCCGGCCGGTCGCGACCAGCAGTCGGTCGCCGCGAAGCTCCCGGCCCTCGTCCAGTTCAAGCACGAACTCTTCCCCCTCGCGCCGAGCACCCGTCGCGTTCGACGAGAGCGCCAGCTCGATCCCTTCGCGTTGGAGCACCTCGCCGATCGCCTCGCCCAGGGGCGCAGGCTCGCGAGCGAGCAGGTGGTCGGCCATGTCGACAACGACCGCTTCTCCTCCGAGTCGGCGAACGGCCTGCGCCAGCTCGACTCCCACGGGACCTCCGCCGAGTATCAGCAGGCGGCGCGGGACGGACTCCATCGAAGTCGCCTCGCGGTTCGTCCAGACCCCATCCAGCTCGCGCAGACCCGGCACCGGAGGCACGACCGGATCGGCTCCGTTGGCGAGCACGACATGCTCCGCGCTGTGACGCACGCCGTCGACCTCGACGAGGCCCTTCCCGGCGAGGCGTCCGCTCCCTCGCAGCAGGTCGATGCCCTGCTCGGCCAGCCACCGTTCCTGTCCGGCATCAGAATGATCGGAGACCATGAAGTCGCGCCATTCGAGCGCTGCCTCGACGTCGACCTCGGCGCTGGCGGCGGCATCACGTGCACCGTGGACCGCCTCGCCGGGACGAAGCAGGGTCTTCGAGGGTATGCAGGCCCAATAGGAGCACTCACCTCCCACCAGCTCCCGCTCCACGACAGCGACCCGCAGGCCGCCCTCGGCAAGCGCACCTGCGCAGTGCTCCCCCGGCGAGCCACCGCCGAGCACGATCACGTCGTAGTCGTAGCTCATCTCGGAAGCTCCTCGCCGGCACGCTCACGGACCATGTAGAGCGCGTACCAGTCAGGCCAATCAGGATCCGCCTCGCCGGTTCGCTCCTCGTGCTTGCCGTGTGCCTCGGCGGCGCGCCTCATCGCGTCCGCCAGGTCTTCGACGGACTCATAGGTGGTAGCCATCGTCGTCCCTCACCGGCCTGGCAGCCGGGTCGTGATCTCCTGTAGGAGCCAGCCGTTTCCGTCGGGGTCGCTGAAAGAGGCGAACGAGGTGTAGGTCCCATGGTCGGGAGCGGGCCCCGTCACGCGATCGGCCTCGTGAAAGCGGCCACCCGGCGCTCCCTCGTGGAACACCTCGCTGACCTGCACTCCGCGGGCGAGCAGACCCTCCCGCGCGGCAGCTATGTCGGAGACGGCGAGGTAAAGGCTCTGGACCGACCCCGGATCGCCCGTGGCGATGTTGGTCCCAAATTGAATCGAGCACCCCGAGCCGGGGGGTGTGAACTGGACGAGGCGGAGGTCCTCTCCGCGCGCGACGTCGGCGTCGAGTCTCCAGCCGAGGCTCGCGTAGAACTCCTTCGCGCGATCGACGTCCGACACGGGCAGGACAACCACCTCCAGCCTGAACTCCCCGGTGTTCACCGGCGCGGTGCCCGCCGCTGTCCCGGGGTCCATCTCCACACTGCTCATATCGCCTCCATCCGGTCGATGACGCCGCCATCAGCGGCATGCGTTTGTCGTCGACTCGCACAGCACGAGGCGGCGACGGCGGAAAGGCCGGCGCTGCGGGCCTGCGCTACCGAAGGGATATGGGCACCAACCCCTTTCCACCTCGCCCCGGCCGCCAGTCGGCAGAGGCGCCGGTCGGATCGCGCTCTACTCTCATGCGAATCGCCGGGGAAGTCAAGTGGCTCTTTTTCACCTGGTGGACCGCACCCTCGGTTAGTGTGAGAAGGAGCCACGGAGGGCGGGCAGCTCCTCGGGGGCACTCTCCCTCCTCTGCCCCCGAGGCTGCCGCCTTCTGCTAGTTCGACAACTCGAGCAGCACCTCGCAGGAGTCCACCGAGGAACGCTCACCGGGTGTCTCCGATGAGTCCATCGCGCTGAGGACCCTCGCCCCGGCGTCGTGGTCCGCATTCGTGGCGAACTGCTGCAGCACGATTGCCGTGCCCTGCTCCTCGTCGAA
>CAZFGJ010000191.1:0-4818 GCA_964518445.1 uncultured Solirubrobacteraceae bacterium
CCTCGCAGTCCGGGAGATTTCCCCTCCGTGAGTGCTCGATAATGCATGTTATGTAAACCCGGAACAGAAGAGGCGCTTTTCCTGGCCGCCTGGCAATCTCCCCCCGGTGAGCATCGAACTGCGACCGACGGTCCCCTCTGATCTGGCTGCAGTCCTGAAAATCGAGGGTGACCCTGAGGTTTCGCCCTGGATCACCTGCTGGCCGCTTGAACGCCATCTGGCGGCGCTGACCAGCCCCGACGAAGCTCATCTGAGCGTTTTCTCCGCAAACCGACTGGCGGGCTTCGTGCTTCTCGCCGGCCTGGACTCCCCGGATCGTGTGATCGAGCTCAGGCGGATCGCCGTTGCGGACCGCGGCGGCGGAATCGGGCGCGCGGCGCTGACGCAGACGCTCGACTTGGCGTTCGGCGATCTCTCGGCGCAACGGGTCTGGCTTGACCTACTGCCTGACAACGATCGTGCCAAACACCTCTACCAGTCCTCGGGATTCACCTTTGAGAGGACCCTCGAGGGCGCCCACCCCTCCCCCGACGGCCCGCTGGATCTCCTGGTTATGTCAATCCGGAGGGATGCGTGGGAAGAAGTCGCTGCGCGGGTATGAGCTCAAGCGGAGGCTAGGATCAGCCAAACCGCGACCAGGAGGCTCAGACATATGGCGAACATCCTCTACACCGCCGAAGCGCACGTTACGGGCGGGCGAGCCGAGGGTCATGGCCGCACCAGCGACGGCACGCTGGAGGTCGACCTGAGACTGCCCAGCGAGATGGGTGGCGAAGGCGGGGGCACCAACCCCGAGCAGCTCTTCGCGGTCGGATATGCAGCCTGCTTCGAGGGCGCACTGGGCGTCATCGCCCGACGGGCCAAAGCCGAGGCCGGTGACATCGCGATCGACTCGAAAGTGATGCTCCTGCCGAACTCGGAGCGCGGCTTCGATCTGGCGGTCCAACTGGACGTCTCGCTCCCGAGCGTCTCGGACACGGAGGTCGCCAAGCAGCTTGTCAGCTCGGCCCACAAGGTCTGCCCCTACTCGAACGCCACCCGAGGGAACATCGAGGTCGTCCTGACAGCCAACGGAGAGCCCGTCGACTGACCCTCGCGGGTCGGTTTCAGCGGCCGAGAGTTCGCAGCAGCTCGCGAGAGCGGTTGGCAAGGCCGCCGATCTGCTCGCGAACCTGCTCAAGCCCGGCGCGAAGCTCGGGGTCGCCGATTTCAACCGGCACCATCGAGTCCTGGAGCTCGGCCAGCTCGCGGTCAGCCTCGCCGGCAGCCAGCACGGCGCTCTCGATCAGACCCTTGACGCCTCGCGCCGGAGCCCCCGGAGCGGCGCTCTCGAACGAGCGTTCCTGGAGCTCGTGACGTTGAGCGAAAGCGGAGTAGGTCCGCTGGGCCCGCCCGTAGGCGAGCTGGACCGAGCGGAAGAGCTTCTCCTCGAGGGCATCGGCCGTCCGTTCATCCAGCAGGTCATAGGCGCCCTCGAGTTCGCCCAGGGCCCTGCTGAGGTGATCCACCGCACCGGCCAGCGCGTCCATGATCTGCTGATAGCCCTCGGCGGTCGTGTAGGTCACGAGGCCACCATAGCCCGGTGACCTCTTCGAGCCGGGTCCTCTTCAGATGGAGCGATCCGCCAGCTCACGGGCCTGGCTCATCACCGCGTCGATCATGGGCTCGGTCAGCTTCCCAGTGAAGGTGTTCTGCTGGCTTGGGTGAAAGCAGCCCAACAGAGGCCAGGGATCGCCGGCGGCCACCACCCCGTGGCCGAACTTCGGCAGCGGGCGCTCCATCAGGGCACCGGGACCGGCTGCCCGAAGCCTCAGGCGGAGAGCTGCCGCCCAGGCGAATGCGCCCAGACAGACCACCACCCTGACGTTCTCCAGCAGCTCTAGTTCGCGGACGCTCCAGGGCAGACATGCGTCGCGCTCATCTGGTGTGGGCTTGTTCGCAGGAGGTGCGCAGCGAACCGCCGCCCCGACCCGGACATCCCGCAGCGAGAGGCCGTCCCCTCGATTCCTCGACTCGGGCTGGTTGGCGAAGCCGGCTCGCCAGAGGGCCGCATAGAGGAAGTCCCCGGAACGGTCACCCGTGAACATCCGCCCGGTCCGATTGGCGCCGTGAGCGGCCGGCGCCAGACCCAGGAGCAGGATGCGAGCCGAGGGGTCTCCGAAGCCCGGGAGTGGGCGGCCCCAGTACTCCTGATCGGCGAAGGCGGCCCTGCGCTCCCGGGCCACCTGCTCGCGCCATTCGACCAGTCGGGGGCAGCGCCTGCAGGCCGAGACCTCCTCGTCGAGCACTTCTAGTTCGTTCTCCCCCCACGGGCGCATATCGCAGTAGTAGCATCGGAGTCACGATGCAGACGTGGATGTGGGTTCTGCTGCTCTTCGGCTTGGTCAAGCTTCCGATCGCGGGGCTGATGCTCTGGATCCCGTTCCGCTACGACGAGTCGCAGAACGTCTCGGACACCACCGACTCCTCCGAAGAGGACGGCGGCTCGAAGGCTCTGCCTGGTGGGCCTCTCAACCCGCACCCGCGCTCACCGCTTCCAAGGCTGCCCCGGCGAGGCCCTCACGGGGCCCCGTCGACCCCCACTCCCCCACGCTCGCGGACTCGCTCGCCTGCGCCACGGCGGCCGATTCGCGTCGGGCGCCGCTGAACCGGGCTAGCGGTTTCGCTTGCGCTGCTGGCGGGCGGCCTTGGCTTTGGCCCGCCGCTTGCGAAGACGGATGGCGTGATCATGGTGGACCGTCGCCTCGAGATCCGCCGGGTCCTCCTCGGGCACGTGGGCCCGGGCATCGCGGATGATCACGTAGGCGATCGCCAGCAGCAGGACGATCGCCGCGCCGATCCCGATCAGGATCGTTTTTTTCGAGTTGCGTGTTTCGGTGGCCGCCGTGCTGGTCGTCGACGTTTCGGTCGACGTCGTCTGTTCCTGTTCCTGGGCCTTCTGTGAGAGTTCGTTGAAGGCGCTGCCGCCTTCGACTGAGTTGGCGGCGACCGCCGAGCCGCTCATCCCGGAGAGGGACAGAGCGACGAGCAGCACCATGGCGCAGAAGCGCAGAGAGCCAGTTGGCCGGCGGCGGAGGCGTGACACGCGGGCGAGCATACCTGCTGAGCCATCCTGCCTTCAGGAGTCCACCGTGCCGAGGCCGAACTCGGCGAGGGGTCCGCGCAGCACATAGAATGCCCGGCCATGGCCCCCAAACAGCGGCAAGTCAGGATGGAGCAGCGCGGCGCGATGGAGGCCGTCCAGGCACTCGAGCAGCGTTCGGACGAGCAGCTCGAGGCCGAGACGAAATACAAGTCGGCGGCCATGGCCATCCTCGGTGCCCGGGCCGCTGAGCGCTTCGACGCGGACGCCGCCAGGAGCTACTTCCAGCGTGCAATCGCCGCCGCCAGGCCTCAGGAACGGATGCAGCTCCGGCGTATGGCCGACGCCTCCCTGGCGCTCGCCGAGCGGCGGCCAAGCGACCTCAAGCAGGCTGTCGAGCGCCTCGGGCAGGAGGCGCCCACGGGCCGGCAGATGTTCGCTCTTCGCGCAATGGGCCTGCTCATACCATCTTCGAACGCCGGGATCCTCGTAAGGATCCGGGGTGTACTCCTGATCATCCTGCTGGTCATCGTTCTTCTGGCCCTGGGGCTGGGCATCGTCGAGCTTCTGGCACTGCCCTTCGGTGGCATCGGGACCGCTCCGGGAGTCCTGCTGGGACTGTTCCTGGTGATCGCCGTCTTCGGCGTTCTGGCGGCGGTCGGACGCCGTCGCCGCGATCGAGCAAAGAAAGCCGCCGCGGGCTGATCCGGCGCCGCCGCGATTCGGCGCCCCGGGACACTAGGCTTGCCTGGTGCCCGCCCCCATCTGCCTGATCGTCAACCCCGCCGCCGGCGGGGGCAAGTCCGCCCGTCTGGCTCCCGCGATGGAGGACGTCCTGCGCGGTCATGGGCTCACGGTCAGGCGTGTGGAAACCCGCGATCTCGAGCATGCGCGGGAGCTCGCCCGCGAAGCGGCCGGCAGCGGCGAGACCGTTGTGACGCTCAGCGGGGATGGCCTGGTGGGCGTGATCGCCGACGCGCTGCGTGGTCAGAGCGGCGCCGTCATTGGTGTCCTGCCTGGCGGCAGGGGTAACGATCTGGCGAGGGTCCTGGCGCTCCCCGACGACGCCAAGGAGGCCTGCGGAACGATCGCCGACGGCATCCCCAGGCCGGTCGACCTCGGTGTCGTGGGCGACGGGACTCAGGAGAGCGAGAAGGCCTTCGTTGGGATCGCCTCGGCCGGCTTCGACAGCGACGCCAACAGGATCGCCAACGAAGCTCCCTCGTGGCTTGGCGGACTGGTCTACGCCTACGGTGCGCTTCGGGCCCTCGCCTCCTGGCGCCCCGCTCGGTTCGAGATCGAACTGCTCCCGTCGGGCGAGCGCCATTCGTTCACCGGATACACCGTCGCCGCCGCGAACTCGCGGGCCTACGGTGGCGGGATGTACCTGGCACCCGAGGCGATGCTCGATGACGGGCTGATCGACATCGTCGTCACAGAGAACGTCGGGAAGCTGCGCTTCCTGGCCAACCTCCCAAGGGTCTTCAAGGGCACACACGTTCAGCTCCCCAGCGTCAGGGTCTTCCGGGCCGCCGAGGTAAGGATCAGCTCTGATCGCCCGTTCACCATGTACGCCGACGGGGACCCCATCGGCGAGCTCCCCGTTCACGTGCGAGCAATCCCGGGAGCTGTGACGATCCTCACTCCTCGGGCAGGTGGCCCGGCGCTCAGCTCCCTGGCCCCTGCGGCTGACGAGCCGAACCCCCTCGACGGCGCCCGCACAGACGGCTGATGTC
>CAZFGJ010000192.1:0-4801 GCA_964518445.1 uncultured Solirubrobacteraceae bacterium
AGCAGGACGGGGACAATCGCGTTCGCGAGAGGCTGGTCGTCGCCTACTCCCCGCTGGTGAAGTACGTCGCCGGGCGCACCGCCGCGGGGCTGCCGCCGCATGTCGAGGAGGCGGACCTGATCTCCTACGGCCTCGTCGGGCTGATCTCCGCGATCGAGCGCTTCGACCTGTCCCGCGACATCAAGTTCGAGACCTACGCGATCATGCGCATCAAGGGCGCCATCATCGACGAGCTCCGCTCGCTCGACTGGGTTCCGCGCTCGGTCCGTGCCAGGGCCCGCGAGGTCGAGAGGGCCAACGCGAAGCTCGAGCACCTGCTCCAGCGCGCCCCCACCGACCAGGAGATCGCGGACGAGATGGGGATCACCCTCGACGAACTCAACGACTCCCTGCTGGCCATCTCGCACTCGTCGATCGTCGCCCTGGACGAGCTCTGGAGCGTCTCGGACTCCTCGGGAGACTCCGTCTCGCTGATGGACACGATCGAGGACCCCGGCGCCCCCGACCCCGCCAAGGCACTGGACGTGGGCGACCTGAAGGATCGGATCGCCGACTCGATCGCCAAGCTGCCAGAGCGCGAGAAGCTCGTGATCGCCCTTTACTACTACGAGAACCTGACCCTCCGAGAGATCGGCGAGGTCCTGGGTGTGACCGAGTCCCGCGTCTCCCAGATGCACACGAAGGCCGTTCTGCGCCTGCGCTCGCGGATGCAGGAGGAGAGCTTCGACGACTGAGGCATCCCGCGGCCGGCCCTTGCCCGACCGCCTCGAGCTGGCCATGCCCGGCCTCGCCACGCTCGGCGCGCGCACGCTGGCGCTGATGCCCGAGCGGCTACGGCGACGCGCTCTGCAGAGCGCCTTCGACCGTGCTCGCGACGCTTTCAACCGCGGTGACATCGAGGCCGTCATGGCCCTGTTCGCCCAGGACGTCGAATATGTCCCACCGCCGCCACTGGGTGGAGGCGTCATTCAAGGCCTGCCGGCGGTGCTCGACTTCTGGCGGGCCGTCTTCGGACGGTATGAGCGCAGCACGATCGAGAACCTCTCGCTCGAGGAGGCAGAGCCGGGCCGCTTCGTTCGTAGGGCCCGTATTTCTCACCACGCCGGTCCTGACGGGGAGGACCTGAGCTACACGATCGTCCAGAGCACCTGGCTCAAGGCTGGACGGGTCGTGAGGCAGGTCAACGAGCTGGTCTCCGACTGAGGCGGCGTCGCGCCGGTTTCATCGGGTTCCTACGGGTAGACCGGGGAGATTCCCGGCGGTATGGTGATTTCACCCATCGGAAGGAGACACCCATGCACCCCGCCGCGGATCGGATTCGCAACGTCGCCCTCGTAGGCCATCGAGGGACGGGGAAGACGTCTCTGCATGAGGCCCTCCTGTTCGAGGCCGGGGCGATCAACAGGCTTGGGTCGGTGCCCGATGGCAGCACCGTCTCGGACGCCGACGGCGATGAGCAGTCGAGGCAGATGTCGATCTCGGCGGCGCTCAGCTCGCTGAGCTGGCAGGACCGCAAGATCAACCTGCTCGACACACCCGGCGAGCCGAGCTTCGTGGCCGACGCGCTCGGGGCGCTGCGGGTCTGCGAGTCGGCCGTCTTCGTGATCAACGCTGTCATGGGCGTGGAGGTCAGCACCTCGCGGCTCTGGGCCCGGGCGGCCGAGCTGGACATCGCACGAATGCTGTTCGTCAACATGCTCGACCGGGAGCGGGCTGACTTCTTTCGCACGCTGGAGCAGCTGAAGAGGGCCTTCGGCCAGCATGTCGTCGCCACCGAGATCCCGATCGGCTCCGAGCACGAGATCAGCGGCGTCATCGACCTTGTCGACATGAAGGCCTTCCGCCAGGACTCGCCCGAGCGGGGCGCCTGGAGCGAGATCCCGATCCCCGACGAGTACGCATCGCTGGCCGCGGAATACCGCGAGAAGCTGATGGACGAGGTCTCCGAAGTCTCCGACTCGCTGATGGAGCGCTACCTCGAGGGGGAGGAGATCTCACACGAGGAGATCGTCGACGCCCTCAAGGAGGGCACCAACCACGGCAAGATCTTCCCGGTCGTCTGCGGCGTCGCGACGGCGAACCTCGGCACGACCCGGCTGCTCGACGCGATCGTGGAGGACCTGCCCTCGCCGGTGAAGCACGGCTCTCTGCAGGTCGGGCAGATCGAGCTCCGTGCCGACGAGAGCGAGCCGCTGTTCGCCTACGTCTTCAAGACCCGCGCGGACTCCTACGCCGGGCGGATCAACCTGATGCGCGTCTACCAGGGGGTGCTCAGAGCGGACAGCCACGTCCTCAACACACGTGCTCATGCCAAGGAGAGGATCGGCCAGCTGCTCGTCTCGGCGGGGAAGGGCGTCGAGCACGTCGGAGAGTTCGGACCGGGTGACCTCGGAGCGGTGGCCAAGCTCAAGGAGACCCGCGCGGGGGACTGGCTCGCCGACCGGGACGAGCCGATCGAGATGCCCCGCTTGAAGCTGCCGGCCCCGGTGATGGCCTTCGCCGTGGCACCCCGCAGCAGGGGGGACGAGGAGAAGGTCCTCGCATCGCTGCACAGGCTTCAGGAGGAGGACCCGACGATCGACCTGCACCGCGACCCCCAGACGGGCGAGCAGATCGTCGCCGGCCTCTCCCAGGTTCACGTCGAGGTGATCGTCGACCGGCTGCGGGACCGCTTCGGAGTGGAGGTCACACTGAAGCCGCCGCGTGTTCCCTACCGCGAGACCATCCGTGCAGCGGCCGCCGCCCAGGGAAAGCACAAGAAGCAGTCCGGTGGGCGCGGGCAGTTCGGCGCCTGTGAGATCGCGATCGAACCGCTCGAGGGAGCCAGCGAACGAGACGGCTTCGAGTTCGTGAACCAGATCAAGGGCGGTGTCATTCCCAGCTCGTTCATCCCGGCCGTCGAGAAGGGCGTTCGCGAGGCGATGGAAAGCGGTGTCCTGGCCGGCTACCCGGTGCAGGGTGTGCGGGTCAAGCTCTTCGACGGCGCCTTCCACTCCGTCGACTCCTCCGAGATCGCCTTCAAGCTGGCCGGCTCACAGGCCATGAAACAGGCCCTGGCGCAGGCCGAACCGGTGCTGCTCGAGCCGGTCATGATGGTCACCCTGTCCGTTCCCGAGGATCACGTCGGCGACGTGATCGGAGATCTCAACAGCAGGCGCGGGCGCCCGCAGGGAATGGAGCCGGCGGGGGAACTCACCGAGATCCGCGCCGAGGTGCCGATGGCGGAGATGCTCACCTACGCACCCGATCTGCGCTCGATCACCCAGGGCCAGGGCGACTACACGCTCGAGTTCCTGCGCTACGAGCAGGTTCCCGCACACCTGGCTCAGCGTGTCGTGGACGAGGCGGGAGCCGAGCTTCAGGAATCGCACGCCTAGGCCCACCTCGCCTGCAGCGCTGGTGGTGGGGGCCTCCTAGCGGTACCCTCCAGAGCGATGACGACGCGAACCATCGTTACCTCACAGCCCGACGTCGAGTGCGATGTCTGCGAGCGTCGGCTGCTCCGAGGCGAGCAGCCGGACATCTTCCTGGCCGCCGGCAGGCGCCGGACGGTGTGCGAGCTCTGCGCCCCGCGGGCCGCCCACGAGGGCTGGCAGCGCGAGACCAGCCAGCCGTCGGTGGAGCTGCCGCCGATGCGTCCCCGCCGCGGCCGCAGCCTGTTCGATCGCTTCCGCCAGGGGGGCCGCGAGCCCGACTCGCCAACCGAGGCGGGCGCCCAGGCCGAGCCTGAGTACGACCTGTTCGACGGACTGCCCGCACCCGAAACCAGCGGCCGCGTCACCGCCGAACCCGCCCGCGCATCGTCGGCTCCCGCGCCGCAGCCGGACGAGCCGACCCGTGAAGAGATCGTCCTCGGGAGAGCGCTGAAGATCTTCAACGCCGGCGAGTACCCGCGCCGCGTCGCCGGGGTTGCCCGGTCACTGGGCGAACCGGTGATCAGCGTCCGCGCGGCCGAGCATCACGAGGACGTCATCCGGATCGTCGTCGCGTGGGAGCTCTGCTGGTACCGCTACGAGGTGGACCTCGGTGACGGCTCCGCGGCGGCCGCGATCGCGGCCGGACAGGGCACCGAGCTCTCAGAACTCGCTCGGGAGGAGTGCGAGGGCAATGCCATCGCCGACACCTCCGGTGCGATCACTCTCGCGCAATAGCGCTCGCCCCCCTTGTTTCTGAGGTCACGGGGAGTAAGATCCGTCGCCTGATGATCTACTGCGTTGTACCCAAGGCACTTGCAGACGAGCTCTACCCGAAGATGGTCGAGCGCTACAAGGACGACGAGAACGTCACCGTGATCGTCGAGCGCCGCGAGTTCGACCGCCGGGCGCGGAGCATCCGCACCGGCGCCGCCGACGACGGTGCGCAGCGCCGCGTGGTCAGGGATCGCCGCCGTGCGCGGGTTCCCGGTGACCATCTGCCGCTCGCCCAAGCCGTTTAGCGCACCGAGCACAGCGAGAGCCCGGACCGCCCTGCCGTGAAGGTCATCGTCCACGTCGACGGGGGTGCACGTGGCAACCCCGGGCCGGCGGCTGCGGCCTGTGTGATCAGCTCACCCGACGGAGAGGTTCTGGGAGAGCACGCCGAGCTCTTGGGACGAGCCACCAACAACGTGGCCGAGTACCGAGCCCTGCTGCTCGGGCTGGCAAAGGCCTCGGAGCTGGGCGCCGATGAGGTCGAGGTGATCGGCGACTCGGAGCTGATCGCGAAGCAGGTACAGGGCATCTACAAGGTCAAGCACGAGGCGATGCGCCCGCTCTACCTCGATTCGATCCAGGCCCTCCGCGGATTTGACCGCTGGTCGATC
>CAZFGJ010000193.1:0-4768 GCA_964518445.1 uncultured Solirubrobacteraceae bacterium
CAGCTCCCATGCCCCGGCCGGGTGGTGTGCGCCCTTGAGGATCCCCGTGATGTTCCCGGTGGTGTAGCCCCCGCCGTAGAGTTCGGACTTGTTGTCCGCCACCGGAAGCGGAGCCGTTGCGTATTCGAGCTTCGGGGCTTCGCTCTTGATCAGGGCCGTCCGCCACTCACCGTCGATGCTCATGGCGAGCTTTTCCGTCATGAAGCCCTGCGAAGAGGTGAACTCACCGCCGGCGCCGGCCTGGAAGCGGACCAGGGCGTCATGGCCGTAGTAGTCGACCAGGCTCTTGACCCATTCGGCCTCTTCGGCCCAGCCCGGGTCGGTCCCGACGGCCGACTTCCCGTTCGACTGCACCCAGGTTGTCCCGAAGGACGGTCCGTAGTGGGCGGCGGCGTTCTCGTAGAAGCCGGCGAAGGGCGTGTAGCCGACTCTCTTGAAGGAGTTCCCCGAGCGCACCGTCAGCTTCTTGGCGTCTTCGGAGAGTTCGGTCATGGTCTTCGGCGGCGAGGTGATGCCGGCCTTGGCCAGAAGGGCCTTGTTGTAGTAGAGGCCGTAGACGTCGGCCATCGCCGGCAGGACGCAGCGGTTGCCCTTGTATTCGGTGTAGTTCCGCTGCGCTTCGGGGAAGTTGTTGACGTCGATCTTGTCCCGTTCGATCGCCTTGTTGAGCGACAGGAAGGCGCCGTCCCGGCAGAAGACGCCGGTGTTGTCCGTCGTGAAGGAGAGGGCTGCGTCGGGGACGTTGCCGGAGTGCGCCGCGGCGATGATCTTGTCGTCGTTGATGTTGCCGACAAGATTCACCTTGATGTTCGGGTTGGCAGCTTCGAAGCCACCGATGACCTTCTTCAGCATGCTCAGTTCGCTGCCCGTGAAGGGCACCCAGTAGGTGACCGTCTGCTTTTCGGATGCGTTGAGGGCGGGGATGTCACCGCCGCTGTTGGCCGACGTGCCCGTCGAGCTCGATGAGCTCGAGCTGCCGCACCCGGCCAGCGCCACCGCCACTGCCAGGAGTCCAGCCGTTGCAACCGCGCCTACCCTCATGTGCCATCCCCGATCTGGTTAGACTCCCTTACCAGAATGGAATGTAGCGTTCTCGTGAGCAGAATGTCAACCGGGTCGCCGGCGAGGCGCCGGTCCACGGAGCAGGCGCCTTGACGGACGCCTTCCTGCAGGAGGAGCTGGCCGCTCAGCCCGGGGTCGTCGAGCGGCTGCTGCGCGACGAAAGCGGCGCGATCGCCGAGGCGGGACGGCTGGCCGCCGAGGCGGACGTACGCAGCGTGATGATCGCCGCCCGCGGGACCTCGGACAACGCGGCCCGCTACGCACAGCACCTCTTCGGGCGCTTCCTGGGTCTGCCCGTTGCCCTTGCGACGCCCTCGCTGACGACCCTCTACGGCGCCGGCCCCCGCCTAGAGCGGACGCTGGTCATCGGCATCTCGCAGTCGGGCGAGTCGCCCGATGTCTGCGCCGTCGTTCAGGACGCAAGCGAACAGGGACAGGCGACCGTCGCGATAACCAACGCCCCCGCCTCTCCCCTTGCGCGCACGGCCGAGGCGACGATCGATATCGGCGCGGGTGCCGAGCAGTCGGTTGCGGCGACCAAGACCTACACGGCCTCGCTGGCGGCGATCGCGGCGCTGACAGCCCAGATGGCCGGCGAGGGCGTCCTGCGAGCCGACCTACAGTCGATCGGAGCCTCGATGCAGACCCAGCTCGAGCTGGGGACCGGATCCTCCGCGGAAGCCCTCGAGGGCATCGACCGCTGCGCCCTGGCGGGCCGCGGGCCCAACTACGCGACGGCCTTCGAGGCCGCTCTGAAGATCAAGGAGCTGACGGGCATCGCCGCCGAGCCGTACTCCCCGGCGGACCTGATGCACGGACCCGTTGCGGTCCTCGGCCCGGGCAGCCCGCTCATCGCCTTCGCCCTCGCGGGCCCGGCGCTCTCCAGCATCGTCGACGCCGAGCGGGAGGCCGCCGAGCGGGGCGCCGTCCGGCTTGCGATCACCGACTCGCCGCAGGCGGGATTCGCCGAGGGATGCGAGATCCTGCGGCTGACCGGCACGCCCGAATGGCTAAGCCCCCTGGTCGCGATCCTTCCCGCCCAGATCCTCGCGGCGAGGGTGGCCACGGAGCGCGGACTGGCCGTCGACAGGCCCTTCGGCCTGAGCAAGGTCACCCGCACCCTCTGACAAGTCTCGGGGAACACCCTATGCCCCGCATGCCAAGGGGATGACCCGGCAGGGACGCACTTCACTAGGCTTTCGCACCAGTGCTGGAGAGGATGAACCCGAGATGACGGCGGCCTCGGACGCGGTGACGCAGGGAGACGCTGCCGCGTCGGAACCCTCGACGTCTCCCGCGAAACAGGGCTGGGTGCTTGCCGCCCTGATCGCCGTCGCGGCGGTCGCAAACCTGGGTCTGGCGGTCGCGAATGTCGCGCTGCCGTCGATCGGGAAGCATTTCGACTGCTCGCAGGTGTGGCTGAACCTGGTGGCCGTCGGCTATTCACTCGGTCTCGCCGCCTCGGTGTTGTACTTCGGCGCAATCGGCGACCGGTACGGACGCAAGCGCCTGCTGATCATCGGCATGTGCCTGACGGTTCCGGCCGACTGCCTGGCGGCCTGGGCGCCGTCGGTCGAATTCCTCTTCCTCGCGCGGGTCATCGGCGGGTTGGCTGCGGGCATGGCCTACCCCACCACGCTCGCGCTGATCACGGCTCTCTGGTCAGGGCCGGCACGCACACGCTCGATCGCCCTGTGGGCCGCGACCGGTGGGGCGATCTCCTCACTGGGACCGCTGTGCTCGGGGATCCTGCTCGAGCACTACTGGTGGGGGTCCGTCTTCCTGATCACCCTGCCGCTTGCGTTCATCGGTCTCGCCATGGCGATCAAGCTGGTGCCGGCACACGTCAACGAGACGACCGAGCCTGTCGACAACCGGGGCGGCGTGCTGTCGATCCTCATGGTGGGCGCGCTGATCCTGGGGATCAACTTCGCGCCGGTCCCCGAAAAGGGGATGCTGGTGCTGGGGCTGTTCCTGATCGCCGCCGCCGCCCTGATCGCCTTCCTGATCCGTCAGCGCCGCGCAAAGAACCCGCTTTATGACCTGCACGCAGCGGCTCGGCCGACGTTCTGGGTTGCGGGAATCGCCGGGGTGATCGTGTTCGGATCTCTGATGGGCGCGATGTACATCGGGCAGCAGTTCCTGCAGAACGTCCTTGCCTATTCGACAGTCGACTCGGGCCTTGCGATCCTGCCGGCCGCGGTCTTCATGATCCTCGCGGCGCCCCGCTCGGCCAAACTCGTGGAGGCGAGGGGCGCCCGCTTCACACTGCTGCTCGGCTACGTGTTCGTGCTGCTCGGGTTCCTGACGATGCTGCTCCTCTGGAAGGAGAACATCGAATACTGGAAGGTGGGTCTGGGCTACGCGCTGGTCGGCATCGGCGTCGGCCTCTCGGGCACGCCGGCCTCACATTCGCTGACCGCCTCCGTCCCGGTGAAGCGCGCAGGCATGGCCTCGGGCACGGCAGACCTGCAAAGAGACCTGGGCGGAGCGATCATGCAGTCGATCTTCGGTGCCCTCCTGACGGCCGGCTACGCGGCCGCAGCCAGCGCCACGATCGCCGCGTCGAACAACAAGGCCGTCACCTCCAGCGTTGAAAGCGAACTGACGAAGTCGTTCTCGAGCGCCGCCGACAGCGCCTCGCGCTACCCCGCGGCGGTCCAGCAGAACATCATCGCCGGAGCAAAGGCCTCGTTCCTGAAAGGCGACCAGTGGGCCTACACCGCCGGGATCGTGGCCGTGCTCCTGGGCGCCGCGCTCGTCTCGCTCAAGTTCCCGCGGGCGGACGAGGAGAAACGGCTGCTCGCCCAGTACCAGAGCGAAGACACCGACGCTCCCTCGGGCGCGGCCGCCTCGACCGTCTGAGCACCTCCCGGCGCTGCTGAGGCGAACCGCGGCTCAGGAACGACAACGCCCCCTGCGCTGAACGCGCGGGGGGCGATTGGTCCTGTTGCACGACTCATCCACTTATTCGAATTGTCGATGTGGTTCCTGGCGGCGTCCGGATCTATGAGTAGGCGTCTCCGACGTCCCCGGGCGCTGCCATTTGTTTTCGCATAGGGCGCTGAACTCCTGCCGGGCGATGGACGGATGGCCCGGCAAAGCCTCTGCGCTGAGCGAAGGCCTGGATGCCTTCGCTCAACGCATGCACGACGGGGGGAGTCGTGGCGGGGGCCATTTCAGGCCCCACCAGATCAACCCCTGAGGGGTTGCCGCGTTGCACGAAACCGCCTCGAATACCGCAACTGTGTGAGGGGGTCTTTCCCCTCCGCCCGAGCGGGTAGCCTTGGGCTCATGGTCATCGCCAGCTTCCCCTTTCTCGAAGTCTTCTGGACCGTCCTGGTCTTCGTCGCCTTCCTGGTCTGGCTGGCCCTCCTGTTCTACGTGTTCGTGGACCTGTTCGGCCGAGACGACATGACCGGCGTGCGGAAAGTGGCCTGGATCCTGCTGCTGGTGCTGGCCCCCTACCTGGGCGTCTTCATCTATCTGATCGTCACGACCGTCCAGGGCGAGCGCTCCGCCTCCGGCTCTGGCTGAGCTCCCCTCCCGGCTGAGCTCGCCTCCCGGCTGAGCAGGACCTCGTTCCGCGGCAGGCTTGCCGTCGCTCGCCCCTGCACCCAATCGACAGGCCGGCCCTGAACGGCCCCGGGCCTTGACACGCAACCAATGGTTGCTATTCTCCCCCTCGAGTGTTCCGCAACCATAG
>CAZFGJ010000194.1:0-4694 GCA_964518445.1 uncultured Solirubrobacteraceae bacterium
GATGCCCGCTTCCTTCAGGGCGATGGCCCGTTGGGCCGAGATGTGCCCGACCGACGCGCAGCGCTTGAGGTTCGTCTTTTCGGAGACGAGGCGGACGCCTGCCAGATAGTTCTCGAAATCCCGCTTGGAGAGGCCCTGGCCCTGGGTGACCATGCAGAAGCGGTGGGCCCCTGCCGCCTCGGCTGCGCGGGCGTGCTCGAGGATCTGCTCGGGCTCCATCATCGCGTGCATGGGCGTCTCAGCGTCGGCGAAGCGCGACTGTGCGCAGAAGCCGCAGTCCTCGGCGCAGCCGCCGGACTTGGCGTTTACCAGCGAGCACATGTCTGTCGAGTCGGCGAAGCGCTCGACGCGGGCCTCCCACGCGCGCTGGATCAGCGCTTCGATGGCTCCGTGGTCCTCGAGCTCTCCTAGGCGCAGAGCCTCCTCGCGTGTGATCAGCGATCCCCGACGGTCTGACATTGCGAAAACCGTATGGGGCGCGGCGGACGGCTAGGAGCTGCTCAGCGCCCGGTCCACCGGGCGGGGCGTTTCTCGGCGAAGGCTCGCATCCCCTCGCGCATGTCCTCCGAGGCGAACGAGGCCTGGCGCAGCTCGATCAGCTCCTCCTCGACATCAGCCGGCAGCGAGCTCTCGGCACGGAGCAGCTCGGAGATCACGCGCTTGTTCCCCTGCTGGGCAAGCGGCGCGTTGCCGGCCAGCTCGGCGGCGAGCTCGAGCGTCAGCGCCTCGAGCGCCTCGGCCGGCGCGATGCGATTGATCAGGCCCCAGTCCAGTGCCGTCGGCGCCTCGATGTATTTGCCGAGCAGGAACAGCTCCCGCGTCCGGGGCACGCCGATCGCATCGATGAAGCGCCGCAGGCCCGTGTGGGAGTAGACAAGCCCGAGCTTCGCCGGGGGCATCCCCAGCTTGATCCCCTCCAGGGCGACCCGCAGGTCGCATGACAGGGCAAGCTCCAGGCCCCCGCCGATCGTGTGGCCGGGGAGCATCGCGATCGTCGGGTAGGGGAACGCTTCGAGCGCGTCGATCGCTTCGGTGAAGGGGTGGGCAACCAGCTTCTCGGCACGCTCCTCGAACTCCGCGGCCGGTATCTCGCCGATGTCGTAACCGGCCGAGAACATCCCGTGGGCTCCCGTCACGACGACGCAGCGCGTCGGTGACTCCTCGGCGCTCAGCTCTGAGAGCGTCGCCGAGATCGCGTCGAGGATCGGGTGATCCAGAGCGTTGCGCTTCGCCGGGTTCGAGATCGTCAGCCGGACGACGCCCTCGGCAGGCTCGTCGATCAGGAGCTTGCCGTCGGCGAGTTCTCGGGGGGCGGACACGGGCGGAAGGCTAACCGAGTGGCGTCGAGACGGGTCCGGCGAGGGCGATCCCGGCAGGCCGTTGAGGCGCTACTCGAGCACGACGAGGGTGTCCCCCTCGTTGACGGCCTGACCCTCCTCGCAGCGGATCTCGGTCACGGTGCCGGCGTCCTCGGCCTCGACGGGCATCTCCATCTTCATCGACTCGAGAATGGCGACCGTGTCGCCCTCGTCGATCTTGTCACCGACAGCGCACTCGATTTTCCATACCGTGCCGGTGATATGAGCCTCTATGTCCGTCATCTCTCCTCCATCTGCCGATCGCAGGCCACGTGGCCGGGACAATAGATAGCCGTCCCGACCGAACCCCGGACCGGGAGGTCCTGGTGCTCGTGGCGGCACGCGACGAGGCTGAGGAGATCGCCTCGACGCTTGCCGGTCTGCGCATCCGCTTCCCGCACGCCAGGGTCTGGGTGGCGGACGACGGGTCGACCGATGGGACCGGCGAGATCGCGCGGGAGCAGGGCGCGCGGGTGGCCCGGGCCGAGGGGGTCGGCAAGGGACGGGCGGTGACGATGGCGGCGCTGATGGCGCTTCGCGAGCTCGACCAGAGCGACTGGCCGGGGCCGGTGGTGCTGCTCTGCGACGGCGACCTGGGAGAGTCGGCCGCCAGGCTGGGCCCGCTGGTGGACGCCGTGGCCGAGGGGCGCGCCGACATCGCGGTCGCGATCTTCTCGCGCTCGGTCGGCGGGGGAGTGGGGCTGGCCCTCGGATTCGCGCGCTGGGGGATCCAGAGGCGCTGCGGTCTGGAGACCCGTGCTCCAATTTCGGGTCAGCGCGCACTGACCCTTGCGACGCTGCGCGACGTCCTGCCGCTGGCGGGTGGCTTCGGAATGGAGATGGGGATGACGATCGATGCCACCCGTGCGGGACACCGCCTGATCGAGGTGGAGCTGGACCTGTCCCACCGTGCGACGGGGCGGACGGTGGCCGGGTTCGCGCACCGGGGTCGACAGCTGTTGGACTTCGTCCGCGTCTATCGCTCCCGCAGGGCGTAACCTTGAGCCCCTGGAGAGGTAGAGCGGAGTAGATGAGCGAGCTTGCACCGATGCGCGAGCAGGTCTATTCGGACCCTCGCCCCAAGGAGTACTTCGACCGCTTTCACGAGCGGGCGCGCACCCGGGAACCCGATTGGGTCTATGAGGCGGTCCGGGTTGTCACCTCGCTCTACGCCTACACCCTGCTGCGCACGCGGGCGATCTCGGTGGAGAAGGTCCCCGGCCGGGGCGGCGTGATCCTGGCCCCCAACCACTTCTCCTTCATGGACCACTTCCTGATGGGCTGTTACATCCGGCGCAAGGTCCGCTTCATGGCCAAGTCCCAGCTGTTCCACGGGCCGATGGAGTTCATCTACGCACACGGTGGCGTCTTCCCGGTCCGCCGGGGAGCCCGCGACGACGACGTGTTCATCACCGCCGAGGCGATCCTGGCGAGGGGCGGCGCGATCACCATGTACTGCGAGGGAGGGCGCTCGCGGACGGGCAAGCTGGCCGAACAGGCCAAGCGGGGCATCGGGCGCCTGGCGCTCGAGACGGGCGCCCCGGTCGTCCCGATCGCGATCTACGGCTCCTCGCGCGTCCGTAACTGGAAGCGCTTCCAGTTCCCCAAGATCACCGTCCAGTACGGCGACCCGATCCGCTTCGAGCCTATCGAGCAGCCGACCAAGGAGCAGCAGCAGGCCGTTGCCGACCAGGTCCTCACGGAGATCCGCTCCCTCTACGGCGGGCTGGAACAGCACGGGCGCAAGGGGATCCTCCGCCGGGTTAGCGAGCAGCGCCGCGCCGAGCGCCGCACCCCGGCAGGCTCAGCGGTCGCCTGAGGGCACTTCTCGCGGCAGGCCGTCGGGGACGTGGCCTACTGTTGCCGCGGCAGTCCAAACCGGCCCGTCTGAGGGCCTGAGACAGGAGAAATGCCGATGTCGGACCGGCTCGACGCAGGCGCGGTGATCAGGAAGGTCCTCGACATCTACGTCGACCAGGCATCGGTGTTGATGCCGGCGGCAGCTGTCGTGTTCGTCTTCACCGGTGTCCTCTCCTCGATTCTCCTGGTGGCCAGCCCCGGTCTTGCGCTGCTCTCGACGCTGATCAGCCTGATCGCGATCACCCTGTTCACGGGCATGGTCGTCGAGCTGGTGGCCGATATCCAGGACGGCCGCCGCGATGCCACACCAAGCCAGCTCCTGAAAGCGGCAACGCCCGTCCTGGGTTCGCTGATCCTGGTCGGAATCGTCGCCGGCCTGGGCATCCTGATCGGCTTCGTCCTCGTGATCATTCCCGGCCTGATCCTGCTGACGATCTGGTCGGTCGCCGCTCCTGTGGTGGTGCTCGAGCGACCGCCCGGCCTTGGCGCCCTGAGCCGCAGCCGCGAGCTGGTCAAGGGCAGCGGCTGGCCGGTCTTCGGCGTGATCTTCGTCCTGAGTGTGGCGGTGTCGATCGTCAGCGGGCTGATCGAGTTCGGAGCCGACTCGGCGGGCACCGCCGTGGGAATCGTGGTGCGGGTGATCATCGGCGTCCTGACGGCGCCCCTGGCGGCGCTTGCGGCATCGGTGCTCTACTTCGAACTGCTTCGCCTCTCGGGCGCCGCCGCTCCTCCGGTGGCCGCGCCCCCCTCGTCGGCACCGCCGCCACCACCGCCACCGGCGCCGCCCGAGGACCAGCCGAACCCATTCGGCTCTCCCTGAGCTCCCACCCGGGGGCCTGGGCACACTAGGGTCCGGCGAGATGTCCAGCGCTGAACCAACGGCCCTGCTGCGAGCCGGTCTGCTCGAGGGTGTCTCGATCCTCCTCGCCAGAGCGCCGGGCTCCGGTTCCGCCGAGCTCGGCTTCGCCGGTCCGGTGAAGGAGCGCTGCCGGGCATTGGGGGCCGCGGTGGCGGCATGCCAGGCCACGGCCACCGGTTCGCCCGAGGATCGCGAGGCGGCGGATGAGGCGGAGGTTCTGCGGGCCCGGGAGAAGCTGGGCGGGGTGGACGTGCTGATCGTCGACAGCGCCGGGATGTTCGAGGGCGCCGGCGAGGGGGATGCCCTCTCCGAGACGCTCCAGAGCACCTGGAACCTCACGCGGGCGCTGGCGAACGGCGCCTTCATCGCCGGGCAGGCCGGAGGACGGGTCATCCTGCTGTCGCCGCCGTCGGCTCCCGGGGCGGGACATGCGACCGCCGCGGCGGCAGGGCTTGAGAACCTGGCCCGGACGCTCTCGGTCGAGTGGGCCCGCTACGGGATCACGGTGGTGGCCATCGCCCCCGGCCGCGAGACGGGCGCCGATGAGGTGGCTTCGCTCAGCGCATGGCTGGCCTCGCCGGCGGGCGCCTACTTCTCGGGGTGCCTCATGTACCTGA
>CAZFGJ010000195.1:0-4664 GCA_964518445.1 uncultured Solirubrobacteraceae bacterium
CGTGCAGCTTCTTCAGGACCTTCGGGCTGATCTGTTTGGTCGAGGTGACCAGATAGTGCGACGCGGCGACGGCGCCGCCGCTCATCGCGAAGACGAGGGCCAGGGTCGCTACGACGTTGGCGTAGGTGAGGCGCTTGCGCATCATTCCTCCCGGTTTTGAATTTTTAAGAAAGCTACGGGCGGGACCGGCTGTCGGGGGTGAGGGGTGCTCCAATGCTCAGCCCGCGATCGCGACCCCACCGAACACGCAGCCATGGAAGTCGCTGAGGCTCGGCGTGTCATCGACCGCGTAGTGGACGGTCACCGTGGTGCCGTTGTCGAGCAGGTCGATGAGCTCGCCGGCGCCCCGTTTCGATTCAGCGAGGGCGTCCAGCGTGTTGCCCGCTTCGAAGGCGGAGTCGCCTTCGGAGTGCTCTTCGGTGTCGGAGGGGGTGCCGAATGTCAGATGGGCGTCGGATTTGCCGGCAAGGCTCTTGGCCGTCAGGGCGGCTTTCCCGGCCGGGCAACTCGCGATGAGTTCCAGTCCGTCCAGGTTGAGGATCGGTGTTTCGCCGGTGTCTTCGGGCGCCTTGAAGAAGATCTTCCGCACCGTCATGCCTCCCACGGCCGCGGCATTCGCAGCGTTCGCGGCCGTTGCCGCACTGGTGGCACTGGTCGCCGTCGCCGCCGAGCCCGCGCTTGTCGCGTTCGTTGCGGAAGTCGCCCAGCCCGCACGCGCGACGGTCGCATTTGCGGCGAGTCTGTTGAAGAGCCTGGTGTTGCCGGCTTCGAGTGAGCGCAGCACCCGCGGGCTGATCTGCCTGGTCGAGCTCAGGAGATAGTGCTTCGCGGCCAGAGCGCCACCGCTCATCGAGAAGACGAGGGCCAGCGTCGCCGCGACGTTCGCGTAGCTCAGGCGTCTTCGCATTTGGTCACCTCTTCCTCGTATTGCTCGTCACGCTAGGAGGCGAGACGCTCCGCGCAGGCCCGGGTCGGCGGATGTCCTATAGGAACAACCCACTTCGTTCAGCACATGGTGAGCCGGATCAGCTAGGCGATCCGTCTAGACGCACGCTGGACGACCGACGGCGACGCTAGCTTGCGAAAGGACAACGACCGGCGGCAGTTCCTGCCCCGAAGCGAACGGAGGCCGAATGAGGTTCAAGAGGTTGCGGCACCACGTCCCCAGTCCAGCAATGGCCGTAGCCCTGCTGGCACTCTTCCTGACGATGGGGGGATCGGC
The DNA here is from genome assembly GCA_964518445.1 of uncultured Solirubrobacteraceae bacterium. Classification (GTDB taxonomy): domain Bacteria; phylum Actinomycetota; class Thermoleophilia; order Solirubrobacterales; family Solirubrobacteraceae; genus Palsa-744. The sequence goes on from CAZFGJ010000195.1 coordinate 1,223, forward strand.
GCTCGCGGCCCATCACTACCTCATCAGCTCGACCAGCCAGATCAACCCGAAGGTGCTCAAGAAGCTCAAGGGCGCGACGGGCAAAACCGGAGCGGCGGGTGCGCCGGGCGCGGCGGGCGCACCGGGCGCAAAAGGTGAAACCGGGGCTCCCGGCGCGGCTGCGGTCAAGTTCTTCGCGCGCGTTGCCTCGGGGGCGACCCCGACGCTCGCCGCCGGCAGCCCGGGTGTCACGGTGAGCCCGACGCGAGTCTTCACCGGCGCGTCTGAAGTGAACTTCCCCCAGGACGTGAGCAACTGCGCTGTGATCGCCACGGGCTTCAGCGGCGGCGCCGAGATCATCGCGCGTCAGTCGTCGATCGCGACCGGCAGCCACGTCGCCATCATCACCGAAGACGTGAAAGGCTCAGGGATCAACGAAGCGTACAGCGTCATCGCGGCCTGCTGAGACAGGGCATTTAGCAGCAGCTCGAGGCTCGATTACAGGCCGCCGGCGACTCGTCATCGCGCGGGTCACCGGCGGCCTCCGCCTCTTTGGGCTACCGGCGACTGGGCGGCGGGCGCCGCTCCGACGCCGCGCAGGCGACACACATCACGCTTTCGGGCATCGCCCGCAGGCGCTCGACGGGAATGGCTCCTCCACAGGAGTCGCAGGTCCCGTAGCTGTCCTCGTCGAGCTTGGCCAGCGCGCGCTCTGTCCGAGCCAGGGTGCTCTCCAGCGATTGCCCGACCCCGATGTCCGTCAGGCGGCTGATCGCCTCGGTGGTCCCGTCGCCGATCCGCTTCCCGAAGCCCTGGGCACTCCCCAGCTCGGGCCGTCGGGCAAGTCCCTCAATCCGGTCCTGCGTTTGCCTCCGGTGCTCCTCCAGTGCCGCCCGGACGTGATCCAACTCGGACTTTGTGACCGGAGAGGACATGAGACTGTTCTACCCGCTGCGCCGAACTCTGTCCCGGTCGGACCGGTGAGCGGAAACCCGCGGTGGCGGCGAGCACCCTGATCGGGTAGAACCAGCAGAAGGGGCGGCCGCGGGCCGTCCACCCGGTCAAACCCGACGGAGGAGCCAGAATGCCCACCTACATCATGCTCTCGACCCTGACCCCCGAGGGGGTTTCGACGGTCAAGAACAACCCGGAGCGAATCCGCGAGGTCAACAAAGAGGTCGAGCAGCTCGGCGCGAGCGTCAAGGCCCAATGGGCGACGCTTGGTCATGTCGACTTCATCTCGATCATCGAGGCCCCCGACGAGGGGACCATGGCGCGCGTCTCGCTCGAGCTCGGCTCGCGCGGAACCGGTCGCTACGAGACCCTGGCGGCGATTCCGATCGACGACTTCATAGCTTCGCTCTGAGTTCCGAGGCGCCGGCGCCGATCGCGGCCCCATCCGTCGGAAGAGTACGTATGCTCCCGCACCATGAGCCCCGAAGAGGACATCCCCCCACAGCCATCCGGACAGGAGGGCCGCCCCGGCACTCCCGGGATATCGCTCGTGCCTGAGCCCTCGGTAGAGGAGGATGTCCAGGCCCAGCTTGAGGAGTTCGACGTCGACGGCGCAGTCGTCGGCATCGTGATGGGCTCCGACAGCGACATGGAGAAGATGCAGAAGGCCGCCGACGAGCTCGAGAAGCGGGGGATCGCGCACGAGGTTCGGGTCATGTCGGCCCACCGCGAACCCGATCTGGTCGCCGAATACTCGAAGGCCGCCCGCAAAAGGGGCCTCCGCGTGGTGATCGCCGGTGCCGGGATCTCAGCCGCCCTGCCGGGAGCCGTCGCCGCCCATACCGATCTGCCCGTCATCGGCGTGCCCCTCTCGGGCCGCCTCACCGCCGCCGGCGGCCTCGATGCGATCCTCTCGATCGTCCAGATGCCCCCGGGTGTCCCCGTCGCGTGTGTGGGGCTCGACAACGCACGCAACGCCGCCGTCCTGGCCGCCAAGATCCTCGGCGCCTGAGCGACCGCGCCGCCGCGCGATAATCAACCGGTGATCCCTCGCTACACCCGCCCGGCCCTCGGTCAGCTGTGGACCGATCAGGCGCGCATGGAGACCTGGCGCCGCGTTGAGGTCGCCTGCTGCGAGGAGCTTCCCGGACTGCTCGGCTCCGACGGTCCAAGCGAGGCCGAGCTCGAGGCGATCCGCGCCGCCACCTTCGAGGTCGAGGCGGTGAACGAGCGCGAGAAGGTAACCGACCACGACATGGCAGCCTTCGTCGACGTGCTGGCTCAGTCGGCAGGTGAGCCCGGCCGGTGGATCCACTTTGGCCTGACCTCATCGGACGTCCTCGACACCGCCCTGGCCCTTCAGCTCCAGGCCGTCGGCGAGGTCGTCCTGGCCGGCTCCAATGAGCTGGTCGCGACGCTGGCCGCCCGAGCCCGCGAGCACGCCAGGACGCTCTGCGTGGGACGGACCCATGGCGTCCATGCCGAGCCGACGACCTTCGGCATCAAGCTGGCCGGCTTCGCCTTCGAGGCTCACAGGAACGCCCAGCGCCTGGCGGCGGCCTTCCGCCGCGTCGAGGTCGGCGCCCTCTCCGGAGCCGTCGGAACCTACGCGTCGACCAACCCCGAGTTCGAGGCCCGCGTGCTCGCTCGCCTGGGGATCGGCCGCGAGGACGTCTCCACCCAGGTCGTCGCCCGCGACCGCAACGCGGAGCTGCTCTCGGCGATCGCCCTCGCCGGGGCCGGCCTCGAGCGACTCGCGATCGAGGTGCGCCACCTGCAGCGGACGGAGGTCCGTGAGGTTCAGGAGCCCTTCCGGGCGGGCCAGAAGGGCTCGTCGGCGATGCCACACAAGCGCAATCCGATCAAGGCTGAGCAGATCTCGGGCCTGGCCCGCGTGCTTCGCGGGAACGCCCAGGCGGGCTTGGAGAACGTGGCCCTATGGCACGAGCGAGACATCTCACATTCATCCGTCGAGCGGGTGATCCTGCCCGACTCGACGATCCTGCTGGACTACCTCCAGCACCGTGCCATCGCGCTCGTGCGCGATATGACCGTGGACGCCGACCGGATGGCCGCCAACCTCGAGCTGACCCACGGTGCGCTGTTCTCCCAGCGGGTCCTCCTGGCACTCGTCGCGGCGGGCTCATCCCGCGATGACGCCTACCGGATAGTCCAGGAGCTGGCCCAGCGGGCCTGGGACGAGGGGACCCCTCTGCGCGACCTGCTGGCGGCCGACCCCCGCGCCGAAGGGCTCGATCTGCAGGGGATTTTCGACTACTCGCACTACGTGGCCAACGCCGGCGAGATCCTCGGCCGGCTGGACGCGATCGCCTGAACTGAAGGCGCCCGCCGGCGCTGGTAGCATCGCGCCAAGTGACCAGGCTCGCCGACCTGCCCCTCATCACCAGCGGCAAGGTCCGTGAGATGTACGCCCTGGAGCAGCAGGGCGAGAAGCGCCTGCTGATGGTCGCCAGCGACCGCATCTCGACCTACGACGCGGTCCACCCGA
>CAZFGJ010000196.1:0-4663 GCA_964518445.1 uncultured Solirubrobacteraceae bacterium
TGCAGATGGACGTTCTCGACCTTGATCAAGCCTACGCCGCGATCGACCGTGCCAGGGCCTCGTCGGAGTCGCTGCCCGGCCGGCGGCTCCGATAGTGGGCCAGCAGGCTGCGAAGTTCGGTGAAGGCCCTGGGGCCCTGGAAGGCGTCGGGGGCCAGCGTCGAGGTGAGCGCCGGCGGCCGGCCGCCCAGCGAGAAGGCGGCTACGGCCAGGGCGAGGAAGAAAGGCAGGAAGGCCGCGCGATAGAGACGCCCGTTGAGCATTCGCCTTAGACCTTAGTCAGAGAGGCGGCCTTCCGTGCACCCCCTGCCATGCGCGGCGGGCCATCCTGCGGCGCTTCAGATATCGTGCCGCCGCGTGCTCCAGCCGGTGGCAGTCGCAACCAAGTCCCTGAGTGACTACACGCACATCTGCGGTCGCGAGCTGATCGCGGAAATCCGCGAGCTGGCCGAGCCGCTGCAGGGTCACCGGGTCGTCCACGTGTCGGCCACGGCCTTCGGCGGCGGCGTCTCGGAGATCCTCTACACGCTGGTTCCGCTGATGCGCGACGTGGGCCTGGACTGCGAGTGGCACGTCATCTACGGGCGTGAAGAGTTCTTCAACGCGACCAAGCTGATGCACAACGCCCTTCAGGGGGCACCCCAGGACCTCGACTCCGAGCAGTGGGACACATGGCGGCGCTTCAACGAGATGAACGCCCGCGAGCTGAGCGGCGGCTGGGATGTCTGCCTGGTCCACGACCCCCAGCCGGCGGCCCTTCACACCCTTGTCCCGGAGAAGGCCAAGGGCTGGGTCTGGCGCTGCCACATCGACATCTCGACGCCCAACCCGGACACGATCTCGCAGCTGATGCCCTACATCGAGAACTACCCCGAGTCGCTGTTCCACATGGCCGAGTACGCACCGGCGGGGATGAAGGGCAACGTCAACATCGTCCCGCCCGCCATCGACCCGCTGACGCCGAAGAACATGGCCCTCTCGCCCGAGGACGGCGCCTTCGTCTGCGGTCAGTTCGGCATCGACGTCGACCGCCCGCTGATGTGCCAGGTCTCCCGCTTCGACCCCTGGAAGGACCCGCTGGGCGTGATCGACGCCTACAGGATCGTCAAGGAGCGGATACCCGAGATGCAGCTGGCGCTGGTCGGCTCGATGGCCAGCGACGACCCCGAGGGCTGGGACTTCTTCAACGCCACGATCGCCCACGCCGACGGCGACCCGGACGTCCACATCCTCAACAACTTCAACAACGTCGGGGCGATCGAGGTCAACGCCTTCCAGTCGCATGCCGACGTGCTGATCCAGAAGTCCACCCGCGAGGGCTTTGGCCTGACGGTGTCTGAGGCGATCTGGAAGGGGCGGCCCTTCGTGGGCGGCAACGTGGGCGGCATCCCGCTTCAGATCGAAGACGGCGTCACGGGGTTCCTGGTTTCGAGTGCCGACCAGTGCGCCGACCGCTCGCTTGAGATCCTCCGCGACCCCGAGCTCGGCCGGGCGCTGGGACGCCGCGGCAAGGAGCATGTTCGCCAGCACTTCCTGACGCCCCGCTACCTGCGGGACTACCTGAGGATCTTCAACGGCCTGAAGGAGGCCTGACGAGGTGCCGGCCCAGCGGACTCCGCTGGTGCTGGTCAGCAACCGAGGCCCGGTCACCTTCCAGGCCGGCGGTGAGGTGCAGCGGGGCTCGGGCGGCCTGGTCACAGCCCTGACCGGGCTCGCCTCCTATCGCGAGACGGTCTGGATCGCCTCGGCGATGAACGAGTACGACGCCGAGGTTTCGCGCCAGCACGGCGGCAAGGCATTCCCCGTGCACTCGCCGGGTGGCGGCGAGTACGAGGTGCGCCTGGTCGTCTCCGATCCCGATGCCTATGACCGCTTCTACAACGTGGTGGCCAACCCGATGCTGTGGTTCATCCAGCATTACCTGTGGGATCTGTCCAACGCGCCTGACATCCGCCGTGAGGAGATCGAGGCGTTCGAGTTCGGCTACAACGTCGTCAACGAAGACCTCGCCCGCGCCGTCGTCGAGGAAATCGAGGGGGTCGAGGAACCGGTCGTGATGGTCCACGACTATCACCTCTACACGCTGCCCGATCTCGTACGGCGGGCACGCCCGGACGTCTTCCTCCATCACTTCATCCACATCCCCTGGACCCAGCCCGATGCCTGGCGCGTCCTGCCCTCCCGGATCCGCGAGGAGATCTTCACGGGCCTGCTGGCCAACGACATCATCGGCTTCCACACCCGCTCCTACCGGCACAACTTCCTGATGTGCTGCCGCGACCTGATGGACCTGGAGGTCGACTTCGACCGCGGCCTTGTCCGCTTCGGGGAGCGCGAGATCTGGGTGCGCGCCTATCCGCTCCCGATCGACCACGCCGCCACCCGTCAGATCGCCCAGCGCACCCGGGTCAGCGAATTCGAGGAGGAGCTGCTGCGCCGCAGGAGGGACTTCCTGATCCTCCGCGTCGACAGGGCCGACCTGAGCAAGAACGTCCTGCGCGGCTTCTCCTCGTTCGACCTGTTCCTCGAGGAGCACCCGGAGTTCACCGAGCGGGTGACCTTCATCGCCCAGCTGATGCCCTCGCGAACGGACGTGCCGGAGTATGCGGAGTATCTCGAGCGGATCGAGGCCCTTGTGGCAGTCGTCAACCACCGCCATGGGACGCCGGACTGGATGCCCATCCAGCTGAAGCTCCGGGACGACCTCGAGGAGGCGGTGGCGTCCTACAAGCACTACGACGTCCTGCTGGTCAACGCCATGTTCGACGGCATGAACCTGGTCGCCAAGGAGGGCCCGCTGGTCAACGAGCACAACGGCGTCTCGATCCTCTCCGAGAACACCGGGGCGCACGAGGAGCTGGGCGAGTTCGCCCTGTCGGTCAACCCCTTCGACATCCAGGAGCTGGCCAACTCGATCTACGCGGCCCTGACCATGGACGAGGCGGAGCGCCGCCGCCGGGCCGAGGGACTGGTCGAGATCGTGACCTCCCGCGACCCGGGCGACTGGATCGACGAGCAGCTGGCCGACATCCGCGCCAAGGGACGCTCCTCCGGCGGGGACTGAGGGTGGTGAGGGAGCCAGGAGCGCCGACCCGCTAGTCTTTCTCAAAGCGCGTCCTATGACCCTGCCCGCACCCACATACGACCTGGTCCTCCTGCTCGACATGCAGGTTGAGCCGGACGTCCGCGCCAAGATCGTCGCGGACACCCGCGCCACGATCGAGGGCCAGGGCGAGCTCACACGCTACGACGAGTGGGGCGAGCGGGCGCTGACCTACCCGATCGAGAAAAAGACCAGCGCCGAATACCACCTCTTCCAGTTCCACGTCGGCGATGTCGCTCTGCTGAGTGGACTCGACCGGACGCTGCGGATCACCGACGGCGTGCTGCGCTTCCGGATCGTGAAGCTCGCACCGGGCGTCCCCGAGGCGCCGAACATGGGCTCCGGCGCCGCTGCCGCGCCCGCCGAGGCAGCTCAGCCGGGAGAGGCTCCCGCGCCTGCCGCCGCCGAGGCCGAGGTGCCCGCCGAGGCGCCCCTCGCCGCCGAGGCACCTGCCGTCCCAGCCGCCCCCGAGGCCGAGGCCGATGTGGCCCCTGAGGCCCCGGTCGCCGAGCCTGCCTGAGAGCTCCTGACGACAGTAGTTCGCCACGTCGGCGAATCTCCCTGGAGCGTAATAAGATCGCTCTGATGGACTGGTCCGAAGACATGAACGAGGGCACCGTGAAGCGCACCGATGTCCTTCGCGCCTCGCCGCCGATGTTCGAGTCGAGGTTCCTCGACGCGCTGTCGCGTGTCCACCCCGTCGTGCCCATCCTGATCTTCGTCCCGGCGATCCTGCTGATGGGCGCCTGGAGCCTCGAACAGGTCAGCGTGCCCTCGACGATCATCCTCTTCCTTGCGGGCTACGCCATCTGGACGCTGTTCGAGTACTGGCTGCATCGGATCGTCTTCCACTTCGAGCCCGAGGAGGGTCTGGGCGCCCGGATGCACTGGATCATCCACGGCGTCCACCACGACCACCCGAACGACCCGATGCGCCTGGTGATGCCGCCCGCGGTGAGCATTCCTCTGGGCGCCGTCGTGTTCGGCGTGATGTACCTCGTCGTCGGCTCCACCTACGCGCCTGGCCTCGGGGCGGGCTTCTTCACGGGATATCTCGTCTACGACATGATGCATTACTACCTGCACCACTTCCGGCCGCACGGAAGGCTCGGCAGGATGCTCCGCGAGCGCCACATGCGCCACCACTTCCAGGACGACACCCGGGGATTCGGTATCAGCGCGCCATACTGGGACGACGTCTTCCGCACATCGCCGCGGAGCAAGCGATCCTCGCAATAAGCGGGATCGCAGTGACGTCGCAGGACAACCGCATCACCAGCCCGGTCTAGACTCGGCGCCCTGGGCTCCAAAGCCCGAGGTCCGGTACCCGGACGAGGAACAAGCCGAAAGGAAGAGGAGTCGTGGCCGCCACAAACATCAACAGGGTCGTGCTGACTGGAAACCTGACCGCCGACCCGGAGCTGCGCTCGCTGCCCAGTGGCACGTCGGTCTGCAAGCTTCGCGTCGCCTGCAACACCCGCCGCAAGAACGGGAGCAGCGGCGAATGGGAGGACAAGCCCAACTACTTCGACGTGACGGTCTGGGGCGCGCAGGGCGAGAA
>CAZFGJ010000197.1:0-4608 GCA_964518445.1 uncultured Solirubrobacteraceae bacterium
GGATCATGAAGGTCGCCGTGCCCCGCTCCCAGCACTCGCCGACGTTCGGGCAGGCGGCCTCCTGGCAGACGGTGTGGAGGTTCTCCGAGCGGATCAGCTCGGTCAGCTCGCGATAGCGCTCGCCGCCGGGCGGGGGGACCTTGAACCAGGGGGGCTTGCGCTCGCGGATCGGCCGCACGTCGCCGCCGAGCACCTTCAGGACATCCATCCCCCCCGGGTTCGAGCGCGACCGGGTGGCGCTCATGCGTGCACCGCCTCTGCTGGAGTCTTTTGGGGGGCTCGCCCTGTGGCGAGCCGGGTCTCCTCGCTCAGCTCGATTCCCAGGCGGGCCGGTGAGACGATGCGCTGGCGCCGTGCGTGGGCGCGGCAGAAGCTGTAGGCCATCCGCTTGCGGAAGCAGGGGAGGCCCTCTCCCTCCCCGCCGGTCTCGAGCGCTATCGAGGTCATCTCGACGTCGGGCAGCCCGCAGGCGACCACCCAGGAGAAGGGCTCGAGGTCGTTGTCCACGTTGACGGCGAAGCCATGGGTTGAGATGCCGCGGGAGATGTGGACGCCCAGCGACGCGATCTTGCGCCTGTGGGGGATGCCGACCCAGACGCCGGTGAAGTCGGGGCCCTCCTCGTGGCGGGAATGCGCCCGGATCCCGGTCTCGTGCAGGGCGGCGATGATCGCTCGTTCCATGTGACGCAGATGCTCGTAGACGTCACTGACGGCCATGATCGGATAGCCGACCAGCTGGCCGGGGCCGTGGTAGGTGATCCGCCCGCCGCGGTCGGTGGCGTGAACCTCGGCTCCCCGGGCTTCGTAGAAGGACTCCGGGAAGGGAAGCTCCTCCGCTGCCGCGCGGCGGCCCTGGGTGTAGGTCGGCGGATGCTCCAGCAGCAGCAGGGCGTCGGGGATCTCTCCCGCCCAGCGCCGGGCCCGCAGCTCCTGCTGGATGGCGACTGCCTCGCCGTAGGGGACGAGGCCCAGGTGACAGACCCAGATCTCCTCGGCCGGCTGCGTGTCTTCAGGGACGCTCATTCCTCTCCTCCAAGCCTAGCGTCACGCTTCTGACGCCAACGGGCCTGGATCCGGGCATGGCTTGTCCGAGGTGGTAGAGATCATGGCCGGGGGGTTCCACATGCCGGGAAACGAGACCAGGGAGAAGCCGATGCGCCATCCGAGAGCTTGGGTCATTGCCGGTCTTCTCATCGCCTCGGCCGCCCTGGCCGGGCCTGTCGTCGGCGCGTCGGCAAGCGACGCCAGTATCCGGGCCGCCTTCAAGAAGTACAGCCCCAAGATCAACATCGCCGAAGGCCATGTCCTGAGTGCCGCGGGGGCCTATGAAACGGATCACGTCGCGGCCCCCGTGGAGATGGCAATCAGCGAATCGGTCGCCGTCCTGAAGGGGCTGCGCGGCGACGTGGCCCGCCAGTCTGCCGGCAGGCCCAGGGTCAGGAAGGCCAAGCGGCTGATCATCAAAGGCCTGGGCGGCGTGATCAGCGCCTACGGGAAGCTCAAGACGTCCTTCGCCGAGAAAGAAACCGAACCCGAAGCCGCCAAGATCGAGGCTTCAGCGGCTCTGAAACAGGTCGCGGCGGGACGCAAGCAGCTGATCGCCGGCACGAAGCTGCTCTGAGCGAGCGGCCCGGCAGGCCGCCTCAGAGCGTCAGCGCCGCCGGTGCCTGCAGCAGCTCGCGGACCCTGGCGAGGAAGCGGGCCGCTTCGGCTCCGTAGAGGATCCTGTGGTCTGAGACGAGGGTCAGGCTCATGGTGTTGCGTGCCACGATCTGGCCGTCTCGCACGACGGCACGGGGCGCCAGTGCGCCTACCGACAGGATCGCTGCCTGGGGCGGGTTGATGATCGCCGAGAAGCTCGAGATTCCGTACATGCCGAGGTTCGAGACGGTGAACGTCCCGCCTCCCAGCTCGGGCGGTGTGATCGAGCCGTCACGGACGCGCCCGGCCAGCGCCCTTGTCTCGCGGGCGATCTCCCCGAGAGACTTCTCCTCGGCGTCGAAGACAGTCGGGACGACAAGGGCGCCCTCGGCCGCAACTGCAACGCCGACGTTGATCCGCGAGTGGAGCTGGACCTTGCCGTCGCGGTAGCTCCCGTTGGCAAGGGGGTGCTCCCGCAGGGCGAGGGCGACGGCCTTGACGACCATGTCGTTGTAGGTCGGCACGGCCTTCTCGGCGGGCCGGGCGTGCTCGCCCGCCTCTCCCGACCCGGCGATCCGCTTCAGCTCGGAGCGCAGGGTCACGCACTCCTCCATGTCGATCTCGATCAGCAGGGTGAAGTCGGGGATCGTGGCCTTCGACTCGGCCATCCTGCGGGCGACCGTCTGCTGCAGCCGCGAGAGCTCGACCTCGCGCGTCTCGCCCTTCGCCCGTGCGATCTCCTCGGGCGCCCTGGGCGCCGTGCCGGCGGGCTCCTGCGGAGCGCCCGCGCCGGCAGTAGCTGCCTGGGTGGCCGGAGCTGTCTGCGCCGGTGCGGGCGCACCCGGATAGAAGCCGAGAACATCTGCCTTGACGATTCGCCCGCCCGGGCCGCTGCCGCTCAGCCCGGCAAGGTCGATGCCTCCCTCGCGGGCCATCCGGCGGGCAAGCGGGGATGCCTTGACCCGCTCGGTCTCGGCCTCCGGCTCGGGCCTCGCCGGCTCGGGTGCCGCCGGCTCGGGTGTCGCCGGCTGTGGCTCGGGTGTCGTCGGCTCGGGCGCCAGGGCTTTCGCCTGCAGCGCACGGGCGGCCGCGGTGACCGGCTCGCCACCCGGCTCGGGTGTCTCGACAGCCGCCTCGTCGGCGGCTGGCTCGGGTGCGACAGCGCCATTCACAGGGCCGCCATCCACCTCGGGGCCGCCCAGGGGCGCCTTCTCGACGCTGGCGATGGGCTGTCCCACGGCAAGCGAGTCGCCCTCGGCTGCGATCAGGTGAAGGACGCCGGACTGGTCGGACTCGTAGGTCATGTTGGCCTTGTCCGTCTCGATCTCGACGAGCTCCTCGCCGCGGGCGATGGTGTCCCCCTCGGCTCGCAGCCAGCGCAGGATGATGCCCTCCTCCATCGTGTCGGAGAGGCGGGGCATGACGATGATCTCGGACATCAGACGGCCGCCGTCCGGTTGAGCGTGGCCAGGGCAGCCGCGACGACCTGCGGCTCATGCGGGTAGGCGATGTCCTCGAGGGGCTTGGAATAGGGCATTGGGACGTCCGCCCCGGTGACCCTGGCGACGGGGGCGTCGAGGTCGTCGAAGGCCTGTTCTCCGATCAGCGCGGCGAGGTTGGCGCCGACGCCGCCGTGGGGCCATCCCTCCTCGACGATGACACAGCGGTTGGTCCGCCGGACCGACGCCAGGATCGTGTCGAGGTCGAGCGGGCGCAGGGTCCGGGGATCGATCACTTCCGCCTCGACACCGTGGTCCTCCGAGAGCGTCCTGGCGGCCCGTTCGGCCGTCAGGGCCATCCGTGAGATGCCGACGATCGTGACGTCCGATCCCTCCCGCGCCGTGCGGGCGACGCCGAATGGGACGAGGTGCTCGCCCTCGGGGACCTCGCCGCGGACTCCATAGAGGGACTCGTGCTCGATGAAGACGACGGGGTTCTCGTCGCGGATGGCGCTCTTCAACAGGCCCTTTGCGTCGGCCGCCGTCGCGGGCACGGCCACGAGCAGGCCGGGGACCTGGAGGAACATCGCCTCGAAGCAGTGCGAATGGGTCGGGCCGAGATGGTGGCCGGCTCCCTGAGGCATCCGCACGACCAGCGGCACGCGGGCCTGGCCGCCGAACATGTAGTGGATGTGGGCCGCATGGTTGACGATCTGATCCAGGGCCAGCAGGGCGAAGTTGATCGTCATCAGCTCGACCACCGGGCGCAGGCCGGTCATCGCCGCGCCGACGCCCAGCCCGACGATCGTGTTCTCCGATATGGGGGTGTCACGGATGCGCTTCTCGCCGAACTCCTCGAGCAGGCCGTCGGTGACCTTGAAGGCGCCGCCGAAGACGCCGATGTCCTCGCCCATCAGCATCACCCGCTCGTCGCGGGTCAGCTCCTCGCGCAGAGCCTGGTTGAGCGCCTCGCGGTAGCGCGGTCCGGCGGGGGTGGCCATCAGTCCTCGTCTCCCGGCTCGTGACCGTCCTCGCCGGCGGCCAGCGCGGAGGTCAGCTGCTGGGGGATCTCATCGTTGACTGCGGGCTCGGGGCCGGAGGCCGCGGAGCCCTCCTCGCGATCCTCGGTGGTCTCGACCGAGTACCAGCCCCGGGAGGACTCGCCGAGGACGTAGATGTCGTCGTAGAGGTCGGAGGGCTCGGGGAAGGGGGAGGCCTCGGCGAACTCGACTGCCCCGTCGACCCTGGCGATCGCCTGCGCATCCAGCTGCTCGATCTCGCCGGCTGTGATCGTCCCCTCGTCCATCAGCTGGCGCCCGTAGACGCTCAGCGGGTCGCGCTCGCGCCAGCGTGCCACCTCGTCCTTGGAGCGGTACTGCTCGGGGTCGGCCATCGAGTGCCCCCGGAAGCGGTAGGTGATCGCCTCGATCAGGACGGGCCTGCGCTCCTCGCGGACCTTGGGCACGGCCTCGCTGACGACGCCATAGGTGTCCCGGATGTCCATCCCGTCGCAGCGCATCCCCGGCAC
>CAZFGJ010000198.1:0-4599 GCA_964518445.1 uncultured Solirubrobacteraceae bacterium
CCGCGCCGAAGTCGGCCATCAGCAGCGAGCAGAAGCCTCCCGGCATCAGGCGCGAGAGGTCGAGCACGCGGACCCCCTCCAGTGGAAGGCTCACGCGGGGCTCCCCGCGGGCTCGGAGATCGAGAGCATCTGCCGTGCCTCGGCCACCGTGGCGGGGCGCCGGCCCATGTCTTCGGTCATCTGGCGCGCCTTGGCGATGAGGTCCCCGTTGGAGGAGGCCATCCTGCCGTCCGGCAGATAGAGGTTGTCCTCCAGGCCCACCCGGATCGAGCCGCCCAGCGAGAGGGCCGCACCGACCAGCATCCACTGGTCCCTGGAGATCCCGATCACCCCCCAGTGGGAGCCCTCGGGGATGTTGTCCACCATCGCAGCCAGGTTGCGTGCCGTCGGGGGAATCCCTCCCACCACTCCCATCACGCAGTCCACGTGGAGCGGCGTCTTCAGGACGCCCATGTCGATCAGCGGCTCGAGGCTTCCCACGTGGCCGATGTCGAAGCACTCGTGCTCCGGTTTGATGCCCAGCTCGTTCATCGCCTCGAGCAGCTCGATGATCTCCGAGAACGGGTTCGCGAAGACCATGTTGAAGACGAACTCCTTGCGCGAGCGGGAGTACTTGGCGTAGTTCATCGATCCCATGTTCAGGGCCGCCACTTCGGGCCGGCAGGCACGCAGGTATTCGATCCGCTTCTCGACGGGAACGCCGATCGTCCCGGTCGAGAAGTTGATGATCGCCCCGTCCCCCACCTCGGCCCTGATGGCGTCGCTGATCGCCTGGAAGTCCTCGATCTCATAGCTCGGCGTGCCATCCGGTTTGCGGGCATGGATGTGGATGTGAACCCCACCCTCGTCGACGATCCGCCGCGCCTCGGCGGCGTACTCCTCGGGCGTGTAGGGAATCGCCGGGCACTGCTGGCGATTGGCGATCGCCCCCGAGATCGAGCAGGTGATCACGACGGGATGGTCAAGGCTCATACGGGCACCACTCCTGACTTCTTGTAAGGACGCTCGATCTTCTTTCCGGCCGCCATCTCCAGTCCCCGGCAGATCGTCGCGCGGGTCTCCCTGGGGTCGATGACGTCGTCGATCATGTCGTTGCCGGCCGCTATGTAGACGTCGATGATCTGGCGGTAGGCGTCGATCAGCTCGGCCTTCTTCGCCTCGGGGTCATCGGCTTCCTCGACCTGTTTGCGCATCACGATCTCGACGGCACCCTCGGCGCCCATGACGCTGATCTCGGCCGAGGGCCAGGCGACGATCATGTCCGGCTCGTAGGCCCGGCCGTTCATCACGTAGTAGCCCGCCCCGTAGGCCTTGCGCGTGATGACCGTGATCTTCGGGACCGTCGCGTTCGAGACGGCGTAGAGCATCTTGGCCCCGTGGCGGATGATCCCGCCCTCCTCGACCTTCGTGCCGACCATGAAGCCCGGCACGTCCATCAGGAAGACCAGCGGGATCGAATAGGCGTTGCAGAGGTTGACGAAGCGGGCAGCCTTGTCGGCCGAGTCGTTGTCCAGGATCCCTCCCAGGTGCTTGGGCTGGTTGGCCACGATCCCCGCCGGGCGCCCACCGAAGCGGGCGAAGCAGGTGATGATCGTCTTGGCCCACTGGCCCTTCATGTCGAAGTAGTCGCCGTCATCGACGATCCGGCTGATGACCTCGTACATGTCGTAGGGCTTGCGGTTGGATTCGGGCAGGACATCCATCAGCTCCTCGTCGGCCCGCTCGATCGGGTCGCTCACCGGACGCAGCGGGACCGGTGCCTCGCAGTTCTGGGGCATGAACGAGAGGTACTGCTTGATCCGCTCGATGCACTCCTGATCGTCCGCCACCTCCATGTCGCCCACGCCCGACTTGCGGCAGTGGACCCGCGACCCGCCCAGCTCCTCCTGGGTCACGTCCTCTCCCACGGCCGCACGGACCAGGTGGGGACCCGCCAGGGCCATCGAGCCGCGGCCCTTGACCATCGGCACGAAGTCCGCCAGGCCCGGGATGTAGGCAGTGCCTGCGGCGCAGGGCCCCATCAGAGCGGCGATCTGCGGGATCACCCCGCTCATCACCACCTCCTCGCGGAACAGGTACCCCGAGCCGGCGAACAGCGATCCGACGGCCTCCTGGATGCGCGCTCCCGCCGAGTCCAGCAGCCAGATGAAGGGGATCCGCTTGGTCAGCGCCAGCTCGCGCAGGCGGGTCACCTTGAGCTCGCCCGTCATGCCCATCGAGCCGGCCATGACCGTGAAGTCATAGGCGCACACCGCCACCATCCGGCCGTCGATCTTGCCGTAGCCCGTGATCACACCATCTGCCGGTGCGTCCTTCCCCTCCATCGCCCGCTGGGAGAAGTGCGGCCGGGCGTGGGCCCCCATCTCCACGAAGGTCCCTTCGTCGATCAGCAGCGCCAGGCGCTCCCGGGCAGTCAGCTTTTCCTGTTCGTGCTGGCGGGCGATCTTCTGCTCGCCTCCACCCAGGGCGATCTGGGCCCTGCGCTCGTGCAGGTCCTCGACCAACGGCCTGAGGAGAGAGCTCGTCTCAGCGGTGCTCATCAGCGTCCCTTCCACTCCGGTTCGCGCTTCTCGAAGAAGGCCGTGACCCCCTCGACTATGTCCTCGGTCGACTGCGCCAGCGTCAGCTGGGCGCGCAGGTAGTCCAGCGCGTCATCCAGCGGCATGTCCATCTGGCGTCGCATCGCTTCCTTGCCCAGCCGCATGATCACCGGCGACTTGGCGGCCAGCTTCGCCGCCCAGTCGGCAACCGCCACGTCGAGCTCCTCGTCGGGCACCACCCGGTTGACGATCCCCGCGGCCTGCGCCTCCGCTGCGCTCCAGCGCTCGCCCAGCAGGAGCAGCTCCGAGGCCTTCTTGCGCGGGACGTTGCGGTAGATCAGCGCCATGATCATGAAGGGGAAGGCCCCGATGTTGATCTCCGGAGTGCCGAAGGTGGCGCTCTCCGAGGCGACGATCAGATCGCAGCAGAGGGCGATCCCCAGCGAGCCCGCCAGGACATGGCCTCCCGCTGCACAGATCGTCGGCTTGCCAAGCTCGCCGATCAGCTTGAACAGGCCCACGAAGCGCTCCGAGCCGAAATGCTTGTGCACCAGCGCCTCGTCGGCCGCGAAGCCGCTCAGGTTGGCACCGGAGGAGAACGTCCTCTCGTGCGATGAGCGCAGCACCACACAGCGGACCCGCTCCTCCACCCGGGCCGCCTCGAACGCCTCGATCAGCCCGCTCAGCAGCTCGACCGACAGCGCATTGCGCGTGTCGGGATCGTTGAGCGTTATCGTCGCGACGCCGTCCTCGGCGACCTCGTAGAGGACCTTCTCGGTGGGCACCGGCGCATCCTAACCGGATCGAGGCCCTTGTGGGAAGTGAGCAGCCCTACTGTTTACTTTTGCCGACCACGATGGTGCTGCTCACGTGGCGGCGACGAACCCTCGGCGGGAACAGCTTTTTGAGCCTCGCTTCGGTGATCACGTGGCTCGCCGGCGGAGCCGGGATCGCATCCGGGAAGTTGGCTGCCGGGAGATCGAGGGTCACGGTGAAGGAGGAGGATCCGGAGGTGGCCACGAGACTTGTCCGGACCGGCAGGCCATTGGCCGCGAAGAACAAGCTGAGGACGGCCCTTTCCTTCAGCTTCGCTTTCCGTTTCGGCCTGGTTCGGCTTCGTGCCGAGGCGAAGCCCGTCAGTTCTCCAGCTCCGCCCGAAGACAGCGAGGAGCTCGACGGTTCTCCCTCGAAGCCCATGACCGTCTGGCCATCGATCGTCGAGGAGCCCAGGGCGTGGAGATTGCCCGCGCCGTTCAGCAGGGCAAGCAGCGAGGTGAAGGATTTCGTGACCGGCTTGGGTCCCGACGAGCCTCCGGTCGCTCCCAGCAGTTTGCCCAGCATGCCGTGGCCCAACTCGATCCAGGGCCGCCCGCCGTCGCGTCGCCCCAGCGCCCAGGAGAAGAGGAAGTGCCGTTTGCCGACGATCCGCAGCCGCAGGTGGCTGCCGAACAGGGTCAGCTTGATGGCGGCCGCCGGCGGGGTCATCGTCTCGACCCCTTCAACGCCCAGGTCGAAGATCTTCGACAGGCCCTTCGGCGCCTTGGGGCCCAGGTTGAAGCTCGTCGTGAGCTTCAACTCAAGCGAGGTGATCTGAAGCGCCTCGGACTTTGCCTCGAGTTCGGCAAGTTCGGCCGGGACCGTCGCCGGGAGCGGGAGCAGACCGGGTTTGATCGGGCCGGACGCCGACGCCTCGCCGGCGCCTCCCCCGATCGCCGCAAGCGCAAGACACACCGTCAGGGCAACCCGTCCTCTGCTCACACCGGCCTCCCCGCTCAGGCGATCCGCGATCGCGTGACACCGAGATTACCCTCAGAGTCGGAAGATTGGAATAGGACGAACGTCCGCGGCCGCTGGACATGTCCAGACAACGGGCAGCCGAATGCCGGCGGGACTAGGATGACCACCATGCATGGGGCGAGAAGAGCGGTGCTCCTGGTTGCAACGCTCGCGGTGACGGCCCTCGGCGGCTCGACTGCCTCCGCGACGACTGTCACCCTCGGGCCGAGTCTCGGACTGCCGAGCACTGAAACCCGCGCGCTTGAAGGGATCAGTGCACAAA
>CAZFGJ010000199.1:0-4414 GCA_964518445.1 uncultured Solirubrobacteraceae bacterium
CCGAGCCGGCCGCCGAGGGCACGATTCGCATCGTGCTCGCCGACGACCACCAGGTCGTCCGCAGCGGGCTGCGGCTCCTGCTCGACAGCGAGGAGGGCTTTGAAGTGGTCGCCGAGGCGAGCGATGTCGAATCCGCTCGCCGTTACGTCCGCGGTCACCATCCGGCCGTGCTGGTCCTCGACCTGAACATGCCGGGAGGCTCGAGTCTCGAGGCGATCCCCGTGATACGCGAGGAGTCCCCGGCGACTCAGATCGTGGTTCTCACGATGCAGCAGGAGCCGGCCTTCGCCCGCGAGGCCCTCGGCGCCGGCGCCCTCGGATACGTCCTCAAGGAGGCCGCCGACGACGAGCTGGTGGAAGCGGTTCGCAACGCCGCCGCGGGGGAGAGCTACCTCAACCCGAGATTGGGTGCCAGGATCGCATCCGAGCCGCCCCCCGGGCCTCCGGATGATCTCTCCCAGCGGGAGGTTGAGGTGCTGCGGCTGATCGCACTTGGTCATACCAACGCGGAGATCGCCGAGCAGCTGTTCCTGTCCGTGCGGACGGTTGAGACCCACCGCTCGCACATCCAGCAGAAGCTGAGGCTCTCCACGCGCGCCGAGCTGGTGGGCTATGCGCTTGAGCGCGGCCTGATCGACCCGGCCGCCCGCAACGACTAGCCGGCGCTACGCGTCGGCCCCTGCGGGCGAGCAGCTCGGATAGCGAGCCTGCGCCAGCCGCCAGGCGGACGTCGGGAATTCGACGAAGTCAAGTCCTTCGCGCCAGCTCACATGTGCGTCGAAGCCCGTCCGGAAGACATCCAGCATGGCGCGGTTGTCGCCCAGCACCTGAGCAACGAAGGTCTCGATCCCCGTTGCCTCCGCGAGCTCGGCCAGCCGCTCGATGAGGATCGTGCCCAGACCCTCGCCGTGCAGGTCGTCTGAGACCTCGACGGCCACTTCGGCGGTCGTGGGCGAGAGGCAGATGGCAACCGCGTGCCCGACGATCTGCCCGTCTGCGCCGATCGCCAGCAAACCCATGCGCCCTGGGCCTGTGGCCGCCACCTGGTGGGCCACCTGCTCGATGTCCACGCCGCCCGAGAAGAAGCGCAGGCGCCGCGCTTCCAGACAGAGCGCTGCGAGAAAGCGGCAGAGCTGATCCTCGTCGGCGGCGACCATCAGGCGGAGCAGAACGTGCTGTCCACTGCGCAGGCTCACGAGGAGAGAGTCGTCCTGGGACGGTGCCTGAGCGCGATCGGGGGGTGGAGAGCTGACCATGAGAACATCATCGCCAAGGCCGGGCGCCATCCCATCGGCTCTGGCCCACCGGGCTACGGCGGGATCTACTGGAGACGGTACGGGTTTTTCACGGTCCCCGGCGGGAACGCGCTCAGGCGCGAGTGGGCTTCTTCTCGCGCTCGACCAGGAGCGCGAAGGTCGGGCAGGCCTGGGCCGCCCGGCGGGCGTGGTCGACGAGCTCCGGCTCGAGCGGGCGGGAGTCGAACATCGGGTAGCCCCACTCGTCGAGGTCGATCCGCTCGGGCAGCAGCTCATGGCACATGCCGTGTGCCTCGCAGGTGATCGGGTTGACCCGCAGCCTGTAGCTCATCGGCCCATCGCCGGGAGCGGCAGCCGGGCAGGCGCGGTGCAGGCCTCGCAGCCGCCGTGGGTGGCGTGGTCGAGGAATTCCTCCTCGAACGTGTTGAGCGCGCTCATGGCCAGCCGGGAGACGCCGTCCGGGTGGGCACATGCGCCCCTCCTGAACACCATCCCTGCCAGGTGTTCCAGCCGGCGCGGGTGACCCGGGCCGGAGCTGCCGTAGGTGAGCTGCTCGAACTCGGTCGCCAGCGCGTGGAGGCCGTGGAGACAGGGGCCGCACTGGCGTGCGCTCTGGTCGGCCATCCAGCGGATCACCCGCGCCGTCTCGGCGACCGGGCAGGCGGCGCCGTCGAGCAGGACGATCACTCCGGCGCCCAGAGACGCGTTGTGCGGAGCCAGGGCCTCATCGCTGAGCGCGATATCCGCCAGGTGCTCAGCGCCGATCCAGGTTCCCCCGTAACCGCCGATGAGGGCCGCCCTGGGGGCTGAGGTGAGGCCGCCTGCTGCCCTGACAAGGGCGCGCAGCCGGGTGCCCCACTCGATCTCATAGACGCCCGGATCGGCGACGACGCCGCTGATCGTGACGAGGGCCGATCCCGGCTCATTGGGCGTGCCGAGCTCGCGGAACCAGTCTGCGCCGCGGCGGCAGATCATCGCGATGTGCGCGTAGGTCTCCGCGTTGCTGACCATCGTGGGCCGTCCGCCGACACCTCGTTCGAAGGGCATCGGGGGGGTGAACCGGGGCAGTCCCGGCCCGCCGTCGAGGTGGCTCATCAACGCCGACTCCTGGCCGGTCAGGTAGCCGGGGGGGATCTGGCGGAGGGTAAGTCGAGGACCGCTGCGGTCCCTTCCCCGTTCGGCGATGGCGACGGCAAGCGCGTCGACGTTCTCCGGCGAGGCCTCGCAGACCGCGACGAGAACCTCGTCCGCGCCGAGGGCCCGCGCCGCCAGCACGGCGCCGTCGAGTGCCAGGTGCGGGACGGTCGTGGCGAGGGTGGCGTCCTTGCGACTGGCCGGCTCCCCCTCGGTCGCATTCAGGACGACTATCGGGCGACGGCGCGAGGCGGCCACGGCGCGCATCTTCTTCGCCGTGGGGAACCCTGCTCCGCCTCGTCCGCGCAGGCCGGCGTGGTCGATCTCGGCGATCAGGCCGGTCTCGCGCCCCCGGCGCTTTCCCGGTGTCAGCTCACCGTGGATCGCCAGGTGCTCCTCGAGCGTCAGCGCGCGGTGGAGGGCCGTCGAGGTGAGCAGCCGGGGCAGGCCACCAGCACCGGCCGCCGGGATCTCAAGTCGCTCTTCCGGAAGGGTCGACGTCGGGTTCATCGCTTGGCTCCGGTCGGTGTGTGGTGGACGTTCGTCGTCGGTGTGCCGGATCGCTTCGCCCAATCGGTTGCGAGTGGCCCGCTGGGGACCCAGAAGGCGAGGAACACGAGAAACACGGCTGCGCCGCCGAGCGTCATCCGCCCACGCTCAGGATAGTTCGGCCAGATCGTGCTCAGGCGTGTGCCGAGGGCGAAGAAGACGGCCACCAGGCAGAGCAGATCGAGCGTCAGCATCCAGGTGCCTTTCGTGTCGCTACCGGTGCCCAGGCCGTGCACCAGCGCGATCGGCCAGCTGGCGTAGGACAGCCAGTGAACGGCCCGCCATGTCGAGTATCCGAGCCTCTGTCGCAGCAGGCTGGTGATCGTGACGGCGATGATCAGGTCGAAGGACACCGCTCCCAGGCCCAGCCAGAAGGGCCTGTAGGAGCCGATGAACGGCACGACCGCGTCGATCAGGGGAATCGAGGTGAAGGTGTCGAGGACCGCCGTGATGATGTGGACCCCGAGGAAGATGACCGACAGCAGGGCCACGTTGCGGTGAAGCGCGTCGATCACGAAACGCGGCCAGCGCTCGCTGCTGATCCGCCGGACGTCGGCTACGCCGAGGACGACCGAGCCGGTCAGCAGGATCAGCGCGACTGCTCCGGTCGAGCGTGTCAGGTACCAGCTGAGGCTTCCGCTGGCGAGCGGCAGGCTCATCATGCGGCCACCTCCTGCTGCTCCGGCCAGCCCGCCAGGCACAGCACCTGACCGTCGTGGCCCACCAGCCGCGCCGGCAGCCGCTGGGCCTGGAGCCACTCGGGGGCACCGGCCGGCCTGACGAGGGCCGCGGTGGCCGCGATGTTGGCGTCGGCGCAACTCGCCGCAGCCACGCTGGCGGTCCTCCAGGGGGCCTGGGCGGGGCGCCCGGTGGCCGGGTCGATGATGTGGTGCATCTGTGCTCCGCCTCGACGCCAGCGCCGGACCGTCGTGCTGGAGGTCGCCAGGCCGCCGCCGTTGAGGCTGATCGTCTGCCCGGGCGCATCGAGCGCCGCCCGGTGATCCTCTGCGACCCTCACGGTCCAGCCTCCCGCGGGCGGCTCACCCGCGAGGGCGATGTCTCCACCGATCGCGATCAGCACACCGGTGGCGCCGGCGCCGAGCGCCGCGGCGGCAGCCCGGTCGGCGGCCCATGCTTTGGCCGTCGCCCCGAGGTCGAGGCTGACGCCGGCGGGGATCATGACGGTCTTCGATTCGGGGTCGAGGCGCACGGTCCGCCATCCCGAGAGACGGCGCATGCGGATCTCCATCGACCCATCCAGCAGGGCCTCGGCGTCGCGCAGCTCGGAGAAATCCCGGTCATAGCCGGCGATTCGCAGGCTCTCGCCGATCGTCGGGTCGACGGACCCGTCGGTCAGCGCAGCGGCACGCAGCGCCAGCTCGAGCGCCTCGAGCAGCAGCGGGCTGAGCGGCGTGGGGCGGCCGGCTCGGGCGTTCACTGCCGAGAGCTCGGAGTCGGGCCTGAACCGGCTGCAG
>CAZFGJ010000200.1:0-4392 GCA_964518445.1 uncultured Solirubrobacteraceae bacterium
GGCCTCCTCGGTCCGGCCCAGGCGGTAAAGGACTTCGCCTCGGACGCCCGCAAGGGGGTGATAGGTCTGCAGGGCGGGGTCGCCGGCCAGCTCGTCGAGCAGCTCCAGGCCCGCCTCGGGACCGAATGCCATGGTGACCGCCACGGCCCGGTTCAGTTCGACCACCGGTGAGCCGGTCAGCGCGACGAGGCCGTCATAGAGCGCGACAATCCGCGCCCAGTCGGTCTCCTCGACGCTGGCGGCGCGTGCGTGGCAGGCGGCGATGGCGGCCTGCAGCGTGTAGGGGCCCAGCGCGCCGCTGAGCTCTTCGGCGCGAGCCAAGCCGGCGAGCCCCCGCTGCACGAGCAGGTGGTCCCACCGGGCGCGATCCTGCTCGGCCAGCAGGACGGCTCCACCTCCGGGGGCGACCCGTGCCCGTAGGCGGGATGCCTGAAGCTCCATCAGCGCCAGCAGGCCGTGCACCTCCGGCTCGCCCGGCATCAGCCCGGCCAGGATGCGCCCCAGGCGCGTCGCATGACCGCAGAGCTCAGGACGGACCCACTCCTCGCCGGCGGTCGCAGCGTAACCCTCGTTGAAGACGAGGTAGATGACCTCCAGGACAGAGGAGAGGCGACCCGCCAGCTCGTCACGCGCGGGCAGTTCAAAGGGCACCCGCGCCTCTGCCAGCGTGCGCTTGGCACGGACGATTCGCTGCGCCACGGTGGCCTCGGAGATCAAGAAGCCACGGGCGATCTCCTGCGTCGAGAGTACCCCCAGCAGCCGCAGCGTGAGCGCCACCCGGGCGTCCCGCGAGAGGACCGGGTGGCAGGTCAGGAATACGAGGCGCAGGACGTCGTCCTGCACATCCTCGACCTGCGCCTCGAGATCGGCCCTGTTCAGCTCCTGGAGGATCTCCATGTCCCGCCCGATCATCTCCTGCTTGCGGGCGAGGGTCACGCGGCGGCGCACCAGGTCGATGCCTCTGCGCTTCCCAGCCGCCATCAGCCAGGCCCCAGGGTTCTCAGGGATGCCGGACTCGGGCCACTGCTCGAGTGCCGCCACGAGGGCGTCCTGCGCGAGATCCTCGGCGGTCGAGACATCGCGCATGATGCGAGTCAGCCCGGCTATCAGCCGGGCTGACTCGATCCGCCAGACCGCGTCGATCGCACGATGCGTGCTCGACGCGGCCGCAACCACGCCTCAGGCTCCCGCGGCCTGCTCGCGCATGCGCTCGTTGGCCTCCCGCAGCTCGGGTGTCAGCTGCTCGCCGAAGTCCTCGGCCTCGAAAATCTGGCGAAGCTCGATTTCGGTGCCGCCGTCGAAGGGCGCCCGCTTGAGCCACTCGACCGCCTCATCCCGCGAGGCGCACTCCCAGATCCAGTAGCCCGCCACGAGCTCCTTGGCCTCGGTGAACGGGCCATCGATGACCGTCCGCTCGCTGCCGTCAAAACGCACCCGTGCTCCCTTTGAGGTCGGGTGCAGGCCCTCACCGGCCAGCATGACGCCGGCGCCGACGAGCTGTTCGTTGTATTTGGTCATCTCTTCCAGCAGGTCCGTTGTGGGCATGACGCCCGCCTCGGACTCGGGGCTGCCTGGAACCAGAAGCATGAAGCGCATTTGCTCTCTCCTTGTTGTCGTAGGGGGGTTTCTACCTGCACGTCGATCGACGCACGGCGAAATCGACACGGATTTCAGAATTCTTTTGACGTCTCTCGACGCTAGTACCCGGGCGGGTTGACCTCATCCACGAACAGGTCCACGGCGAGATCGCCGGCGGAGCCGTTGGAGTAGGGGCCGAGGTCGCTGACGCCTGCGCCCACGAGCACGTCCTCGCAGAGCAGGGCCTGTCCGGTCGTCGCCCTCGCGTCACTCGTCAGGACGACGTGGGCCGCGTCCGCATAGATCGCGGGGGTCCGCGCCTGGTTCATGGCGGCCTCCCCGCCGAGCAGGTTCTGAACGGCTGCCGTGGCGACGAGCGTCCTCGGCCACAGAGCGTTCGAGGCGATCCCGGCGGGGCGCAGCTCCTCGGCCAGGCCGAGTGCACAGAGCGTCATCCCGTACTTGGCGATCGTGTAGGCCGTGTGGGGAGCCAGCCAGCGGGGCTCGAGGGTGATCGGTGGGGAGAGCGTGAGGATGTGCGGGTTCGTCCCCTGGCGCAGATGGGGAACGGCGGCTTTGCTGAGCGCGTAGCTCCCGCGGACGTTGATGTCCTGCATCAGGTCATAGCCCTTCATGGCCAGGTCGTCGACCCCGGCGAGGTTGATGGCGCTGGCGTTGTTGACGCAGATGTCGATGCCACCGAACTGCTCGACCGTCATCTCGACCGCCCGGGCGATGTCCTCGTCGTTCCGCACGTCACCGATGATCGGAAGCGCCCGGCCGCCGGCGTCCTCGATCGCCTCGGCGGCGGTGTAGATCGTCCCCTCGAGCTTCGGATGGGGCTCAGCCGTCTTGGCGATGATCGCGATGTTGGCGCCGTCGGCCGCCGCGCGAAGAGCGATCGCGAGTCCGATGCCCCGGCTCCCCCCGGACATGATCATGGTGCGGCCCTTCAGACTGCGATCGTCCTGCTGCACGGGATCCTCTTGTGCGGGCATCCCCGCCTCCTCTCGAAAATGAGCCGGCCTCGCGCCGACCGCTGGCGCAGGAGGGTAGTCCAGGACTAGCCCGGCTCGAATGACCGGTCGGGTGCGACCGTCACCGGTGCGCCAAGGAAGCCGTCAAGGGCGATCGCATCGAGCACCTCTCGCTCGCGGGTCGTCCCCAGCGCTCTGCGGCCGTCCTCGAGCAGTGCGAAGAGGATCCCGTAGGAGGGCGATCCATCTCGCTCGTAGATCACCGTGGCGGTCTCTGCGGTCGCCTCGTATCGGCTTCCCCCCGGGACCACCGCCCGCGCGGGTGCCCGCGCCACCTCGGGTTCGATCATGGCGAACGGCCGCTCGGGCGGCCGGTTGCCGAGCATGCCGAGGGCATGCTTGGTCGCGTACCAGCCGAGCGCGCTGGCGAGCCCCACCGCACCGGCCTCTGCCTCTCTCAGCCCGCGGGCGAGCGCCACCACGCCGTGGGTCGCATAGTTGTTTCCCGGCCCGCCGAAGAAGGTGAGTCCGCCGGTGCAGGTCAACGGACGTCCCAGATCGAGCCGCAGCTCGCCGGCGGCGAGTTGCACCGCCGCGGGAAAGCAGGAGTAGAGATCGATCAGAGCAAGGTCCTCTGGCCGGCTGCCCGTGTGCTCGAAGAGAGCCGAGCCGCAGGCGGCGATCGCGGGGGAGCGGTCGAGCCGGTCGCGCTCGGAGAGGTTCCAGACGTCCGTCGCCGCAGCCGAGGCGTGCAGGAAGACCCACCGCTCCTGCGGCACCCCCAGGGACCTTGCGTGGCCGGCTGAGCAGAGAATCACAGAAGCGGCCTGATCGACCTGGATGTTGGCGTTGTGAAGCTTCCGGTAGGGGTGGGTGATGAGCCGGTTGGACGGACCGGCCTGCGCCAGCTCCTCAGCGGTGTAGGCCTTCGGCGTCCAGGCGCATGGCTGGCGGGTGGCCACCTCGCTGAAGCCCGCCCATAGATCGGAGATCGTCCGCAGATGCTCCGAGATGCTCTCGCCGGCCGAATGGCCGATCGCGTTCTCGATCAGGGGATAGGCCATGATCGGAGCTATCAGGCCGACCTCGCGCTCGGCGGGCGTGCCGGGGTCGGCCTCGCCCTCGAGCACCTCATCGGCCTGGCGGGCCGGGTCGGCGGGGGTCCACGCCTCCGGCACCTTCCCCTCCCTGGCAAGCGTGTAGAGCGCCTCGCCGCCGCAGACGACCGCCGCGTCGAGCTGCCCCGCCGCGATCCGCTCAGCGAGCACCCCCAACAGCAGCTGCGGCCCGTTGCCGCCCTGCATGCTCGAGCGGAGCGTGCGCGCCTGGCTGCCCAGCAGCTCGCCGACTCGCGCACCCGGGTCGCCGTCGGGCCATCCGGCTGAGGGGGCGACGGCGATCACATCGATGCGGCCGAGCAGGGCCTGGCTCTGCGCGTCGGCGGCCGCCAGGCGAGTGGCCTCAGCCATCATCTCGCCGGGATCGGGGGAGGCGCCCGTCCCGGGGCGGTGGATCACCTCGCCGAGGCCGACGAGGACGGGTGTGCGGTCGGGCGTCATCGCGGGTATCGAGCGCTCATGCGCCGGCGAGGGGGGTTTGAAGAAGCCGGTCCAGACCCTCGAGGATCAGGTCGAGTCCCCACTCGAACTCGGTGGCGTTGTCATACCCGGACCCCGGCAGCTCGGCCGCTATCTCAACCAGGTGGGGGTATTTCTCAAGCTCGGTGATCATCTCCGCTCTCCGCTGTGCGGCCTTGCCGGCGCTGTCGGGGGTCTCGAACGCCGTGTCGCGTTCCTGCAGCGCGAATCCGTAGATATAGGCGTCCTGGACCGAGTAG
>CAZFGJ010000201.1:0-4388 GCA_964518445.1 uncultured Solirubrobacteraceae bacterium
TGCTTCGCCGAGCTCGAGGCGAACCTCGTCGCAGCTGAGCTTGCGCGCCTCGGCAGCCTCGGCGAGGGAAATGCGGGCGCGAACCAGGAGGGACTTCACGGAGGGAACTGTCGTCTCCATTGCGTCGGCGATCTGTTCATAGGACATCGCGTCGATCTCGCGCAAGAGCAGGGCGGTCCGCTGGGTCTCGGGCAGCTCGTGGACATCCTCGATCAGCTCGCGGAAGCTCTCGCGGCGCAGAACCTTGTCGCTGGTCGAGAGGCCGTTCTCGGCGAAGTGGATGTCCATCGAGTCAACACCGGTTGCGGTGTTGCGGCGAAGATGGTTCAGCGAGCGATTGCGGGCGATCCTGTAGAGCCAGGGCCGCACGTTGATCGGGCGGTCGTCGGCCAGGACGGCGTTGAAGGCGGCGGCGAAGACCTCCTGCAGGACGTCCTCGGCGTCCTCCTTGGAGCCGAGCATGTGACGGCAGAAGGAGAGCAGGCGCGACTGGTAGCGGGAGCAGAGAACCTCGAAGGCGGCGTGGTTGCCACGGCGGGTCATGGCGATGAGGCGCTCGTCGGCCTGCAGGCGCAGCAGAGCGGACGGGCCACGAAGGCCCGAGATGCCGCTCGGATTCGGTAGTGCTGAAACCTCCATAGGTGCCCCCTGCGCTGCCATCGCCCTTGCTACTTGCCCTAATAGACACCGTAGCAACCGCATAGTTGCGCGATTTAGGGACCTTTTAGGGGGTTGGAGCTCCCCTAGACTTGCGCTCTGGCAAGCCCGGGTGGCGGAATGGGCATACGCAATCGACTTAAAATCGATGGCCCGAGAGGGCGTGTGGGTTCGAATCCCACCCCGGGCATGAGTTTCGAGCATCGAATAGAGTCGCGGCCGATGTCCAGCGAGAGCGCCCAGGAGACCCAGACCTTCCACGGCGGCCGCCTTATCGCAAGGCGCCTGAAGGCCCATGGTGTCAGTCGCCTCTTCACCCTTTCGGGGGGCCATCTGTTCTCGATCTATGACGGCTGCCGGGAGGAGGGCATCGAGCTGATCGACGTCCGCCACGAGTCCACGGCGGCCTTCGCGGCCGAGGGCTGGGCCAAGGTGACCCGCGAGCCGGGGGTCTGCGCGCTGACAGCCGGCCCGGGTGTGACGAACGGCATGAGCGCGATGGCCTCGGCCCAGGCCAACCACTCGCCGATGGTCGTCCTCGGCGGCCGGGCTCCGGCGCTGCGCTGGGGCCAGGGCTCGCTGCAGGAGATCGACCATGTCCCCTTCGTGCGGCCGCTGACCAAGCTTGCGGCGACACCGGAGTCGACCGAGGAGATCCCCGGTCTGGTGGACGACGCCTTCGCGGCGGCGGTCTCGCCCCATGGCGGCCCGACGTTCGTCGACTTCCCGCTGGACTACGTCTTCATGGAGGCCGAGGAGCCCGAGCCGGCAGCGGCACCGGCAGGACTTGCCCTGGCTGGAACCCGAACCGCCGACGGCGCGGCGCTGCAGCGTGCGGCGGATCTGCTGGCCGGCGCGGAACGCCCGGTCATCATGGCCGGGACGGACCTCTACTGGGGCCGCGGCGAGGATGCCCTGTGCGCACTGGCCGAGCGTCTGCGGATCCCGGTCTTCCTCAACGGGCTGGCCAGGGGTTGCATGGCGGCGGACAACGAGCTGTTCTTCTCGCGGGCCCGCTCGCAGGCGCTCAAGGGAGCCGACGTGGCTCTGGTGATCGGCGTGCCGATGGACTTCCGCCTGGCGTTCGGTGCCTCGTTCGGCGAGGACACGGAGATCGTGGTGATCGACAGCGCCGAGTCCGAGCGGGGCCACCCCCGTGCGGTCGCGGCCGAGTGCTACGGCTCGATTCCGGCGACGCTCGAGGAGCTCGCCTCGGCGGGCGGCGGGCAGGCCCTTCCGAGCGAGGACTGGCTCACCGAGCTGCGCGCCACGGAGACTGAGCGCCGCGAGGCCGAGCGGGCAGAGTTCGAGGACGGGCGCAGCCCGCTGCACCCGATGCGCCTCTATGCCGAGCTGGCAAAGACACTCGACCGGGACGCGATCGTGATCGGCGACGGCGGAGATTTCGTCTCCTATGCCGGGCGGGTCGTCAACAGCTACCAGCCGGGCTGCTGGCTTGACCCGGGGCCGTTCGGCTGCCTGGGCTCAGGCCCGGGTTATGCGCTTGCGGCGAAGCTGGCCCACCCGGAGCGCCAGGTGGTGCTGATGCTCGGCGACGGCGCCTTCGGTTTCTCGGGGATGGAGTTCGACACCCTGGCCCGTCACGGCGTGAACATCGTGGGGGTCATGGGCAACAACGGGATCTGGGCGCTTGAGAAGCACCCGATGGAGTTCCTCTACGGATACTCGGTCGTGGCAGACCTCCGGCCCGAAACGCCATACGAGAAGATCGTCGAGGCGCTGGGCGGCCACGGCGAGATGGTCTCCCAGCCGGACCAGGTGGCTCCGGCGATCGAACGGGCCTTCTCCTCGGGGAAGCCGGCCCTGGTCAACGTGCTGACCGACCCGACGGTGGTCTACCCCCGCAAGTCGAACCTCGCCTGAGGGCGCGGTTCCGCCTCAGCCCAGGCCGGCCAGGCGGAGGGCCCCGCCGTAGAGGATGTCGTGCTCGGAGACCTCGACCTGCTCGAGGTCCATGACGCGCATCGCAACGGAGAGCAGGACCATCCCGGCGATGATCGTGGGTGCCCTGTCGGGATGCAGGCCGGGGACCTTGCGCCGCTGCGCTTCGGTCATCTCGGCCAGTTTTGCGAGCAGCAGTTCGACGCTGGCCAGCAGGAGGGGATGGCCGTGGACCCGGTCTGGGTCGTAGGGGACGAGTTTCTGTTCCATCGAGGCCGCCGAGGTGGCCGTCCCGGCAACGGCGATTCCGGCGGTGACGGGGCCGCGCTCATCGGCGGGGATGGCGTCGAGGAAGGCCTCGCGTGTGTCGCGGGCCAGGGCCGCCAGCTCGGCTGGGTGTGGCGGGTCGTGATGGATGTGGCGCTCGCTCATGCGGACGACCCCGGCGTGCACCGAGACATGGAAGCCGGCCGAGCGGCCGACCCCGACGATGAACTCGGTCGAGCCGCCGCCGATGTCGATCACGACCGTCGGCTGGATGGCGGCCGGCCGTCCGGACATGGCTCCGAGGAAGGTCAGCTGGGCCTCCTGCTCGCCACGCAGGATCTGGGCGTCCAGCCCATAGTCCTGGCGGACCCTGTTCGCGAACTCCTCCCCGTTGGCGGCGTCGCGAACGGCCGAGGTCATGACGGCCAGGTTGGCCTGGCAGTCGTGGGCGTCTATCTGGCGGCGGTAGTCGCCGAGCGCCTCGAGGACCCTGCCGATGGCCTCCTCCGAGAGCGAGCCGCCGGCATCCACCCCGGCACCCAGCCGGGTGACGCGCGATTCGCGGAGGATCTCCTTGACGGCCCCACTGTCCCCGTCGACGTCGGCGATCAGGAGCCGGGTCGAGTTGGTCCCGATGTCGAGTACCGCGACGCGCACCGGGGTGATGCTAGTCATAGGTCCTACAAAACGAGTGGGAGGGTCTATGAGCGCACCGGGTGAAACAGGAACGGCATTGGTCACGGGGGCGGGCCGGGGCATCGGCCGGGAGGTCGCACGGCAGCTGGCTCAGCGCGGATATGAGGTGCTGCTCGGCGCGCGCGACCCGGAGCGTGCCCGCATGGCGGCTGATGAGCTCTCTCAGGAGACCTCGGGGACCGTCAGGCCGGTGGCGCTTGATGTCTCCGATCCGCAGAGCATCGCGCGGGCGCGGGTCCAGATCGGATCGGACCCGGGCAGGCTGGACGTGCTGGTCAACAATGCCGGCGTGGGGTTGGACTTCGGCGTGTCGGGGCTGGAGCCGGACTTCGAGGTGATGGAGCAGACCCTGCAGACGAATTTCTTCGGCGCCTACCGGACGGCGCTTGCGATGCTCGACCTCCTTCGGGCCAGCGACCATCCGCGGATCGTCAATGTCTCGAGCGGCATGGGAGGCATCTCTGAGATGGGCGGATGGTCTCCGGGCTACCGCGTGTCAAAGGCCTCGATGAACGCCATGACGAGGATCCTCTCGACCGAGCTCACGTCGGATGGCGTGCTGGTCAACTCTGCCTGCCCGGGGTTCGTGGCGAGCGACATGGGCACTCCGATGGGGGCCACCAAGAGCCTCGAGGACGGAGCATCGGGGATCGTCTGGCTGGCGACGCTGCCGGACGACGGCCCGACGGGCGGGTTCTTCCGCGACGGGCAGCAGATCGCCTTCTGAGGGCGCTCGCGCGGGCGTCGAGACCCTTGCGAGGGACGGCCCACTGGGCTCACTCAGCGAGCCCTTCTCTGCTAGAACATAGGCAGCGACGCGGGGTGGAGCAGTCTGGTAGCTCGTCGGGCTCATAACCCGAAGGTCG
>CAZFGJ010000202.1:0-4373 GCA_964518445.1 uncultured Solirubrobacteraceae bacterium
CGATCACGAACCGAAGGTCGATCTCCTTGTTGACGGCCATCGAGGGGGTGAAGTTGTCCGTACCGACGCAGACTCCCACCACGACGACCCGCGAGAACAGCGGCGCCCCGTCGATGATGCTGTCGATCACCCCGGGCATTCCCACGCACTCGAAGATGACGGGGTGCTTGGGTGCGGCGCCGAGCGTCTCCGCCAGCCTCCACGCGTGCCACCAGCCGAAGGGAAGTCGCCCCAGTTTCTCGCGTGTCCCGACCGCCAGCTCGAGGACCGCGGGGATGTCGGGCACCTGGCCGCGGCGTTCGACGGCCCTGAAGGGAGACTGCTGGGCGGGGTCGATCACGACATCCGCGCCGCAGGATTCCGCGAGCGCCCGGCGGGCCGGCGAGTAGTCGCTGGCCACGACAGTCCTCACTCCGCGGGCCTTCAGGAGCAGGATCACCGACAGCCCGATCGGGCCGCAGCCGACGACGATCGCGACGTCGCGCTTCTTCACCTCGCCCCGTCGGACCGCATGCAGTGCGACGGCCATCGGCTCCGTCAATGCCGCAACGTCGGGCCCGAGGCCGTTGGGCACGGGCATCATCAGCGACTCCTGCACGAGCAGCTGCTCGGCATAGGCACCCGGGGCGTGCACCGAAAGCCCGAGGGTGTCGACGCCCCGCTCGCCGCGGAGCAACGGGAGGGCAACCACCGGGGCGCCCGTCGGGATCTCCTGCGAGCAGCCCGGGCCGTACTCGGCGACCTCCCCTGAGAACTCGTGCCCGAAGACGATCTCCTCCTCGGCCCGGCCGAACCTGTCATACCCGGCCCGCGCCGCCAGGTCGGCCCAGGCGTTCAGGCCGTGACGCGCGTGGAGATCCGACCCGCAGATACCGCATCTCAGCACCGAGATGCGGACCTGCCCGCGACCGGGGACAGGCTCGGCGCGATCCCGGACGGACAGCTCGGACTCCTGGCAGACGACAGCTCTCATCAGGAATCGGGCGACGGCTGAGGGGCGATCACGTTTCCATTCTCGCGCATCGTTCGCCGGGGCGCCGAGGCGCGGGGAGCGGGATCCTCGGCCAGGCCCCGGGGGGTAACCTTCGCCCCGTGGATGAAGGAGCCCATCTGAGCAACGGCAACGGCAACGGCAACGGCCCGAGCCGCGGGCGGCACAAGCTCTCCGTCGCGATCGTCGGCGGAGGCTTCGGCGGGGTCTGCGCCGCCGTCCTTCTGAGGCGCGCCGGCTACCAGGACATCACCGTCTTCGAGAAGCGCGAGCGGCTGGGTGGGGTCTGGGAGCACAACACCTATCCCGGCGCCGCCTGCGACGTTCCATCACACCTGTACGAGTTCTCCTTCGAGCCGAACCCGCGCTGGTCGCGCCGCTACGCCCCCCAGGCTGAGATCCAGGAGTACATCGAGGATGTGGCCCGCCGTCACGGGGTGCTCGACTCGGTGCGCACCGGCACCGAGGTCCAACGGGCAGAGTGGGACGAGGACGATCAGCGCTGGCACCTGCAAACCAGTGCCGGGCCTGCCGAGGCAGACATCCTGATTCCCGCCTGCGGGCAGCTGTCTGTGCCGAAGATGCCGCAGATCGCCGGACTCGATGAGTTCGCCGGGCCCGTCTTCCATACGGCTCGCTGGCGCCACGATGTCGACCTGACGGGCAAGCGCGTGGCGGTGATCGGCACCGGCTGCAGTGCCATCCAGACCGTCCCCGCTATCCAGCCGATAGTCGAGCAGGTTGATATCTACCAGCGCTCGCCCGGGTGGACGATGCCCAAGATGGACTTCGAATACTCAGAGCGGGCCAAGCGCCTGTTCGAGCGCTTCCCGGTCGTTCAACGCCTCGACCGGATGGCCACTTTCGCCTTCATGGACATCGGCGCCGCCGCGATGACCTCGCAGCGTTGGCTGCTGGCGCCCTTCCGCGCCCTCGGCAAACGCCAGATCGAGGGCGCCATCAGCGATCCCGAGCTGCGCGGGAAGGTGACGCCGAAGGACGAGATCGGCTGCAAGCGGATCATGCTGACCGACGAGTGGTACCCGACCCTGACGCGCCCCAACGTGGAGCTCATCACCGGCCAGATCGCCGGGGTCGGCGAGACCGGGATCAAGATGAGCGACGGGAGCGAGCGGGCGGCCGACGCGATCATCCTGGCCACCGGGTTCGACAGCCACGCCTTCGTCGCCCCGATGGAGGTCGTCGGGCGCGACGGGCGAACGCTGACCGAGGAGTGGAGCCCGGCTGCACACGCCTATCTGGGCCTGTCAGTCCCCAGCTTTCCCAACATGTTCCTGATCTACGGTCCCAACACGAACGGCGGGACCGGCTCGGTCATCTATGTGATCGAGGCCGCCGTCGCCCACGTGATCGCGGCAATGGAGGCGATGGCTGTCACGGGCGCCCGCCAGATCGAGGTCAGCCGTGGGGTGGAGGAGGCCTTCAACCGTGAGCTTCGCGCCACGCTCGCCGGCACCGTATGGCACACCGGCTGTGAGAGCTGGTACCTCGACGAGAACGGAAACGACCCCAACCAGTGGCCCTGGCTCTGGAGCACCTACCGCCGCCGGACCGCCCAGATCGGTCCGGGTGACTACCGGCTCGGCCCGGTCGCCCGGGAGCCCGTCGGTCAGGGCTGAGCTCCTCCGCGTCTCAGCGGCGGAGGCTTTCCAGGTATTCCTGTCCCACCCGCCTCGACTCGGGGTCGGAGAACGCGCCCAGCAGTGTGTCGGCGTCGCTCCAGGAGCCGGACGTCGAGGCCATCTCGCGGCTGGCTGCATTGACGGCCAGCTTCGTCGCGTTGAGGGTCAGCGAGGACTTTGCCGCGAGCTCGCCGGCCAGCGACTCCACGGCGGCGTCCAACTCCTGATCCGGGAGGACCCGGTTGATGAAGCCCAGCCCCTGGCCCTCCTCGGCCGTGAACGGGCGGCAGCTGAGGACCAGCTCCTTCGTCATCGCCGGGCCGATCTCACGGACCAGGCGTGGAATCCCGCCCCAGGCCAGTGGAATCCCCAGGTCGACCTCGGGGATCGAGAAGCGCGTGCTCTGCGCCGCCAGGCGCAGGTCGCAGACGGCCGCCAGGACGACGCCGCCTCCCACGCAGTGCCCATGGATCGAGGCGATCGTGATCGCCCTCATCGACTCGACTGCCTCCGCCATCACCCGGCCCGCGTCCGCCGCCTTGCGGGGCGGCCGCGAGTCCTCCGGCGCCAGGGCGAAGGAGCTCACATCTGCGCCCGAGGAGAACGCTCGGCCGCGCCCCGCGACGATCACAACCTTGATCTCGTGGCGCTCGTCGAACCAGCGGGCCGCCTCGGCGAGCTCCCCGAGGGTCTCGAGGCTCAGTGGGTTGAGCTTTTCGGGCCTGTTGAGGGTGAGCCGGCCGAGCGCCCCGTCGGCGTTCACTTCGATCGTGGAGAAGGCCATGGGGCACCCTAGCGTTCCGTAGACGGCTGGTTCCCTTTCTTCAAGCTAACCCTCCTCGCAGCCGAACTTCGGTGTACATGGCAGCCCGGAGCACAACGCTGGAGGAGTCCTCGTCGGGACCCGGCACCGGGGGTCCTCCGACGATCGAGGACGTCCGCTCGACCGGGACCGTCGAGCGGCTGCTGGAGGACTCCTGGGAGACGCGCTCGCGCACCGCCGACCGGCGCGAGCGCCTGGTCGAGATCCTCGCGGTGGTCTCGTTCCTCGCCTGCGCCGTGGCACTCGCCCTGCTGGCGCCGGCGGTGCGCCCGCTGGATCCCGCCCTCGCGGGGACACTGGTGGTGCTCTATGCGCTGACCTCGAGGGTGATCAAATTCCCAATCGGGGCCGGCTACGTCGTCCCCTCCTATCTGATCCTGGCGCCCATGCTGCTGCTGTTGCCGCCGGCCCTCGTGCCGCTCCTCGCGGCGGCCGGGCTGATGCTGGGTGCCCT
This sequence comes from uncultured Solirubrobacteraceae bacterium, assembly GCA_964518445.1. GTDB lineage: Bacteria > Actinomycetota > Thermoleophilia > Solirubrobacterales > Solirubrobacteraceae > Palsa-744. The sequence goes on from CAZFGJ010000202.1 coordinate 3,912, forward strand.
GTTCGAAGTGCTCGCCGAAGGCGCCCGTGCGGAGCGCATTCCCTTCTCGATCGCCGACGCCTGGCACTCCCTCGGTCCGGCCCTCGTGCTGGCCCTGCTCGAACCGCTCTCGGGGACCCTGGATATCGCCGTGGCGTATCTCGCTGCATTCATCGCCGGCTGCCTCGTGGACCTTGTCTCCTCGACGCTGCGCGAGGCCGGCGCCATGGGAGTCGCGCCGCACGTCCAGTTCAAGGTGATTCTCCAGGTCTGGCTGATCGACGCATGTCTCGCGCCGCTGGGCGTTCTCATCGCCCTCGCGGTGGCTGGGGATCCGATCCAGATCATCCTGCTTCTGCCCTTCATCGCCGTGATGGCACTGGTCTCGAGGGAGCGCAACGCCAGAATCGCTCGGGCGCAGCGGCACCTCGAGATCCTCGCCCGCGAGCGCACCCGTCTACAGAAGGCCGTGCAGTGCCTCGG
>CAZFGJ010000203.1:0-4354 GCA_964518445.1 uncultured Solirubrobacteraceae bacterium
TGACAAGACGGGCACGCTGACGGAGAACCGTATGAGCCCCGTGTCCGTGTGGACCCTGTCGGGCGAATACCCGCTCGATCAGCCCGTCGGCCATGCCGACCAGCTGGCACTTCGAGCGTTGGCGGAGGTCGCACGGGCATGCAACAACGCAAGCCTCGACGGGGGCGGCCATTCGACAGGAGACCCCACGGAGGTCGCGCTCCTGCGCACCGCGACGATGCTCGGCGAGATGACCGTCCGGCCCGGCTCCAGGCGCCACGAATACGGCTTCGATCCGAGAAGCAAGCTGATGTCCACGCTGAACGGCGGCGAGGGTGATGACTGGCTGGCGACGAAGGGCGCCCCCGAGGCGGTGCTGCCGCTCTGCACACGAGCGCTGCTCTCCACCGGCAGCGAGGGGGAACTCTCGGACGTCGAGCGCGGGGCCGTCCTCGACGTCGTCGAAGGCTTCGCCACCCAGGGTCTGCGGGTCCTGGCGCTGGCCCGCAGGACGATTCCGGACGCCGGGGATGCGCCGGAGCGCGATGAGGCCGAGCGGGAGCTCTGCCTCCTGGGTCTGGTGACGCTGCAGGACCCGCCTCGTCCGGAGGTCTCCGATGCGGTTGCCCGCTGCCACGAGGCCGGCATCCGCATCGTGCTGATCACCGGGGACCACCCCCTGACGGCGGCGGCGATCGCCGGACAGGTGGGAATCGGCGGCCCCGACCCGCAGATCGTCAACGCCCAGGACTTCGACCATCGCCACGAGCAGGAGGTGCGGGACATCCTCGCCGGTGGGCGTGAGGTGATCTTCGCGCGCTCCTCACCGGAGACGAAGCTCCAGATCGCCGAAGCGCTCCGGTCTGAGGGGCACGTCGTCGCGATGACGGGGGACGGCGTCAACGATGCGCCTGCGCTGCGCATCGCCGACATCGGGGTGGCAATGGGCCTGTCGGGAACCGACGTGGCAAGAGAGGCCTCGACGATGGTTCTGACCGACGACAACTTCGCCACCATCGTAGTGGCGATCGAGGCGGGACGCCAGGTCTACGACAACGTCCGCAAGTTCATCCAGTACATCTTCGCCCACGCGACCCCCGAGGTGATGGCCTTCACCGTCTTCGCCCTCTCGGGCGGTTCGATCCCGCTGCCTCTGCCGATCATGATGATCCTCGCGTTCGACGTGGGTACCGAGACGCTGCCGTCACTCGCGCTGGGACGGGAGCCGATCGAACCGGGAAGCATGCAGAGCCCGCCGCGACCCCGCGCGGAGGGTGTCATCCGCCGTCCGATGCTCATTCGGGCGTGGCTGTTCCTGGGCATGATCGTGGCCGTGCTCTCGATGGCGGGGTTCTTCTACGTGCTCAACCGAGCCGGCTGGGAGCCCGGGGATGCGGTGGGAGACGGAACGCGGCTGCATCATGCCTATCTCGAGGCGACCACGATGATGTTTGCCGGGATGATCGCCGGACAGATAGGGACGGCCTTCGCAGTCCGAACAAGACGTGCCTCGCTGCGCTCAATTGGCGTCTTCAGCAACCCCTACCTGCTGTGGGGCATCGGGGCGGAGCTTCTGCTCGCCGCCTTCTTCATCTACGCGCCGCCGATGCAGTCGCTGCTCGGCACGGCCGCTCTCTCGCCGAGCGACCTGGCTCTCCTCGCGCCATTTCCCCTGATCGTCTGGGGTGCAGATGAGATCCGCCGCTGGATCGTCCGGCGACGTGCCGGCGGCCCCGAGCCCGTCCGGGAGCCGGTGGCGCAGGTTCGCTAGCTGCTGCGCCTCGCGTCAGCGTCGGGCAGGACACGGGTTCCGGCCTCGCCCGCAAGGATCAGCCGGGCGTCACCCAGTGCGCCGATCGCGGCGATCCCCCCGCCGACGGCGAAGCGGCGGGCCGCCTCGATCTTGGGCCGCATCGACCCCGCGGCAAATTCGGCCGGGTCGAGCTCCGAGACGTGGGCCTCGGCGATCGGCTGGGCCTCTGGAGTGCCGTGACGACGCTCCACGCATGGGACATCGGTCAGGAGAAGCAGCGCATCGGCGCCCAGCTCACGGGCCAGCAGGGCAGCCGAGAGATCCTTGTCGATAACGGCCTCAACTCCGTGGACCGAACTTTCCTCCTCGACGACGACGGGGATTCCGCCGCCGCCCGCGCAGATGACTAGGACGCCGGCATCGACCAGCGTGCGGATTGTCTGCAGCTCGATGATGCGCCTTGGCTCCGGTGACGGGACGACCCTGCGCCAGTCATCCCCGTCAGGAGCCACGCTCCAGCCCCGCTCTCGGCTCAACCGTTCCGCCGTGACCTGGTCGTAGACCGGGCCGATCGGCTTCGTGGGGTGCTCGAACGCCGGGTCCCGGGGGTCGACGACCACCTGCGTGAGCAGCGTGCCGGTGGACTTCCCGGGGAGATGCCCCTGCATGCCCTGCTCCAGCAGGTAGCCGACCATTCCCTCCGACTCGGCGCCCAGAACATCCAGGGGGTAGGGGGCGGTGCCGCTGTAGGACTCGGCCTGCAGCGCCAGCAGCCCGACCTGGGGTCCGTTGCCGTGGGTTACGACGATCCGATGCTCGAGGGAGAGCTCAGCCAGCATCTCCACAGCCTCGGCGATGTTGTGGCGCTGGTTCTCGACGTCAAGCGCCTGACCGCGGCGGAGCAGCGCGTTGCCCCCGAGCGCCACGACTACGAGCATCGGCTCACACGGGAGCGCCGGCGCCGGCGCCCGTGCCGGGCGAAGCGGGCTGCTGGACGGCCAGCGACTCCGGACGGCGGCCTCGCGGGTGCGCCATGCGCCATAGCATCACCTCTCCTGCCAGGAGCGTCAGGACGACGATGCCCAGCAGCGGACCCGTGTAGGACCATTCGGCCGGCGCGTGGGGGATCTCGGGCCAGAGGAACAGCAGGACGCCTCCGGCGATCACGAGGGTCGTCACGGCTGCCATCGCGATCACGACGCCGTTGCCACCGGGGATCTTGAAGGGACGCGGCCGGTCCGGGTCCTTGTAGCGGAGCACCACCACGGCGGGGTACATCAGCAGGTAGGGCAGCAGGAAGATCACAGAGGACGCCGCGAAGATCGCGAAGAAGAGCGAGTCCTGGGTGTTGATGAACAGGGCCGAGACGACCAGGACGGCGGTGGAGATCACGCCGGTCCAGATGAACGCCCCCACGGGGGTGCGCCGAACGGGGTGCTCCCGGCCGAGGACCGACGGGAGCTCCCCTTCGGCAGCGGCCTCCGACGCGGCACGATTTGCACCCATCGTCCAGGTGGTCATGTTCGTGAAGTACGTGTAGAGGGCGGCGATCCCCAGGGCGTAGACCGCGACCTCGCCAAGGCCCTTGGTACCGAAGATGGCCTTGAACGTTTCGACGAGGCCTTCGACGAGGCTCAGTTTGGCCAGCGGCAGAGCCAGCAGGATGCCGATCGTCGCGAACAGGTAGAGCACGGCGATCACCGCACCCGAGGTGAAGATCGACCGCGGGAGCTGCTTCTCGGGATCCTTCACCTCACCGGCCATGCTCGAGATCAGCTCGAAGCCAAGCAGCAGAAAGACGATGACCGGCAGAAATTCCTTGGCCAGCCCGAACGAGGGAATGAAGCTCGACCCTTTGATCGTGTTGGCGGCGCCGTGCCTGACAGCGAAGACGATCCCGCCGACGCCGAGCGCCAGGATGATCGCGACCTTCAGGACCGCGCCGATGTTGTTGACCCACTTGCCGACCTCCAGGCGCATCACCCCGACCGCCACGACGAGCCAGACCAGCGCCACCGCCATGATCACCTGAGGCCACTTGCCAGCCGGCCATTCGGCCAGGTGATGTCCGAAGAGCTGGAAGAAGACCCCCGCGAAGAGCAGGAAGACGGACGGCATCCAGAGCGCGACGTTGACCCAGTACCAGTAGGTCGTTCGTGCGGCCCAACGGCTCCCCATGGCCTGCTTGACCCAGACATAGATGCCGCCCTGGGTGGGATAGGTGGTGGCAAGCTCGGCCGTGATCAGGCCATAGGGGATCAGGAAGAAGACGATCGCCAGAATCCACCAGGCGATGGTTTTGGTGCCGATCGCAGCCGAGGCGGTCAGCGTTTCCACGACCAGCATCGCCGAGACTGTGAACAGCGTCACGTCCATGATGCCCATGACCCGGCGGCGCTCGCCGCGGGCCGGGGTTGCGGTGCTCGTGGGCTCGGGCGTTGTCATCGCTCTCCTCCGGGCTGGGTCTTGGGGTCTGTGATGAACGAGCGGATCTGCTGCTCGTGAAAGCGGGCTCGCTCCTCGCTCGGGTGGGTCAGCGTCGGGTAGGTCAGCCAGACGAGGATTCCCTTCTCGGTGTGGAGTCGGTTCTCGGCCTGGTCGAAGACGATCGACCGGGTTCCG
>CAZFGJ010000204.1:0-4290 GCA_964518445.1 uncultured Solirubrobacteraceae bacterium
CGTTGGGGGCGACGACGCCACGGTTGGGGCAGCGCCAGCGGATCAGCGTCTCAACGCCCGTGGGCATCATCTGGCCCAGGTCGAAGGTCGGCTGGTAGACGAGGAAGAACTCGCCTCGTTCCAGCGCTCCCCGCAGGTCGATCTCGAGCTGCATGTGCCGCTGGGCGAGGTCCTGCATTCCGTCCTCGAACACGACGCAGCGGTTCTTCCCTTCCCACTTGGCGCGGTGGGCGGCGATCTCAGCCTCCCCGAGGAGATGCTCGGCGGTCGTCTGCTCACCGACGGCGATGCCGATGCTGGCCGTGACAAGCAGCTCGTTGCCGGCTTCGAGCCTGAAGGGCTCACCGAGGGCTTCCTGGAGGCGATCGGCGATCAGCAGCGCGCCCGCGGCCAGGGCGTCCTCCTCGACGATGACGACAAACTCGTCTCCGCCGAGGCGGCCGAGAGCGTCGGTGTCGCGGACGATTCCGTCGAGTCGGGCGGCGATCGCCCGCAGGAGCTCATCTCCGGAGGCATGGCCCAGTGTGTCGTTGACCGCCGTGAAGTTGTCCAGGTTCATGTGCAGAGCAGCCACGGGCGTCTGATTGCGCCTGGCACGGCTGAGCATCTGATCGGCCCGGTCGATGATCAGGGTCCGGTTGGGAAGGCCCGTGAGCTGGTCGTGGGTCGCCATGAAGGCGAGCTTCTCCTGATGCTCGGAGAGCTCGGCATCCATCTTCTGGCGCTCCGCCTCGAATACCTCGCACATCCTCACCAGCGTCACATCGAGCGTCACCTGGGTCATTGCCAGCGCGCGCCGGCCGACATCTCGTGAGTAGCCCCGTTCGCGAGCCGTGGCGCGGAGCACCTCGCCGACGCCATCTCTCCATCGAAGGCAGCGCTTGGTGACCTCGTGCAGCGGGGCGGCGCGGTGGGCCGCGAGCGCTCCGAACAGCTCCCAGGCTTCCCGGCCCGCGTCGAGGCCGTCCTCGGGTCGGCCGCCGGACATCCACTCGGCGACGGCGATCGTTGCGATTTTGCAGATGCGCCCGAGATGCTCGCCCACGGCCTCGTCGAGGATGTCCCCACCGGCTTCGTCGGTGAGCCGCAGGACCACGGCCAGCACGTCATCGGCCCGCTCGCGCAGAGCCAGTCCGAGCAGCCGGACTTCCTCGCCTGAGCTGTCCTCGGGCATGGCGGAGCCACCGGGCACGGTCATCGTGCCCCCCTCCCTGTGAGCTGATCCATCATCTCCCCGGAAGCGTCGGCCTGTAGGCCCTCGCGCTTGAGTTCTCGGCGATTTATACCGGTCGCCGCGCGGGCGCTCGTGCCTGGTAGCGCCCGTCGGGCAACCTCCTCAGGGCGCCCGCGAGCTCGAGGCGCCCGAGGGCCGCGAGCACCGAGCCGGTCCCGGCCGGGCCGCGGAGAAGTCGCTCGGCGGTGTCCTCACCAGCCCCGACGCGCTCGAGAATCCTCAGGTCGAATCCCGTCGCTGGCGGGCCGGTCGCGCCCACGTCCGGGACCACCTCGTGCCGGCTCGCATACAGGAGCTCCAGTACGTCTCGGGCATCTCGGATCAGCTGCGCTCCCTCGAGGATCAGCGTGTGCGGTCCGGCTGACAGGTGGCTGGTGATCGGCCCGGGAATACATCCCAGAGGTCGGCCCGAGGACAATGCGGCTCGTGCGGAGCTGAACGCGGCGTCGGGCCCGTCGGACTCGATCAGGATCGCGACGTCGCCGAGCGCAGCGACAGTCGCCTCGGCCGCGGGAAGGCCCCAGCCGCGCCCACTGGCGTCAGGCATGAGCCGCGAGACGAGGCAACCCCTGCGTGCGACCGCCTTGCCGGTCCGGGCGGCCGCGGCGGGACGGATTCGCCGGAGGCCGTCGGAGGCGACGGCCAGAGTTCCCGTCTGGAGCTCGAGCGCGCCGCCGTGGGCGGCCCGGGCAAGCTCGCCTCCCAGACCCGCGACGACTGTCACCCCGGCGGCCGCGAGACCGCGGGAAAGGCCGGCGGCCATCTCGATGCCATATGGGCTGGCGTTTCGCCCACCGAGGATGGCCACCCTGGGCGAACGGACGAGCCGCGAGAAAACGATCGAAGACGAGCTCAGCCAGAGCATCGAGGAATCTGAGGCGGGGAGGCCTGCGGGCCAGTCGGGGTGGTGTGAGCAGATCGTCCGGGCGCCGTCGACGCCGACGCCCTGATCTGTTGGTGGACCGTTTAGGGCCTGCTTCAGAGCGCCACGCCGGCTCCCGGCCGTCGCGTCGATCAGCGCGTTGTCGTCGAGCTCAAGGAGCTCGGTGAGCCGGGCCGGGTCGCCTCGGTGGTAGTCGAGCAGAGGGCTCAGCTCGCCGAGCAGCCAGCTTCGCCGGAGGCATTCCGCGCAGGCGCCCTTGGCCGGCGCAAGATCGGCTCGCTCGGCCTTCAAGCGGACCGGGCCAGCTGCGCCTCGCAGCGCAGGGCCAGGGCCGCGGCCACATCATGAGCACTCACCCGCCGTCTGCCGTCGAGGTCGGCGAGTGTCCGTGCGACGCGCAGTAGTCGTTGTTCCCCGCGGGCGCTGAGGAGGCCGCTCCTTCGAGCCTCGCTGAGGATCGTCTCGCCGTCCCTGTCGAGTCTTGCGTGCGCGAGGAGGGACGATGAGTGCAGTTCCGCGTTGAGCAGCACGCCAGTGCTCCGCGCTCTGGTCGCCTGGCGTTCTCTGGCCTCGGCCACCTCCGCACGGGCCTTCGCAGAGCTGGTGAGGGGGGGCGCACTCAGATCCTCGCCCACCTCGCGATGTATCCCGAGGTGGAGGTCGATTCGATCCAGCAGCGGGCCGCTGAGGCGCCGCCGGTGACGGGCGAGCTCGGCGGGTGAGCACCGGCAGCGGGTCGCCTCGCCCGCATGGCCGCAGGGGCACGGGTTGGTTGCCGCGACCAGCATGAAGCGGGTGGGGTGGATCGTCGAATGGCGAGCACGGCTGATCGCGATCCGGCCGTCCTCGAGCGGTTGTCGAAGTGCCTCCAGCGCGGGCCGGGAGAACTCAGACAGCTCGTCGAGGAACAGCACGCCCCGATGGGCCAGGACGACCTCGCCGAGTTGGCTCTGCCGGGCGCCTCCCACGAGTCCGGCCGCGGTGATCGAGTGGTGGGGAGCTCGAAACGGGCGATCTCGGGGCAGCTCAAGCGGCCTGGCTCCTGCCGCGCTGGCGATGCGCAGGACCTCGATCGCCTCGGTGCGTGTTAGAGGCGGGAGGATCGAGGGCAGACGCCGAGCCAGCATCGTCTTGCCCGTTCCGGGTGCCCCCGTGAAGAGGATGTTGTGGCCGCCGGCCGCGGCAAGGATCAGCGCGCGAACCGCATGGTGGCGCCCTCGCACTTCGCCGAGATCGGGGAGCCTGCCGTCATGCCTGCGCGTGCGCTCGGAGGGCGGGGGAGGAAGCGGGTCGGGCCGTCCTCCGCGCAGGACCCGGACGGCGCCCTGCAGGCTGTGCAGCCCGGCGACATGAATCCCGTCCACCAGGCCCGCCTCGTGGCCGGAGGCGCAGGCCAGGGCGATCGTCTGGAAGCCCTGATCGCGGGCAGCCTCGGCTACGGCCAGCGCGCCGCCGCAGGGGCGGATCGTGCCGTCAAGTGCCAGCTCCCCGAAAAGGGCCAGGCGCTCGAGCCGCACAGGTGCGAGCTGGCCGCTCGCCACCAGAAGAGCGCAGGCGATCGCCAGATCGAAGCCCGGACCGGCCTTCGGCAGATCGCCAGGGGCAAGGTTGACGGTGATCCTGCGTCCCGGAAATTCAAAGCCGCAATTGCGGATCGCGGTCTGAATTCGCTCGCGGGCCTCCCTGACAGACGGGTCGGCCATGCCGACGATCGTGAAGGCCGGGAGACCGGCTCGGATGTCGAGCTCGACCGAGACGTGACGGGCCTCGGTTCGGTCCAGCGTGAACGTGTGTGCCAGGGCCAGCATGGCCGCCTCCTCTGATGCCTCTCATGTGGAGTGCGGCAGGCTAGGAGCGGCCTGTGACGGGATCCTCGAGCGGTGGCTGTGCCGACGCGTCGAGTAGGCAACCGCGCCACCGGCCGACCCTCTGGTGAGGGCCGGCCGGCTTGCGGGTTACGAGGATGAGCCGGGCGCCGGGCGCCAGGCGTGTTCGGTTCTCCTGCTAAAGGCCGGCAGGGTGGCGAGCCACGTAGCCTGCCGTCGAGGTCATGCTGCTGGTCCAGCGGTTGCCGGTCTCTGAAAGGGCGACCGTGTCGAAGCGTTTGCCGTCGACGACCATGAAGGCGTGGTCGGCATTCGCGTAGATGGTCACCTCGCGGCCCGGTCCGGCT
>CAZFGJ010000205.1:0-4281 GCA_964518445.1 uncultured Solirubrobacteraceae bacterium
AGGTTCTTCTGCTCGTCGGTGAGCGTGAAATCGACCATTCTCGGTTCTCCTAACGGGCTGGCACGGAAAAATAGATTGACTGGTCAGTCAACTCCGCCAGCCAGGGTAGCGGAGAGCGGGCAGATCGGCAACAATCGGAAGGGTGCACAGCGCCTCGGCGATCCTCCTGCCGGGCTTCGCGGGGGCAGACGGGCTCTCGATCGTCGTCTTCGGAACGGTTGCCTTCTCGGTGGTCATGTCGGTCGCGTTCCTCGTGACCCGCGGGAGCGAGAGCATGTATGACGAGATAGGCCAGGGAGGCATGTCCCGCGAAAGCGACTACTCCGACGGGGACGCCCTCGTCGACTCCTCTCAGGCGGCGCTCGCCGAGCAGGAGCTGGAAGTCCGCCAGATGCTCAACGCCCGCAGCGATCGGCTGGTTCGCGCGGGCAAGCCGGCCCTTGACGTCGACGCCGAGGTCGCCCGCCTGCTGTCCCCAGGCATGGGCGAGCGCGAGCACGATCCGGCGCTGGTGGCCGAGGTCCGCCAGATGGTCGTCGCCCGCAATGAACGCCGTCTCCGCAAGGGAGAGGAGCCCCTGGACGTCGAGGCCGAGGTCGCCCGGACGCTCGAGGAGTTTGCACCGTGAAACAGGCCGGGGGGCCTGGTCGGGTATAAACGCGCGATGAAGAACGCACGCCGCTTCCAGCTCGACGAGCTGGCCCTCCGCCCGGGTACCTACTTCAACCCCCAGACCGAGATCATGATCGTGGTCGACGACTCCCCGGAGGTCGACCACGAGCTGTTCGAAGTGGATGACTTCGACGCCTCCGACTGGGTGCAGATCTCCGAGGAGATGCCCCTCGACGAACACCACCGCGACGGGCTCGTCGAGCGCTTCCAGCTGGCCCATCAGCCGGGGGGCGCCCTGGAGGGGGACGACCTGGGCGATGACGAGGATGAGGACGAGGACGACGAGCTCGACGGCCGCGACGCGGACGAACTCGAAGAAGAATGAGGACGGGCGGGCGCAACTGGCGCCCCTCGCGAGGTGTTGGCTTATGAGTGACCTCGTCTCGCAACGGCCGGCCTGCAAGGGCCCCTGCAGTCCCGTGCTCGCCCCCGCCTAGCATCCCCCGTGTGCACGCGAAGCGTCTCGCGGCGCTCGTCCTCGGCCTGCTCGCCCTGGGTGCCTCGAGCGCCATTCCCGCCCAGGCCGAACGTCCGGCCGGTGCAAACCTCGCCCCCCTGGGGAAGCCCATCCGTGCCCGCGCGGCAGCGTCGCACGGGCCGAGCGTCTCCTCGGTCCTGCAGAGCCTCCGTCACAGCGGCGCCATCAACGACGCGACCTACAAACAGGACTATGCGATCTACGTCGCCGCCAAACACTCCCTTGCCCGCCTCAGCGGGACACGCCGGGCCGAGCTGGGCGGCGTGCTCTCCAATGTCCAGGGGATCGCGGCCGCCGGCCTGTTGAGCGCGTCGCGCCTGCCGGCCGTCTTCCTCACGCTCGACCGCAACCGGCACTGGTGGACGACCGAAAGCCTGCTCTCGAGCGGTGAGCGGGTGACGTTCCCGCCGAGCAAGCTGATCTGGGAGTACTACCCCGGCCAGGGCATCGAGATCCAGTGGCTTGCGACCTTCGGGGAGGGCAACGCCTTCTACAACTCCGGCCACGAAAATTCGAACCTGCGCCAGCTGGTCGGCGAAATCATCCCGTTGGCCTCCAGCCGCGCCGGCGGGATCGCATGGGAGTACCTGTTCCGCTTCGACGGCGGAGTGCCGCCCTGGACCAGCGGCCTCTCCCAGGGAACCGCCCTGCAGGTCCTCTCGCGGGCCTGGTTGCGGTTCAAGGAACCGGCCTACCTGACGGCCGCCCAGCAGGCGCTTGGGATCTTCAAGCAATCGCCGTCCCAGGGCGTCCGTGTCCCGACCAAAGCAGGCTCGATGTACGCCGAGTACACCTACGCCCCCAGCGACAAGATCCTCAACGGCTTCATCCAGGCCGTCGTGGGCCTCTATGACTACACGGCCATCACACACGACCCGCTCGGGCTGAAGCTGTTCGAAGCGGGCGATGCCGAGGCGCGCGCCGAGGTGCCCCACTACGACACGGGCTACTGGTCGCTCTACGACCAGTACGGCGAATCGAACCTGAACTACCACGAACTGCTCACCGAATTCCTGCAGCACCTCTGCGAACGCACCCGCAAAGGGCCGCCGCCGACGGGCGCCGCCACTCCCGCCCCCACGCCCCCCGCCCCCACCGCCCCCACCCCGCCCCCCCCCACCCCGAACCGCGGCTCCGGGGGGACCCCCGCCCCCGCCACCGCCCCCCGCACGCAGATCGCCGGCGATCAGATCTACTGCACGACCGCCCAGAAATTCAGCGAAGACCTCAAGACGCCTCCGGCCGTCGCGCTGCTCAGCACACGCCTGCGCGGTGGAACCCGGGCGGGTGTCACCGTCTCGCTCTCGAAGATCTCAACCGTCTCGATGACCATCCGCCGTGGGTCCAAGACCGTCTGGAGCACCCGGGCCACGGTCGGAGGGGGGCGCCCCAAACTGCTGTGGGTCACCCCCACCACGGCCGGCAGCTACTCGGTCACGCTGACCGCCAGCGACCTTGCCGGCAACTTCTCCACGTCACATGGGACGATCCAGCTCAGCAGCCACTAGCGCCCCCGCCCGGGCCTAGACTAGGCGCTGGTGAGAGCCTCGAACGAGACCCCCGCGGCCCGGTGGCGGCCATGACGCGCCTGACCGGAGCCTGGCACGCGATGGACCGCGACCGGCGTCTGGCGACGCTCGGCTCGATCGCGCTGTTCGTCTCGATGTTCCTGCCCTGGTACCAGCAGAACGGGGTCGGGAAAACGGGCATCGAGAGCCGGAACCTCGACGCCTTCCAGGTCTTCTCCTTCGTCGAGGCGGCCGTCCTGCTCGTCGCGGTGGCGCTGATCTACATGCTTTTCGCCCGTGCCGACGGCCGCGAGTTCAACATGCCCGGCGGCGACGGAACCGTCGTCTTCGCCGCCGGCATCTGGACTGGGGCGCTGCTGATCTTCCGGCTATTCGACAAGCCCGGGATCTCCAGCCACGGCGTGGCCGGGAACATCGGCGTGCAGTGGGGCATCTTCTTCGCCCTCGCGGCGGCCGGGACGATCGCCTACTCAGGGTCGCGGATGCGCGCGGACGCCTCCCCCTCCCATAACCCCCGCCACAGGCGGCGCTCGGAGCCCGAAGGAAGTGCCGAGCCGCCGGCCGAGCCGAGGACCCCTCGCCGCGAGCGCCCGCGAGCGGCGACTGCGAGCGTCCCCGAGGAGAGGCCCGTCCGGACCGAGCCCCGCGTCGAGTCAGCCCCCGAGGAGCAGCCTGCTCCCACGCCAGATGAGGAACCGACCCGGCGCGTGGCGGCTCCCGCCCGGGCATCCGCCCCGGCCCGAGCGGGGACCCGCGGGCGCCCGCGCTTTCCCCCCTCGCCCGAGGAGCAGCTGTCCTTCGAGGATCCACCGCCCGGCCCGCACTAGGCGACGCCGCCTATCATTCCGCCGAGCATGAACGCCACACCGCCTCCGGGGCCAAACTCCGTCGCAGATGTGACCGCCGGCCTGCGTGAGGTCGGCTACCTCCCGGGCGAGTCGACAGCGCTGGTGTCCTACCTGGCCACCAAGCTGGGCAAGCCCGTCCTGGTCGAGGGCCCCGCCGGGGTCGGCAAGACCGAGCTGGCCAAGGCCCTGGCCTCCTACCTCGGCCGCGAGCTGGTGCGCCTGCAGTGCTACGAGGGCCTGGACGAGGCCAAGGCGCTCTACGAGTGGAACTACCGCAAGCAGCTCCTGCGAATCCAGGCCGAGGCGACCGGCACCGGCTGGGACGCCGTGCAGGAGGACATCTTCGGCGAGGAGTTCCTGCTCGCGCGGCCGCTGATGACGGCGATCGCCAGCCCGGAGCCGGTCGTGCTGCTGATCGACGAGATCGACAAGACCGACCAGGAGTTCGAGGCGATGCTGCTCGAGGTCCTCTCGGACTTCCAGATCTCGATCCCCGAGCTTGGCCGGGTCGAGTCGAGGACGCACCCCATCGTCCTGCTGACATCGAACAACTCGCGTGAGCTGACCGAGGCGCTCAAGCGCCGCTGCCTCTACCTGTGGCTCGACTACCCCTCACTCGAGCACGAGCTGGAAATCGTCCGGCTGCACGCCCCCGACCTCTCCGAGACCGTCGCCCGCCGGCTGGTTGAGGTGATCGGAATGGTTCGCGAGCTCGACCTCAAGAAGCCGCCCTCGATCGCCGAGTCGATCGACT
>CAZFGJ010000206.1:0-4260 GCA_964518445.1 uncultured Solirubrobacteraceae bacterium
ATCATCGGCGGCGTCGCCGAGCTCTTCTTCGGCGTGAAGGCCGAGGGGGAAAGCCTGGAGAGCATCGCCAAGCCCCTGACCGTCGAGGACTCGCGCACGTGCCGCGGAGCGACTGCCCCGATGCCGGCCCGCTAGCTTCGGCGCGGTCCGGCAAGGGCGGCGCGAAGCGCGCCGCCCATCTCGGCCAGTGCCTCCCGGGCCGCGGTCCCGGCAACCAGGAGATGGACGAAGCCGTGAACGCTTCCGGGGTGGCGGCGCAGGGTGCATGGGACTCCCGCCTCGCGCAGCCGTCGCGCGTAGGCCTCGCCCTCATCGCGCAGCGGGTCGAAGCCGGCGGTGACGACCATCGCCGGTGCGACCCCCTCGAGGCTTGGCGCGAGCAGCGGCGAGATTCGCGGGTCGCGTCTGTCACCGGCTGCGCCGATGAACTGCTCCTCATACCAGTCCATGTTCTCCTTGGTGAGGAGGAACCCCTCGGCGAAGGTCCGGCGCGAGCCGGAGACCTCCAGGCAGTCCGTCACGGGATAGATCAGCAGCTGGAACGCCGGCGCCGGCCCGCCGTCCGCGGTCGAGAGCAGCGAGGTGACAGCCGCCAGGTGGGCGCCGGCGCTGTCGCCGGCAACGGCGGTTCGCGAAGGGTCGATGCCCAGCTCATCCGCCCGCAGCAGAGCATCCCGGAAGGAGGCCAGAGCATCCTCGACGGGAGCCGGAAATGGATGCTCCGGAGCGAGCCGGTAGTCGACGCTCAGCACTCGGGCGCCGGAGTGCTTGGCGAGCATCCGGCAGGGCTGGTCGTGGGTGTCGAGGTCGCCGACGACCCATCCGCCCCCGTGGAAGTAGACGACCAGAGGGGGCCGGTCGCTCGAGCCGGGGTCCGCGGGGGGGATGTAGAGCCGGGCCCTCAATGGGCCGGCCGCGCCGCTCACAGTTATCTCGCGGACCTCCTCGAGCGGGATCGGCGGCCCCTCGACCTGGGCGACCTGGCGGCTCAACTCGGCACGCGCCTGGACGGGTGTCTGGCTCGACAGGGGCGGCCGGGGATCGCGCTCGGCGAGCTTCAGCAGCACCTGGGTGTTCAGTTCGAGTTGCAGGCCGTCCCGCTTCAGGGGAGGGCCCGCGATGCGGCGCTTCGCAGCCTCGGGGAGTTCGAGGATGAAACGTCCCAGGGTTCGCTCGACGCGCTCGTTCACTGAAAGCGGATGGTAGCGTCGGGCCGGCTCGTGAGCCCCTTTGAGCCAAAGGACCCCGGCCGCGACTACCGGTACTACCTGATCCCGGTCGGCGCCTGCCTGATCTACATCGTCCTGGCGATCCTCACGGGCTTCTTCGGCCTGCGCTCCTGAGTTCGCGGGCGACCCGCCCGGCTCCGCTGCCCGCCTAGATCTGGATCGCCCTCATCACATGCTCGTCGGGCAGCTTCCCGAGGATGGCCCAGAGCGTGTCGCGCTCCTCGGCCTGCCCGCGCTGCAGATCGTTGAGCAGCAGGCGGGTCGCGCTGTGGGTGATCTTCATCTGCCCCGGAGTCAGCGACAGCGTCACCCGGCCGCGCTCGTCAGGGGTGGCCTCGAGGCCCGCGATCACGTCTCGTGCGAGCCCCCGGATCACCGGCTCGTGAGCCTCGTCTGAGATCAACAGGCGCAGCGCGCTGGAGGCGGCGGCCACCTCATCGGCCTCCAGCAGGAGGTGGTAGTCGGGCTGCTCGTCACTGTCGGCCATCAGGTTGCCTCCTCGAGGTCGGGATCGGGCTCGGCGGGTCCGGCATGCTTTTCGCGCTGCACCCTGACGAGGCGTCCTCCGGCCGCGGCGAGGAGCATCCCGCCGATAGCCGTCACGACCGCCAGGAAAGGCGGGAAGCTGCCGAGCGAGACTTTGGCTGTCGTGCCCACGATGGCGTGGGTTATCAACAGCGAGGCTCCGTAGATCGCTCCGCCGACGAGTCCCCGGTCGGCCCCGCCCCAGCCGTCCTGGTGCTCGAATCCGGACAGGAAGCCGCCGACGCCCGCGATGATCGCGACGGCCCAGTAGCCACCTGTCGAGACACCGATGAGGATGCCTGCGAGCGCGCCGATGGCGGCGGGAACCAGCCCGCCAGAGATGATCTGAAAGGCGCGTGAACGGTCGCGGAACAGCACTGGCAACTGCATCTGGATTCTCTCCCCGAGAGGTTTCCGGCAACCCTACAGCGTCGGCCTGCAGCAACCGGC
Organism: uncultured Solirubrobacteraceae bacterium; assembly: GCA_964518445.1. Lineage (GTDB taxonomy): Bacteria > Actinomycetota > Thermoleophilia > Solirubrobacterales > Solirubrobacteraceae > Palsa-744. The sequence continues at coordinate 2,205 of CAZFGJ010000206.1, forward strand.
TTCTGATGCGGTTGGTGATACTCCCGTCGATGGAGTCCTCTCTGCGCCTCTCAGTGCTCGACCAGTCCCCGATCGCGCAGCACTCCAGCGGCCCCGAGGCGTTGCGCAACACCATCGACCTGGCTCGGCTCACCGACCGCCTGGGCTACCACCGCTACTGGGTGGCCGAGCATCACGGCGGTCCGATGCTGGCAGGCCCCAGCCCCGAGGCGCTGATCGGACCGATCGCCGCGGCGACGGAGCGGATCAGGGTGGGTAGCGGCGGTGTGATGCTTCCCCACTACAGCCCGTTGAAGGTGGCTGAGACCTTCAGTGTGCTGGCGGGTCTGTTCCCCGGGCGGATCGACCTCGGACTGGGCCGGGCCGCGGGAACCGACCCGATGACCACATTCGCGCTTCAGCGTGACCGTCGCCAGGCGTCCCCCGACGACTTCCCTCAGCAACTCGCCGAGCTGCTGGGCTATCTGCGAGACCAGATGCCGCCCGACCATCCCTTCGCACGCCTCGCCAAGACGCTGCCGGGGCTTCCTGAGCAGCCCGAGCCCTGGCTGCTGGGCTCCTCGCAGCAGAGCGCTCTGTGGGCGGCCGAGCTGGGCCTGCCCTACGCCTTCGCGGACTTCATCAACCCCAAGGGCGCCGAGATCGCGGCGCTCTACCGCGAGCGGTTCGCCGAACACGAACATGCAGGACGTCACCCCAGAACGGCCGTGGCCGTATGGGTTATCTGTGCCGAGACCGACGAGGAGGCGCAGCTCATCGCCGCGAGCGGGCGAATGACGTTCACCCTTCTGCGCCGGGGCCGGCTGATCGCGGTGCCTCCGCCCGAGCAGGCACTGGCGTTTCTTGCCCGGGAGGAGACCTCAGGTGCATCGGGGCCCGAGCGCCGAGCCGTTGTCGGCTCGCCGGAGAAGGTCGGGGAACGGCTGCGTGAGGTGGTCGAGCTCTACGGCGCCGAGGAGGCGATCGCGGTCTGCATCACCTACGACCACGGTGCCCGCAGGAGAAGCTATGAGCTGCTGGCGGAGGTCTTCGGGCTGTGAACGGGCGACCGGCGGTGCGCCGCGCGACAGACCGGGACATCCCGGAGCTGGCCCGCATGTTGGCCCGGGCCTTCCTCGACGACCCGGTAGCGGCCTGGGCGTACCCGCCGGAGCGTCTTCGCCTTCGCGCCCTGGAGCGCTTCCAGTCGGCCCGTCTCCGCCAGCTCGTCGTGCAGGGCGAGGTGTGGACGAGCGAGGACCTGAGCTGTGCGGCGCTGTGGGCTCCTCCGCTGCACTGGCATTCGAGCCTGCGCGAAACAGCCCAGCTGTTGCCGGCCTTCGCGCACCCCCGTCTGATGGTGCGGGTGCCGCTCGTCGCGGTGGGCTGGGAACTGCTCGAGCGCGCACACCCGCGGACGCCGCCCCACTTCTATCTGGCGGTCCTCGGCACCGACCCCGAAGCTCAGGGGCGGGGTCTCGGCTCAGCCGTGCTCGGAGGGGTGATCGAGCAGTGCGACAGCGATGGCGTTGCGGCCTATCTCGAGTCCTCCAAGGAGCGCAACGTCGATTTCTACGCGCGCCATGGCTTTCGGGTGCTCGATGAGATCAAGCTCCTCAGGGGGCCGACCATGTGGAAGATGTGGCGCGATCCGCGCTAACGCCCGGCGGGTAGAGCGACCGTCAGGATCACCGCGCTTGTCGGGCGGACGCTCCCGCCGACGGGCTCGGCGGTGACGGTCACTCTGCCGACGCCGGCGAGAGGACCGGGAACCTCGACCGCGGCGGTCCCCTCCGAGGTGACATTGAAAAGAGCGTTCGTCGGCTGCGGCCGGGAGCCCGGCCGGGTGAGCCAGACCTCATAGACCTCGCCGACGGGTGGCCGGGGCATCGCCGAGAGCCGGAGTTCGGCATGACCGCCGACCTTCCGCAGACTCGCCCGCGCCGCGCCAAGTCCGCCCGCCAGACGGGTCCTGCCCAGCGTCCCGGGGCCTGCGCCGAGGAGCGGACCTGAGAGGACGATCGCGATCGCCACCCCGGCTGCGGCCAGGCCGGCCGCCACCGCGGACGGGCGGCGG
>CAZFGJ010000207.1:0-4121 GCA_964518445.1 uncultured Solirubrobacteraceae bacterium
GCGGGAGTTGCGCCCCTGGTCGGAGCTTGGGCTAGAGCCGGAGCTTTGGCCGGGGCAGGCGCGACAGTGGGCTCCATTTCGGCGGCGGGTGTCTCCTCAATCGCAGCAGAATCGTCGGGGTCATCTGCAGATGCGACCGTCGGGCTTGAGCTCCGACCACCTCGGAAGCGGGTGGGCGTTTCCACGGGTCGGGCCGGCCGTCTGCTGCGCGCAGCGTCCATCGCGTCGGTCTCTTCGGTGGAGAGGGCGATATCGGCCTTGCCGGCGACGATTCCCTTTGCGTAGATGCGGGTCCCGGTGCGGGAGTGCAGGCTGCTCACCACGATTCCCTCATCCGACTCGTCGAGCAACGCCAGGGCGAAGCTTTGATTTCCGCCTGTGTCGGGGAACGGATTGAATCGAATCAGGCCCATCCTCGCAAAGTGATGGCGGCCCGAGCTCTCCAGCACCGCTGTTCTGGCCGTCAGCTCGTCTAGATCGCGCCCTACTTGATGCACGGTCTCGAGATGGGCACCCAGTACGGACTCGAGGCTTTCGCCATCGACACCGCGGGTAAGCATTTCCAGGCGTTCCTTCAACTGGCTGATCTGGAGAGCCTGAAGTACCAGCATGACTACCAGGCAAACGCCCGCGAGCACCAGCACTATCGCGGCGAGATTACTCGTGATCGAATCCACAATTACCTCCGCTCAATCGTTCGGAGTCTACCAGCCGGGACTGCGGAGCCGCTCCACCTTGGCAGAGCGCCGACGCGACGGGCCACCGCGGAGCCCTCGCGGGCAAGGCGGGATGTTATCCTCGACGCGAGCGAAAGCTTCGATGCCAACGGTGGCGCAGGACCCCAGACTGCCCACGACAGACTCAGCGGAGGCCCCTCACTCACCATGGCCAAGCGCACTCGCGGCTCAAGCCGTCCCGGTCAGCGACGCCCCGACAGAACCGGTCTCGCCAAGCCGCAGTCGCGCCCGACCGGCAGGCCGAGCGGCTCGTTGTCGGATCAGGAAGAAGCCAGGGCAGCCGAACTCGAATCGCAGATCGTCGCTCAGGAACGTTCCGCCGAGGCCGGGCGCACCCGGTCGCGCGACCGATCCCGCGTCGCCGAGGTCGAACGACCGGGCCGCGCCCAAGGTCAGGGCCTGCTCGCGGCCAAAGCCGCTAAGGAGTACGCCTACGTCGTGCGAGACGTGCGACGGATCATCGTCGTCGGCGGTTCACTGGCGGGCGTCCTTGCTGTCATCTTCGTCCTCGTGGACGTCCTGCACGTAGTGACGGTCGGCTAGAGCAGCTCCGCTCTCGGCTCTCTTTAGGTATCCGGTCACCGCGTCTCCACGCCCCATCGGCCGGCGAGACGCGTTTCGGGGACCAATTCGTATCCTCTCACTCCGTCGCGGCCGGTCAGCCTGTAGCATCGGCCCATGGCAACGCGGCGAACCCACACCACGGCAGACAGCGACGGCGAACAGCAACCCGTCTTCGTTCCGCCGGCCGTTAGGCAGCCTCTGGCCGCCAGGATGCGCCCCCGAACCCTCGACGAAGTCGTAGGCCACGACCAACTCATCGGCGACCGAGGAACCCTGCGGCGCGCCCTGGAACGAGGTCATCTGGGCTCGGTCCTTTTCTGGGGACCTCCGGGGAGCGGCAAGACCAGCCTCGCCCGGGTTCTTGCCGAGGCTGTCGGAGCTCATCTCGTCACCATCTCTGCCGTCATGAGCGGTGTCGCCGAGGTGAGAGCCATCGTCGCCCAGTCACGCGATCGGCTCAGCCTTCACGGCCGCCAGACCCTGCTCTTCATCGACGAGATCCACCGCTTCAACAAGGCCCAGCAGGACGCCCTGCTGCCGCACGTCGAGGACGGCACGGTCACGCTGGTCGGTGCCACCACCGAGAATCCCTACTTCGAGGTCAACTCCGCGCTTCTCTCACGCCTGCGGGTCTATCGTCTCGAGCCGCTGACCGACGAACAGGTCGCCGTCGTCGTCCGGCGGGCGCTTACCGACGCGGAGCGCGGGCTCGCAGGAGAACTCGGGCCAACCGGAGGAGTCTCACTCACCGGCGAGCCGTTCGAACATCTCGTAGGGCTCTCGGCAGGCGACGCCCGGCAGGCCCTCAACGTGCTCGAAGGTGCGGTCTCCATCGCCGACTCGGAAGGCATACGCGACGAGGAGGGCCACGTCGCGCCGCGCCTGGCCGACGTCGAGGCAGCTGCCCAGCAACGGGCGCTCGCCTACGACCGGGCCGGAGACGGCCACTACGACACCGTCAGCGCTTTCATCAAGAGCATTCGGGGAAACGATCCCGACGCAGCGTTGTACTGGCTCGCGGCGATGATCGCGGCGGGTGAGGATCCCCGCTTCATCGCCCGGCGGCTGATCATCTCCGCCTCTGAGGACGTCGGCCTGGCCGATCCCCGGGCGCTGGAAGTGGCGGTTGCCGCCGCCCGGGCTCTCGATTGGGTCGGCCTGCCCGAGGCGCAGTACAACCTGGCCGAGGCCACGGTCATGCTGGCCGTCACCACCAAGAGCAACGCCGCCGGGCGTGGCTACTTCGCCGCGATGGAAGACGTCTTGCGAAACGGATCACTGCCGGTGCCGGCGCATCTGCGTTCCAGCGGGCCGGGGAGGAGCAAGTACCGCTACCCGCACGACTTCGAGGGCGACGACGTCGATCAGCAATACCTCCCCGACAAGCTCGTCGGCCGCCGCTACTACTTCCCGGGCGATCTGGGCATGGAGGCGCGCATCGCCGAACGCATGGAGCGCCTTCAGGTCGGCCGTCAACAGCCGGCCCGGCGCAAACTGCCGACCCAGGGAATGACCGGTGGAGACCCGATGGCGTCCGGATCCGACGGAATGCGCCGCCGCCGGGAGAAGCTGACGGATCTCGCGGAAGCGCAGCGCGCCGACGCCGCCGATGGCAGCCCAGAGGCCGAGCTGCGCGACGAATAGCCGGTCACCGGCCGAGTCTTACGAGATGCAACGATTCTGAGAGGTCCCGCGGCGGCGGCGGCGATTCAGATTCGCAGGCGGCATCCGAATACTCAATTACGACTCCGAGTTGAGTTAGGAGCGCCATGTCTCGAGCGCATGCAGTCGCGCCATCGGTCGCTGAACAGCCACCCTTCCGGGGACCTGTGCAGCGGGCGGCGGCTGCCGCGCGGAGGTCTGCCCACCGGCCCGTCCGGCCGACCACGTCCTTCTACCTCGAGCGGGCGATGCTCCTCTGGCCGCGCCTGGACCGAGCCCGGATCCGCAAGGTCGCCGATGACCCGTCTCGAATTGCCGAGATCGTCGAACGTAGGACTTCTCAGCCTTTTGCCGTGATCCTTGCGATGTTGACCCGCCAGTCCCCTGCCCTGGACACATCGCCGCGGCAATCGAGTGTCTCCGACTACGATCGAACGCGGGCACCGAGGACGGCCCTACGGATCGTGCGCAGCCGCGACGGCGACGAGATCGGGATCCAGGATCTGCTCCACGCCTAGTTAGGACCGGTAGCGGAAGCGTGCCCGGGCTGCGTCGTCGGCGCCATTGTCGGCGGGTGCCTGAGTCAGGGCTCCAGATCAAGCGCTCGCACATGGCGCGGCCGGAAGATCGCTATCGGGCGGCGATCGAACGCGGCCACCCTGGTCACTCCCAGCCGTTCCGCCGTGGCCACTAGGACGGCGTCGGTGAGCCGGGGCCGGTATTCCGCCGTTTCGTGCATCAGTTCGGCGGCGCGGACCAGGTCCGCCGTCGTCGGGGCCACGACCTTTACCGCACCGCTGGCGATCGATTTGAGGAGGGCGAAGACAGCTCGCGGGCCGAGTTCGCGTTGGAGCAGCAGATCCAGTTCTGCCAGCGTCATCGCCCCGATCATCAGGGGTTCGTTGACCCGCCCGAACCAGGCCAGAGCGGCACGGTGGTTGAGGTCGGATTGATCGGACGCGGCCAGGACCGCGCTCGAGTCGAGCAGTATGGCCAAAGTCAGACCTCGTCTGGACCGGGCCGTAGGCCCGCTTCGCGGCGGGCGATGGAACGCCCATCCAGAGAGAGCCTCCCGTGATCGCTCCTGCCCACAGCCAGGAACGAAAGGTCCGGCGCGGTGTCGTGCGACTCGAGGTACGACTCGAGCGCCGCGGCGAT
>CAZFGJ010000208.1:0-4062 GCA_964518445.1 uncultured Solirubrobacteraceae bacterium
ACGGACAAAGTCAGGCGGGCGATCCAGCCGCGGGCCGTAGAGGTAGAGCATCAGCGCGGGGAGGAGCAGAACGATCCCGGCGCTGCGGGTTGCCGTCGCGAGCGCGCCGACCACGCCAACGAGCGCCCAGCGCCCGTTTCGAGCGCTCCAGAAGAGGCCCACCGACAGAGCCAGGAAGAGCGACTCGGAGTAGACGGCCGAGAAGAAGAAGGCCATCGGCCCGAAGGCGGTCAGCAGGACCGCCAGGCGAGCCGCCTCAGCCGGTCGGGCCACGCCGCGGGCCTCTAGCTCGAGCGTCGTCAGACGATGGATTCCGTAGAGGCCAAGTCCCAGGGCTCCGGTCGAGATCACCACACCGGCCAGCACCGGCGGTGTCCCCAGCCACGAGAGCGCTTTCAGGCCCAGCGGATAGAGCGGGAAGAAAGCGGTGCGGGGAGCCGTGTAGTGGCCCAGGTCGGGGCGATATCCGTAACGGGCGATGACCAGATACCAGGCCGAGTCCCAGCGGGCGGCCGGTGCCGCAAGAACATCTCCCAGGCTCCCAAAGCCCCGGGTGATCCCGGGCGGGTTGAAGGCGCCACGGATCGGGCCGAAGCCCAGCGCCAGGACCGTGCCGACCCCGGCCGTCCACACGAGCAGGCGCGACATCCAGAGCGCCCGCCAGCTGTCGCGCACAGCGGTCATCCTGGCCGGGTCTGCCCTGAGGGCGCCCAGGCGCCCTTGAGCCGAGCGCAGGCTCGCACCCGGCGCGCCCGCCGTATCGGCTGTCTCGGAGTTCATCAGACTCCCACCGAGCCTAGAGATCGGTGGGAGGGAACTGGCAGGGGAACACACCTCGGCACGGTAATCTCGAAGCTCCGCAGATGTCTCGACAAGCCCGCAAGCGCCGGCAGCGGCACACGACGGCCGGTGGCACCCGCGTCGTGCTGATGCTTGGCGGAGTCCTCGCCACGGCCCTGATCATCGGCGCCGTCGCCGGTGTCGCCTACGTGCTCAACGTGGCTGCCTCGGCGACTCCGCCGGTCAAGCGACACAAGCTGATCACGGGCGGCTCCTCCCAGGTCTTCGCCTCCGACGGCACCCGCCTGGGCTTCATCGCATCTGACTCGCTGCGGACACCGGTGGGCTGGAACTCGATGCCGGCCCACCTGAGGGACGCGACGGTGGCGATCGAGGACCAGCGCTTCTACAAACACGACGGGGTTGACGTGACGGGCATCTTCCGGGCGGCCGTCAAGGACGTCATCCACGGCTCCACCCTCCAGGGCGGCTCGACGATCACGATGCAGCTGATGCGCAACCTCTACCTGGGGGGCTACCAGCACACCTTCAAACAGAAGATCGTCGAGGCCAAGATGGCGCTCGACTACGAGAAAGAACACAGCAAGCGCTTCATCCTGACCGAATACCTCAACAGCGTTCCCTATGGGACCGTCGGCGGGCAGACGGCCGTGGGAGTGCAGGCGGCGGCGAGGATCTTCTTCAACAAACCCGCCTCTCAGCTGAACCTGCAGCAGTCGGCCCTGCTCGCGGGGCTCCCCCAGGCGCCCTCTCAGTACAACCCCTTCTCGGACCCCCACGAAGCGCGAACGCGCCGCAACGAGGTGCTCCACAAGATGGCCCAGCTCCACTACATCACCGGCGCCGAAGCCACCGCGGCCGAACACGCCAAGCTGGAAACGGAACACGGGAACTTCTACACCCAGCGCCGCGAGGACTTCTTCTTCGAATATGTCCACGAGCTACTGGACAAGCGCTACGGCAGGGCCGCCGTCGCTCAGGGCGGGCTGAAGGTCTACACGACGATCAACCTCAACATGCAGCGGCTGGCGCGCAAAGCGATCGCCGAAGTCCTCAACGAGCCGGAAGACCCGGCCTCGGCGATCGTCACGATCAACCCGGCCAACGGCGACATCGAGACGATGGCCGAGTCCGAGAGCTACGAGAAGTCGCAGTACAACCTCGCCGCCGACGGGCACCGCCAGCCCGGCTCGACCTTCAAGGCGATCGTCCTGGCGACGGCTCTCTCGAAAGGCGTCGACCCCAACTCGACGATCTACAACTCGCACAAGCTCGACAAGGGCTGGCTCGCCGAAGAACCGAACTACGAAGTCGAAGGCTTCGGCGGTGAGGCCAAAGGGCCGATCAACCTGGTCACCGCGACGCTGGCCTCCGACAACACGGTCTACGCGCAGCTGGCGGCCGACCTGGGCGAGCCGGCGATCACCCAGATGGCCTACAAGCTCGGGGTGAAAACCCATCTCCTGGGCAACCCCGCGCAGGCGCTGGGAGGGCTCAGCCTGGGCGTGACGCCGCTGGAAATGGCGGACGTCTACGCGACCTTCGCCGACGGGGGCGTGCGCAACAGCCCGATCGCGATCACCAAGGTTGTCTTCCCCGACGGCCACGCCGACACCAACTGGGGTACCCCCCATCGCGAACGTGTCCTCGACGAACCCGTGGCGGGCGAGCTCACGGCGATCCTCCATCAGAACGTCCTCGGCGGCACCGCCACGAAATCGGCCATCAACTGCCCCACGGCCGCCAAGACCGGCACGACCAACGACCTGATCGACGCCTGGCTTGACGGCTACAACTCCGAATACGCGACGGCCGTCTGGATGGGCTACCCGACGAAACGGGTCGAAATGACGGACGTACACGGGGCACCCCAGCAGGGCGGCTATCTGCCGGCGGATATCTGGCACGCCTTCATGGCCCCCGTCACCGAAACCCACCCCTGCGCGTCGCTCAAAGAATCAAGTGAAGGCATCAGCTACGCCCCGTTCTACGGGAAATATGCAGCCACCGGGCTGGCTCAGGCACAGAAGGAACAGTCCGAAGAAGGCCCCGCCAAGAAGCCCAAGAAGAAGAAGACCGCCGGGACGGTCCCGCTGACCGTGACCGAACAGCCGGCACCCAAAGAAAAAGCTCCCCCGACGGTCAACAAAACGGGCGGCGCCGGACCAGGCTGAGGCGCGGCCGAGCGCAACCGTCTCCCACCCGGGTGCCCGACGCTGGTAGTTTGAGGGCGTGGCCAAGGAGGACAAGGTTGAATTCGAGGGCGAGGTGATCGAGGCCCTGCCGAACGCGATGTTTCGCGTGAAGCTGGACAACGACCACGTCGTGCTCGGGCACGTGGCGGGCAAGATGCGCCGTTTCCGCATCCGGATCCTGCCGGGCGACCGCGTCCGCTGCGAGCTCTCCCCGTACGACCTCGACCGCGCGCGGATCGTCTACAGGCATCGCTGAGCGCTCCCTGATCGAGTCGATCGCGGCCGCGCTGGGGAGCCCCAGCCCGGCGAGCAGGCTCGTGCGGGGGATCGGTGACGACGCGGCGGTTGTAAGCGCCCGTCCCTTCTGCGTCACCTCGCTGGACACGATGGTCGAGGGCGTTCACTTCCGCCTCGAGGAGGGCTGGGCCACTCCCGCGGAGGTGGGACATCGTGCCCTGGCGGGAGCGCTCTCGGACCTCGCGGCGATGGGCGCCCAGCCTGGCCAGGCCTATCTGTCGCTGGGCATCCCGCCGGACTTCTCCGAGGACGACGCCCTGGAGCTGGTGGAAGCCGCAAGGACTCTCGCGGTGGACATGGGGGCCGAGATCGCGGGCGGGGACGTGGTGAGCGCGCCGGTGCTGATGGTCTCGATCGCGGTCAACGGCTGGTGCGAGACCCCCGGCGAACTGCTCGGCCGCGATGGCGCTCGTGCCGGTCAGCTGATCGGATTGACGGGTGAGCTGGGAGCGGGGGCCGCGGCCCTGGCGGTGATGGAGGGCCGGGCCGAGCCAGGACCGGAAGCGGGGCCGATGTTCGAGCGCGCCAGGGAGCCCCTGCCTCGGTTGGAGGCAGGGATGGCGGTCGCGCGGGCGGGGGCCAGGGCGATGATCGACATATCCGACGGTTTGGCGGCCGACGCGGGCCACATCGGCCGGGCCAGCGGCTGCGACCTTCGTATCGACCTGGCTTCGCTGCCGCTGGCGCCGGGGGTCGCCGAGGTCTCAGCCGGCCTCGCCCTCGAGGCCTGGGAGCTTGCCGCCGGGGGCGGCGAAGACTACGAGCTCTG
>CAZFGJ010000209.1:0-4046 GCA_964518445.1 uncultured Solirubrobacteraceae bacterium
CAATCGCGGCGGCGATCCCACCGAAGCCCGCGCCGACGATCAGGACTCGCATGGGGCCAACCTTATGCGCTTCGCCCAGGCCTTGCTAGGCCGTGGCTGCGGGGGGAAGCGTCTGCGTGAGCCATGTGGCTGAGGCGCTCAGGGCGCCCGGATCGATCTGGTGGCCGATGTCGGACTCGTGGTACTCGACGGCCATTCCGGCGCCACTCAGGGTTTCGGCGGCCAGACGCCCGAAGCCGACCTCGATCACCGGGTCCCGTCGCCCATGAGCGATGAACGCGCGCAGCTTGGTGCGTCCGGCGAGATCGGGCTCCCAGCCGGGCACGGTCGGGATGAAACCGGAGAAGCCCAGGATCCCTGCCGGGACCGGCCGCTCAGGGCTGAGAGCGAGGGTATGGCTCATGACGCAGCCCATCGAGAACCCGCCAAGGATGGTCCGCTCGGGCCCGATGCCGGTGGCGGTCCACAGCTCGTCGTGAAGTTCCCCCAGCGCGCTCCGGGCGGCCTCGAACGTCTCGGGGTCCGGGTAGCCGACCCGGGGCACCAGATACCAGTGGAATCCCGGCGAGCCGGCGAGCGCGATCGGAGCGCGGGGAGTCACCAGGTGAAGCTCCCGCCGCGGGTCGAGCAGGTCGCCCAGGCCGAGCAGGTCTCGCTCGTCGGTGCCCCGGCCGTGATGGAGGATCAGCAGTCCGCGGGCAGGGCCCTCGGCAGGACGCTCGATGTAGTGGAGGGTGCTCATGGCGTGTGGGCAAGGAGACGGCTTGCGACTCCCTGAATGGTTTCCTCACCGTATGCCATCGACGGGTCGCCGTTGGTGAGCACGGAGACCGTGAAGGTCACTCCGGGACGCTCGAGCCGGGCCGTCTCGTTGAACAGCCCCACCGAGGGAAGCGCGCCGGTCTTGAAGAAGATCTGCCAGCGCGGTCGCGCCACCGGCGGGAAGCCCCAGCTCTGTTCCGGCTCGATGCCGGCCATCAGCCCCCTCGCGTACCCGTAGAAGCGGCCGGGGATCAGCCGTGGGAGGGCGTAGAAGAACCGAGCCTGATCGGCGGCCGAGGTCTGCGAGAAGGCCCACCAGCCGACCCCGGGGACGTAGTCGCGCATCCCGGCTTCACGAGCGACTCGCAGGACCGCCCCCTCTCCGACGGCTCCGAGCACAGCCGAGGCGTCGTCGTTGTTGGATTCATGGATCATCGGATAAAGCAGCGCGTTGTCGGCGGCGGTGAGGCTCCGGTGATGGGCTGAGAGCTTCTGCAGGTAGGCCGTCAGGAACATCACCTTGATGACGCTGGCCGTCTGGAAGTGCTCGCGGAGGTTGAGCCCGCTGAGGTGCCCGGAGCTGTCGACGACCGCGAGGGCCGTTGCCCCGGCGCGGCCCTCGAGGAAGGCTCGGGCTGAGGCGATGGCTCCGGGGGAGGGGTAGGGAGGCCGGGGGGTGCCGCGTCCTTCTCCGGAGAACTCCAGCGCTCCGGCGCTCGCCGCCGCAGTCACTGCGAGCGCCAGCGCTCCGAACAGGGCCAGGCAGACCCGTCGCGTCACGGGCCCTTCAGATCGCACTGCTGAGCCTGAAGCTGTGAGCCGGACAGGAGCCATGGGTGGAGGCGGGACCCATGGCCGCTTCCCAGGCGGGGTTCAGGCAGACCCGATAGGAGAAGCTGGTGGCCGGTGGATTGACGATGGCGCTCGCGTAGGTGACCCCGGGGGCGATCTCTCTCGACTGGGTGGAGGTGGCCAGGGTGAATCGCGTGGAGTGGCGCTGCGCCAGGTACCAGAAGACGCTTGTGGCCTTCGCGCGGGGGGAGTCGGCGTGTTCGATCCTGATGCTGAGCCGCTCGCGGCCCGGGCCGAGGTTGCGGGCGTGGATCGCGACGCGGGGGTCGACCGTCACATGGACCACAGGGCTGACGGTTCCGGGTGACCCCGCGATCCCGACCCGCAGGCGGGTGTTCGACCGTGGGGAGGTGGCCGCGAAGGTGAACGTCCCGTCGGCGGCGCTCTGAGACTGTCCGACGATCGAGTAGACACGGTAGGGGTAGGGGGCGGCTTCGAGTTGCAGCGGCCTGGAGGCGATTGCGCCCGGCTCCCCGGTGAGCCGGCCGTTGACCGTGAAGCTGGCGCCGATGGGGATCTCGGCGGGGGTCGCACCGGCGGTGATCGAGGGCGCAGTTTCAGCGCTCGCCCCGGGGGCGAGGGCGAGCGCGAGGGCGCCCAGCGCCGACGCCAGGGCGAGCGGTCGTCTGGGGCTGTGGTTGTCGTCGGCGGGGCTCACGGCTCCGCCGGGAACCTATTGCTTGAAGGTGTTGCGCGCGTAGACCGCCGAGTGGTATTCGTCTTTGTGCTTCGGGTTGAAGCCAACCCTGAAGCGCGTGTGCAGCTGGCGGCCGGATGCGAGCGTGCTGCGCCCCCGCTTGGACAGCGGAACCTTGACCGTCACGACAGCAGGGCCCTTGATGCGGCGGTAGGTCGTATGCAGTCCCGGTGAGCTAACGCTGATCCGCCCGGCGGTGAACGCTTTCACTCGAACCAGAAGGAAATGCCCGCGAACCCGGTGCGAGAGCAGCTTGATCTTGCAGCTGCCGATTGACAGACGGGTCTGCTGTTTGATCTGCGCTCCGCTCTGGGCGGTGATCGTGGTCGGCATGTAGAGGGGCTTGGCGCAGAGGCTGCCGAACGAGCCCAGCAGCGAGTTCCGGGCGGTCGGCAGCTTCAACATGAAGCTCGACACCGGCACGTCGGGCACCGAGGCGAACGTGGAGGTGGTGATCCCCTTGGTGATGTCGGTGTTGCCGACCAGCACCACTTTGACCCCGTTGTCCCCTTCGAGGAACAGGTCGAGATCGGGGAATGAGGCTCCACCGTGGGAGATCAGGTAGGCGGGGCCCGTCAGCTTGTCGGGCAGGACGGGCGTCCCGACGGTTGCGCTGCCGACCCTCGATCCGGCGGGGCAGTTCTTGTAGCCGGTCTTGAAGGTCGCTTCGGGGCAGGCCAGCTTGAGGGTGCTGTCCCGCGAGGGCAGGACCTTGGGCAGCGAGGCGACGACCGAGCGGATGTTCGCCTGGTGGCCCGGCTGGGTGAATCCGACTTCGAGGCTTGCTCCGTTCGCCCGCGACGGTGCCGTCGGACTCGAGGCCGTGAAGACGGGCTTGAATGGCAGGGCCGTGCAGTTGGTCACCTGGAAGGGACTCGCGGCTTTGGAGATCGCTCCGGCCTGCGAGCCGAGCAGCGAGTCGGTCGAGAGGCCCCCGCAGTAGCTCGGGTTGAACAGGAAGTTCGACTTGTTGATGGAGACGCTCAGCGAACGGAGTCGCAGCGGCACGCCGCCGACGATCTTCGGGAGCGTGCTCGTCGCGATCACCCGGCCGGTGAATTCATCGACCGAGAGCCCGACCCGCGTCGTGACGCGGCCCAGGTCGAATGGCCCGGCGGCCGCCTCGATCGGGATCGACAGGCCGTAGGGCGCACCGTTGTAGGGGCCGGTGAGGTAGACGTTGCCCGCGAAGCTGGACGGTTCGCCGCCGGCTCCGGCGCTGGCCATGGCCGTGCCGATCTTGCTGGTCGAGGGGCAGGTCCCGGCGGTTGCGGCCGGCTCGGCGCAGCGGGGCACCGAGGGGATGAATCCGACCAGGCCGGCCGGCAGGGTCGCCTGGATCGTGTTCATGTACTGCTGGTTGTCGTCGCGTGCCAGGTTGAACGTGTAGGAGGTGAACGCGCCGCCCTTGTTGGAGCTGTCCTGGGTGCTCTGGGCCGGTGCGAAGGGAATCGGGTTCGGGCAGCCAGTGGGGGTGAAGGGTGTCGTCGCGCTGAACGCGGCGCCGCCGGTCCATGGGGTGAACGTGAATCCGGTCGGGGCCGAGGCGCAGGAGTTCGGGTTCGCCAGCGGCGCGCGATTGCCGCCGTTGAGCTTCAGGGTCAGCGAGCTGAATGGAAGCTGGGGGTTCCCGAGGAAGCTGACTTCCAGGCGGCCGGTGTCGGGGTTAGGGACTGCCTTCCCTTCCAGTCGCAGGGAGACGCCGTAGACGCTCTCGGCGTCGATGAACACCAGG
>CAZFGJ010000210.1:0-4014 GCA_964518445.1 uncultured Solirubrobacteraceae bacterium
TCGACCCGATCTGCGCCCTCCAGGCGGCGATGCAGGGCTACGAGGTCAAGACGCTCGAGGATGTGCTCGAGACCGGTGACATCTTCATCACGACCACCGGCAACAAGGACATCATCACGGCGACGCAGATGGAGCGCATGAAGCACCAGGCCGTCGTCGGCAACATCGGGCACTTCGACAACGAGATCGACATCGCCGGCCTGACGAAGGTGGCGGGCATCGAGCGCGTCAACATCAAGCCGCAGGTGGACAAGTGGGTCTTCCCCGACGGCCACGCGATCATCATGCTCTCCGAGGGCAGGCTGCTGAACCTGGGCAACGCCACCGGCCACCCCAGCTTCGTGATGAGCAGTTCCTTCACGAACCAGACGATCGCCCAGATCGAGCTCTTCACCAAGAACGACGAGTACGAGAAGAAGGTCTACGTGCTGCCCAAGCACCTCGACGAGAAGGTCGCCCGGCTGCACCTCGACGCGCTCGGCGTGCGGCTGACGAAGCTCACCGAGGAGCAGGCCGCCTACATCGGCGTGCCGGTCGAGGGCCCGTACAAGGCCGACCACTACCGCTACTAGCAGGGAAGCCGCACCCCGTCCCTTGACTCCAGCTGAGAGGATCACCACATGAAGGCGATGGTCCTCGCAGCTGGGCTCGGGACGCGGCTGCGCCCGCTCACCTATGAGATAACGAAGCCGATGGTGCCGGTGATCGACCGGCCGGTGATGGAGCACATCCTCGACCTGCTGGCCCGGCACGGCTTCGATCAGGTGATCGCCAACCTGCACTACTTCCCCGACTCGATCAAGGAGTACTTCGGGGACAGGGTCACCTACCGCGTCGAGGAGGAGCTTCTGGGCACGGCCGGCGGCGTCCGTGCCTGCGCCGACTTCTTCGGCGGCGACGACTTCCTGGTCATCTCGGGCGACGCCCTGACGGACATCGACCTGGGCGCGCTGGCGGCTCGCCACCGGGCGGCCGGAGGAATCGCCACGCTGGCGGTCAAGAAGGTCTCTGACACCCGCGAGTACGGGGTGGTGCTGCACGACCGCGAGGGCCGGATCACGGGCTTCCAGGAGAAGCCCGCGCCGGACGAGGCGCTGTCGGACCTGGGCAACTGCGGCATCTATGTCTTCTCGCCCGAGATCTTCGACTACTTCCCTGAGCGGCCCTTCGCCGACTGGGCGCAGGACGTCTTCCCGGCGTTGCTGGAGAACGATGTCCCCTTCCACATCCACGAGGTCCGCGAGTACTGGAACGACGTGGGCTCGCTGACCGAGCTCCGCCAGGGCACCTTCGATGCGCTCTGCGGCGAACTGAAACTCGAGATGGAGGGCACCGAAGTGAGCTCGGGCGTGCGCGTCTCCGAGGGCACGACGCTGCCCGATGACGCGATCGTCGATGGACCCGTGTGGATCGGGTCGGGCGTCAGCATCGGCACCGGGGTTCGACTGACCGGGCCGATCGTCCTGGGCGACAATGCGACCGTCGGAGACCGCGCCCAGCTTCGCTCGAGCATCGTCTTCCCGGGAACCGAGATCGCCGCCGACTCGATCCTGATCGGTGCGATCTCGGCTCACAACGGGATCGTCCAAAGTCTGCGCCGACGAGGCTAGGCTCACCTGAGTGAACGCCGCATCCCTCCCGGTTCCGGCACGCGAGGGAGCGGATCGCCGCCTCGGCTTCATCTTCGCGGGCCTGATGCTCGTGATGCTGCTGGCGGCGCTCGATTCGACGATCGTGGCGACTGCTCTGCCGACGATCGTCGGCGACCTGGGCGGCCTCGAGCGGCTCTCCTGGGTGACCAGCGCCTACCTGCTCGCACAGACGGCCGTGACGCCCCTGTACGGCAAGCTGGGCGATCAGCTGGGGCGAAAGCGGGTTCTGCAGAGCGCCGTGGTCCTGTTCCTCATCGGATCGGCCCTCTGCGGGCTGGCCGGCTCGATGACGATGCTGATCGCCTTCCGGGCAGTCCAGGGCCTCGGGGCCGGCGGCTTGATCGTGCTGGTCCAGTCGACCGTGGGCGATGTGGTCTCGCCGCGGGAGCGGGGCCGCTACCAGGGCCTGTTCGGTGCGGTCTTCGGCGTCGCGAGCGTGGCGGGGCCGCTGCTCGGAGGCGTCATCGTGGAGCACCTCTCCTGGCGCTGGATCTTCTACGTAAACCTGCCCGTCGGGATCGTGGCGCTGATCGTCCTCGGTATCACCCTGCCCGTCACGACGACGCGGAGCCGCCCGTCGATCGACTACCTCGGAGCCGGCCTCCTGGCCGCGGCGCTGAGCGCCTTCATCCTCGTCGCGAGCCTCGGCGGCACGACGTGGGCCTGGGAGGGTGCGCAGACGATCGTCACGGCGTTGATCGGCTGTGTCCTGCTGGTCGTCTTCGCGGGGGTCGAGCGCAGAGCCGCCGAGCCCGTACTGCCGCCTTCGCTGCTGCGGGGAGACGTCTTCCGCGTCGCCGGGCTGCTGTCGCTGATCGTCGGCTTCGCCCTGTTCGGGTCGGTGACGTTCCTGCCGCTGTTCTTCCAGACCGTCTTCCACTCGACGCCGACGGAGGCCGGCCTGCGGTTGATTCCGCTGATGGGCGGTCTGCTGGTCACCTCGGTGCTCTCGGGCCAGCTGATCACCCGAACGGGGCGCTACCGGATGTTCCCGATCCTGGGAACGGCGGTCATGACGGTCGGCCTGCTGCTGCTCTCGCGCCTGGACATCACGACCAGCAACCTGCAGGCCGACGCCTACCTGCTGGTTCTGGGCCTCGGCCTTGGCCTGGTGATGCAGGTGCTCGTCCTGGCCGTTCAGAACTCGGTCGACTACTCCGTCCTTGGCGCCGCCACATCCGGCGTCACGCTGGCCCGCGGGATCGGAGGCTCGTTCGGGGCGGCCATCTTCGGGACGATCTTCTCCAGCCGCCTGCGGTCAGGGCTCCATGACGCCATCAGCGGTGCCCTGGGAGCTCAGGTGTCCGGCGGCGCGCGGCTGACCGGAGCTCAGCTCGCGACGCTGCCCTCCTCGGCCCGGCTTGCCTACGAGAACGCATACGTCAACGCCCTTCAGCCGGTGTTCCTCGTGGCGGCCGGAATAGCGGCGATCGGCTTCCTGCTCAGCCTGCGCCTGCGCGAGCATCCACTTCGCGCCACGGCATCCACGAGCCAGGGGCTCGACGATGCCCTGGCCGTGCCCAAGGGCCCGAATTCGCTGGCTGAAATCGATCGCTCGCTGGGAATGCTGGTCGGTCGTGATCGCAGGGTGAGCTTCAACGAGCAGGTCGCGGCTCGAGCCGGCCTGGAGCTGAGCCCCGGAGCCGTATGGGCCCTGGCTAGGTTCGACAGCTATGGCGTGGCTGGCACGCTCGAGATGGCCCGCCGCCAGGAGATCGACGAGAGCCGCATCGCGGCGGTGCAGCACGAGCTGCGCGAGCGAGGGCTGACCGCCGAGGATGGCGCCGGAGCGTCGCTGACCCCCGCGGGGGTGGCGATGGCCGACCAGGTCCTCAGCGCCCGGCGAGAGCAGCTCAAGGAGCTTCTGGCCGACCCCGAGGCCGACCGCCTTCCCGAGGTACAGCGTCTGCTGGAGCAGCTCTGCGTCGAGCTCTCGGGGTCACGCCCCTAGAGCGGGTCGGGGCCGAACTCGTAGCGCTCTTCGCGCTGCTGTTTGCGCTCGGACTCCGCCAGCGCCCGCACGAACAGGAAGACGAGTGCCACACCCATCACGATCGACTGCTCGACGGCCATGATCACCCCGGCGATCGACTGATCGTCGTGCGCTGAGACGCCCCACACACGGGGCTGGTGGACGTAGTAGGAATAGATGGCTGTGGGGGCGAAGGCCAGTCCCATCCCGAGGGCTCCGACGAACAGCTTGGTGGAGAGCATGTAGACGATCGGGCCCATCCCGTCCAGGCGCATGCGGGCCCTGATCGGCGAGAGCAGATGCCACCAGTAGAGGGAGCCGACCAGGAGGAAGCTGAGATGCTCGCCGAGGTGGACCAAAGGGTGGGCCACCGCGAAGTCATAGGCCGCC
>CAZFGJ010000211.1:0-3919 GCA_964518445.1 uncultured Solirubrobacteraceae bacterium
TGATTGCGCCTTCCAAGGGGGCGTCCCCTGCGAGGGCCGGTGACGCGAGGGCGAGGGCGGCGCCGAGGCTCAGCAGTGACGCTGAAAGGGCCACGCGGGACGAGAGCTTGTTTGCGGATCCGTGCATAGAGCTTGCTTAATGTTCTTCCCGCTGGACGAATGTTCTAGATCATTCGAGATTTTCGAAATACCCGCAAATAGCGAGAATTTCGTGGCGAGCCATGCGAAATACCGGGACGGATCGGTACCGGAAAGGCCTAATCAGGCGGCCGGCGAGGTTCCGCCGCTGGAGCCGGCCGAGGTGCCTAGGGAGCTCTTGTTGGGCGTCGGCGCGACGCCGCCCTGACCCCCCACGGGCGTCGTCGGGGGAGGCGTGGCGGCGGGGTGGCGAGACTGTCCGCTGTGGTCCGCCTCGGGCCTGACGACCGTGCCGTTTCGGATGCTGAAGTAGGCCCAGGTCGAGCTCAGCCCGAGCCGTCCGGCGAGTTCCGGACCGCCGATCACCGAGGCCGCCCGGGAGCCCATCACGCGCACGCTCAGGATGCGTGGCGAGACGCCGCGCTTGAGCACCTCGATCCCTCTGAACGACCCCTTGAAGAGTCCGTGCAGCATCCGCGCGACAACGGTGAAGCTGAGGTCCAGCTTCCATTTGGATCCGGAGCCTTCGTAGCTGTCGGCGACGCCCTTCAGCCAGGGCTCGGGTTCGGCCCCGGGGAAGCCGTTCTCGACGTTCTCGGTCATGCCTCCCGAGCTGGCGAAGAAGTAGGTGATCGCCGGCTTGCCGCCATAGAGCACGACCTGTCCGGCGGTCGCCGCAACGGCCGCGTTGGTGGCCGACGTTTCAGCTGCCGCGCCGCGGTAGACCTGAGAGCGGGTGTCGGAGTAGACGTTGAATCGAGAGCCGCCGGCGTGTGAGGTCAGGGCGTAGGTCCGGCTCGCCACGGCCTGGGCCTCGAGGGCTGCCGCCGGGTAGCTCGAGGGCATCTCGGCGGAGACGACTCCCCGCACGTACCGCTCGAGCGGGACGCGCTTGACCTTCGAGCCGACCAGCACCTTGACGATCGTCTTGGCCGGGGCCTGACCCAGAGTGGTTCCCGTGTAGTAGTGGCCCAGGATGGCGCTGAAGCTGTAGCCGTGAAGCGCGTAGCCGCGCGCGCCTTCCTGGCTCATCCCCACCCCGTGGCCGTTACCCGCCCCTTCGATCACCAGCGAGGAGGCACCCGCGGCGCCGCTGAGGCAGGCGAGGCTCCCCAGCGCCGCAGCCAGCGCCAGAGCGAGGCGCCGCAGCGTGCCCGCGGGGCTCGCGGGACGGCTTCGAGGGCGGTGATAGGTTGGGCCGATGAGGTCCATCTGCTCTTCGTTGAACACGCGAGCATGCGGACGGTCGCGGTCGAGGGAGGGAGATCCCATGGATTCGAGGTCGGGTTTGCAAGCGGTCCGCGTGAGGGCTGCACGATGACTGGCGAGCAGCGCGAGCGCGCCGTTCTCGACGCCGTGCCGACCGACCTGCTGATCGACGGTGAGTGGCTCCCAGCCACCGGCGGAGGGCGCCTTGGGGTCGAGGACCCGGCGACAGGAGAGATCCTGATCGAGGTCGCCGACGGGACCCCCGAGGACGCGATGGCCGCGCTGGGCGCCGCCGCGGACAAACAGGCCGAGTGGGCCGCCACGGCTCCCCGTGAGCGCGGCGAGATCCTTCGCCGTGCCTACGAGGCGATCGTCGAGCAGACGGATGAGCTGGCCGTCCTGATGACCCTCGAGATGGGCAAGTCGGTCGTCGAGTCGCGCTCGGAGATCGCCTATGCCGCCGAGTTCTTCCGCTGGTTCTCCGAGGAGGCCGTTCGGATACATGGCCGTTACATGGTGAACACGACCGGCAAGGGCCGAATCCTGACCATGCGCCAGCCCGTCGGTCCCTGCGTCTTTGTCACCCCCTGGAACTTCCCCACGGCGATGGGCACCCGCAAGCTCGCGCCGGCGATCGCGGCCGGCTGCACGATGGTCGTAAAGCCCGCTCAGCAGACGCCGCTGTCGATGCTGGCGCTCGCCAAGATCCTGCAGGATGCCGGCCTCCCCGCGGGCGTCCTCAACGTGATCACCGCCAAGCGCTCGGGCGCGGTGATCGAACCGCTGCTCAAGGACCCCCGCACGCGGAAGCTCTCCTTCACCGGCTCGACCGAGGTCGGCCGGACGCTGATCGAACAGTCGGCCCACCAGGTTCTGCGCGTCTCGATGGAGCTGGGCGGCAACGCGCCCTTCGTGGTATTCGAGGATGCCGATCTGGATGCCGCGGTGGACGGCGCCATGCTCGCCAAGATGCGAAACGTCGGCGAGGCCTGTACCGCCGCCAACCGCTTCCACGTGCACGAGTCGATCGCCGGCGAGTTCGCCTCCCGGCTGGCCGAGCGGATGGGCAAGCTGAAGGTCGGGCGGGGGACCGAGCCCGACGTCGACGTCGGCCCGCTGATCGACGCGAACCAGCGGGACAAGGTCGCCGAACTCGTCGGCGACGCCGTCTCCAAGGGCGCCGAGGTTCTATTGGGAGCCAACCGTCCCGACGGCCCCGGCTACTTCTACGAGCCGACTGTTCTCTCCTCCGTGCCCGATGAGGCCCGGCTGCTCGAGGAGGAGATTTTCGGACCGGTCGCGCCGATCGCAACCTTCTCCACCGAGGAGGAGGCCATCGCCGCCGCCAACAGGACCGAGTACGGCCTTGTCGCCTACGTGTACACGCGTGATCTCGAACGGGCCTTCCGTGTCAGCGAGGGGATCGAGACGGGGATGGTCGGCGTCAACCAGGGCGTCGTCTCGAACCCCGCCGCGCCCTTCGGCGGCGTGAAGCAGTCCGGCTTCGGCCGCGAGGGCGGCTTCGAGGGGATCGGCGAGTACCTCGAGACGAAGTACGTGGCGATAGCCCTCTAGGCGGGATAGGCGGTAAGGCGGACAACAACCGAACACATCACGCGGCCCCTAGGCCTATCTCGGTCAGGGGCGGCAGCTCCACACAACAGCTGACCTTTCCGAGGCCCAATCCGCAACGCGACTGCGGTGAGCCCGTCCCTTCGCGTCGGCACCGTTACTGCGCGGGCTGCCGCGCCCAGCGGTTCGAACACGAGAGCTCGAATGCGCGAGACCAAGCCGCGCGTGTCCTGGCTCAGCTGCGTGCCGAACAACGTGACCCAGGCCACGGAGGTCGTGCCGCCCAGCTGCGCGGCGCCAAGAACTCAATGCACCAGAAGGCGGTTCGGCAGTGGTCGGGAGAGCGGCCAGACCCTGCTGCGTTCGCCGTCGAGGTCCTCCCGGGTCTCCGACAGCTCCCGATTCGTGCGATCTCGGAGGCGACCGGCCTCTCGGAGCACTACTGCTCGATGATCAGGCTTGGTAAGCGGGTGCCGCATCCTCGTCATTGGGATGCGCTGCGGACGGCCGGGGAGGCTTAGGCGATGCTGGCGCCCTTGCGCTGGTTGCAGGTCGCGCAAAGGACCTGCAGGTTCTCAACAGTCGATGCTCCGCCCATTGAGAACGGGATGATGTGGTCGTACTGGATCTCGAAGTTCGATCCACACTCCACGCATTTGCCTTCGTCGCGTTCGAAGACTGCGAGCTTGACCTCTCGGGGGATCACTTCGCGCCGCGGCTCGTTGTTGCCCTCTGCCGCGAGGCTTGCCCGTGCGCGCTCGATCTTTCGCTGCTTGCGCCGGTCACGGTCACGGATCAGCGCCAGGATGTCCTCAGCTGAGAGGTCATCGTCCTCCGAGAAGAAGCGGTCTTCGAAGACCCAAAACGCTTTGCCCTTGCTTTTCATGAGCGACTGAGGCTGTGTCTTCTGCTGCGCCTGCAACGCTTCGAAGGCCGACGTGGACATTGCCTTCGGGCCCGTCTGTTTGCCGATGAGGAGCTCGTGGCGCCAGCCGAACAC
>CAZFGJ010000212.1:0-3874 GCA_964518445.1 uncultured Solirubrobacteraceae bacterium
GACGACAAGAACGCCGAGGCACGCTTCAAGGAGATCTCCCAGGCCCACGACGTCCTCGGCGACCCCGACAAGCGCAAGCAGTACGACTCGGGCACCGGGCCCTTCACGACCGGCGCGGGCCCCGGCGGCGGCTTCGGCGGCTTCGGGAACTTCGACTTCGACGGCAACTCGATGGGCGACATCCTGTCGAACCTGTTCGGCGGATCGGCCAGCGGGCGCCGTGTGCGCACCAAGCCCCGCTCCGAGCGGGGAGCAGACCTCGAGGCGCAGGTCTCGATCACCTTCGACCAGGCCGTCACCGGTGCACAGGTTCCCCTTCAGGTGCCCATGCACGCCACCTGCCAGACCTGCCGCGGCACCGGTGCCAAGCCCGGCACCACGCCGATCGTCTGCCCTCGCTGTGAGGGCCGGGGAATCGAGACGCAGGGCCAGGGCATGTTCTCCATCTCACAGCCCTGCTCGCGCTGCGGCGGCGCCGGCACGGTGATCGAGGACCCCTGCCCGACCTGCCAGGGCGCGGGTGCCGTGCGGACCGTCAAGAAACTTCGCGTCAACATCCCGGCGGGAGTGCGGGACGGCAGCCGCATCCGGCTGGCCGGCAAGGGCGAGCCCGGGCGAAACGGCGGGCCCTCGGGCGACCTCTACCTGATCACCCACGTCGGCTCCTCGCCGACCTTCAAGCGCAAGGGCGAGAACCTCGAGGTCGAGGTCCCGCTGACGATCCCCGAGGCGCTCCAGGGCGCAGACGTCCAGGTGCCGACGCTGAACGGGACCAAGACCCTCCGCGTCAAGCCCGGCACCCCATCCGGCACGGTTCAGCGCCTGCGCGGCGAGGGGCCGCCGAAGCTCAACACGGGCGGGCAGGAGAAAGGCGACATCCACTACCGCTTCGTGATCGAGGTGCCCGACCACCTCAGCAAGGAGCAGCAGGAAGCCGTCGAGACGCTCTCCAGGACGATGGGCGGCGAGGACCCCCGCGCCGGGCTGTTCACCAAGGATTCCAACGGCGACGCCGGCGGAGGAGAGAGCTGATGGCCGGACATGGCGACCCCCGGAAGCCTGCACCCCGCCGGGCGCGCAGGGGCATCCCCACGATCACCCGCGTCGAGGTCGAGACCGACCGGGGCGTATTCATGATCTCGGTCGCCGCCGAGCTGGCCAATATGCACCCTCAGACGCTGAGGATGTACGAGGCACGCGGCCTGATCGAGCCCAAGCGCTCGCCCAAGGGAACCCGTCTCTACTCCCAGGACGACGTCGAGAAGCTCCGCCGCATCCAGGAGATGACCGCCGAGCTCGGCCTCAACCTGGCCGGCGTCGAGCGGGTCATGGACCTCGAGCGCGAGATCGACGCGATGCACGCCCGCATCGAGGAGATCGAGCTTGAGGCGATGCGCGCCCAGGTCCGCCTGGCCGAAGAGCTCGAGCAGGTCCGCCGCTCCTTCCGCGCCGAGCTGGCGGTCCCCTACCGGGGCAGCCTCGGTCTCGTCCGGGCCTCCGAGGCCCGATCCCCCTTCCCTGCGATACCGCCGCGGCCCGAGCCGCGAAACAAGCCATCCGGAGGTGGCGATGCAGCCTGACCGATTCACCATCAAGTCTCAGGAAGCCCTGGCCACCGCCGCCCGGCTGGCCCAGGAGCGCCCCAACCCGCAGGTGGTCCCGGCGCACCTGCTCGCCGCCCTGCTCGAGGGAGCCGGCGGCTCGGAGACCAGCGCCGGATCCGCCGGCGGCGTGGTGCTGCCTGTGCTGTCGAAGCTGGGCGTCGAGATGGGAGCGCTTCGCGCCGAGGTCGAGCGCGCCTTGGACGAGCTGCCCAAACTGTCCGCCTCCACAACACCGCCCGCCACCACTCCCTCCGCCGAACTCAGTTCCGTCCTGGCAGCCGCCGAGGACCAGGCCCGATCGCTCTCCGACCAGTACGTCTCGACGGAGCACCTGCTGCTCGCCCTGGCCGGTGAGCACGGGCGCGCCGGCGCTGCCCTGCGCTCGGTCGGCGCCAGTCCCGAGCGGCTGCTTCAGGCGCTCGCCGAGGTTCGCGGCCCCCACCACGTGACCGACCAGAGCCCCGAGGAGAAGTACCAGGCCCTCGAGCGCTACGGCCGCGACCTGACCGAGATCGCCGAGCAGGGACGCCTCGACCCGGTCATCGGCCGCGACGAGGAGATCCGCCGGGTCATCCAGGTCCTCTCGCGCCGCACCAAGAACAACCCCGTCCTGATCGGTGAGCCGGGCGTCGGCAAGACGGCCATCGTCGAGGGCCTCGCCCAGCGGATCGTCTCCGGGGATGTCCCCGAGTCCCTGCGCGAGCGCCGGGTGATCGCCCTGGACATCGGCTCGCTGATCGCCGGGGCCAAGTACCGGGGCGAGTTCGAGGATCGGCTGAAGGCCGTCCTGAAGGAGATCTCCGAGGCCCAGGGCGCCGTGATCCTGTTCCTCGACGAGCTTCACACGATCGTCGGCGCCGGTGCCGCCGAAGGCGCCGTCGATGCGGCCAACCTGCTCAAGCCGATGCTCGCCCGCGGTGAACTCCGCGCCGTCGGAGCGACGACCCTGGACGAGTACCGCAAGCACATCGAGAAGGACGCGGCGCTCGAGCGCCGCTTCCAGCCGGTGATGGTTGGCGAGCCGAGCGTTCCGGACACGATCGCAATCCTGCGCGGGCTCAAGGGCCGCTACGAAGACCACCACAAAGTCCGCATTCAGGACAGCGCCCTGATCGCCGCCGCCACGCTGTCGGACCGCTATATCGCCGATCGCTTCCTTCCTGACAAGGCGATCGACCTGATCGACGAGGCCGCCTCGGGGATCCGCATCGAGATCGACTCCGTCCCCACCGAGATCGACGAGGTCGACCGCCGGGTCATGCAGCTCGAGATCGAGCTGACCTCCCTGGAGAAGGAGACCGACTCGGCCTCCGCCGAGCGCCGCGAGGCACTCGAGCGCGAGCTGGCAGAGCTGAAGGAGCGCTCTGCCGCGATGAAGGCCCGCTGGCAGAACGAGAAGGCCGCAATCGACCAGGTCTCGGACATCAAAGAGCGCCTCGAGCATGCCCGCATCGAGGCCGAGCGCGCCCAGCGAGAGTCCGATCTGGCCCGCGCCTCG
This sequence comes from uncultured Solirubrobacteraceae bacterium, assembly GCA_964518445.1. GTDB lineage: Bacteria > Actinomycetota > Thermoleophilia > Solirubrobacterales > Solirubrobacteraceae > Palsa-744. Next base: position 3,103 of record CAZFGJ010000212.1, read on the forward strand.
GAACTGCTCTACCAGGACATCCCCGCGCTCGAACAGAGGCTCGGCGAGCTCGAGGCCGCGGAGAGCCAGCCCGAAGCGGGTGAGCCGCCGATGTTCCTCAAGGAGGAGGTCGACGCCGACGACGTCGCCGGAGTCGTGGCCCGCTGGACCAGGATCCCCGTCAGCCGGCTGCTGCAGGGGGAGACCGAGAAGCTGATCCACATGGAGGAGCGCCTCCATGAACGGGTCATCGGCCAGGACGAGGCCGTCGAAGCCGTGGCCACCGCGCTGAGGCGTTCCCGGGCCGGTCTGCAGGACCCCGACCGGCCGATCGGCTCGTTCCTCTTCATCGGCCCCACCGGGGTCGGCAAGACCGAGCTCGCCCGGGCGCTGGCCGAGTTCATGTTCGACTCGCAGGACGCGATGATCCGGATCGACATGTCCGAGTACATGGAGAAGCACTCGGTCTCGCGGCTCGTGGGAGCGCCCCCCGGATACGTCGGATACGAAGAGGGCGGCCAACTGACCGAGGCGGTTCGCCGCCGTCCATACGCGGTCGTCCTGCTCGACGAGATCGAGAAGGCCCACGGCGACGTCTTCAACACGCTGCTGCAGGTGCTCGACGACGGCCGCCTCACCGACGGCCAGGGCCGCACCGTCGACTTCAAGAACACGGTGCTGATCATGACCTCGAACATCCGCCCCGCCCCGGGCGAGCTGCGCAGCGCGCTGCTCGAGCACTTCAAGCCCGAGTTCATCAACCGCCTCGACGACATCGTCGAGTTCGAGCCGC
>CAZFGJ010000213.1:0-3867 GCA_964518445.1 uncultured Solirubrobacteraceae bacterium
TGGGTTTCGCTGGGGGCCCTCGAGCCGAAGTTCTGGCAGGCCTGGTGCCGCGGCGTGGGACGTGAGGATCTGATTGCCGTGCAGTTCGAGCGTCCCGGCTCCGAGGCCCACGGGCAGGTGGCGGAGATCTTCCGCGGCCGCACCCGGGCCGAGTGGGAGGCCTTCGCCCGTGAGAACGACTGCTGCCTCGAGCCGGTGCTGGAGCTGGACGAGGCGCTGGACTCCGACCTGGTGCGCGAGCGCAGGATGGTCGTCGAGCTCGATCAGCCGGGCGCCGAGAAGCCGGTTCGCCAGCTGGGGATCCCGGTCAAGCTGGACAGGACGCCGGGCGATCACGCGCGGCTGCCCGGCCCGGCTCTGGGTGAGCACACGGCAGAGGTCCTCGAGGCAGCCGGCTACAGCGCCTAGGAGATCGCCGGGCTGCTGGCCGACGGGGCCGCCGCCGGTCCGGCCGAGACGGTGCACGCCACGAACCTCGGGGCCTGAGCCGCTCCGGATGAGCGCCGCGAGCGACACGGCGGCCTCGAACGGCGAGCGGGCAGGCGGACGCCTGCTGAAGATGAGCGAGCTCTCCGAGCGCTCGGGGGTCAGCCCGGGGACGATTCGCTACTACCTGCGCGAGGGGCTTCTGGGGGAGGGCGAGGACGTGGTGCGGACGAGTCGCAACATGGCCTACTACCCGCCCGAGTACGTCGAGCGGATCGTCCTGATCAAGCGCCTTCAGGAGGAGCGCTTCATGCCCCTGCGGGTGATCAAGGGGGCCCTGCGCGAGGAACCCGAGCGCGTCCGTGCGCTGATCGAGCTGGAGGACCGGATCCTCGAGCGGGCCCTCGCGAGCGTCGAGGACCGCAGCCGCGTGTCGCGCAAGGCGGTTCAGGAGCGCTATGGCGTCCCGCGGATCGCCCTCGACCGCCTCGCTGAGATCGGCGTCCTGACGCCCAGCCAGCGTGGCTATGACAGCGATGACCTGAAGATCATCGAGGCGATCGCCGGCTTCCGCGCGGGAGGCTACGACGAGGCTCTGGGCTTCACCGTCTATGACACCCTGCGCTACCGCCGGGCGCTCGAGCCGCTGGTCGAGGAGGAGGTACGGGCGCTGCTGGATCGCCTGGCCGGGGAGGTCGATGTCGAGCGTGCCATGGAGATCGTGGCCGCCGGCACCGAACCGCTGCGCGAGTTGATCGGCGCGATGCACTCAAAGCTCCTCCTGGCCGAGCTGCGCAGACAGCGCGGAGGCTGAGGCCCGGCCCTCACTTCTGAGCGCGGGCGAGCTTCAGAGGGCTTCTCGTCCGGCGTTCGTGCGGGCGTTTCGAGACGGTCGTCCTCGGGTTTCGCTCGAGCGCTCCGGGGCGTCCCAGGTGGTAGCCCTGGGCGAAGTCCACGCCCAGATCCACCAGGGCCTGCAGGGTCTCGGCGTCCTCGACGCCCTCGCCGATCGTCTGCAGCCCGAATGCCCTGGCGATCCCCACGACGGCATCGACGAGGTGGCGGCTGGCGGTGTTGACGGTGATGTCGCGGATGAACTCGATGTCGATCTTCAGGAAGTCGATCGGCAGCTGCTTGAGGTAGGTGAAGCTGCCGTAGCCCGCGCCGAAGTCGTCGAGGGCCAGCTTGCAGCCGAGCTGATGGAGCCCGTTGGCAAACCGGCCCGCCGCCTCGGCGTTGGTGACGAAGGCCGTCTCCGTCAACTCGAAGACGATCAGGCTCGGATCCGCGCCGGTCCGTTTGAGGCAGGCGCGAATGTGGTCGAGCATCAGCTGATCGCCGATCGAGCGCCCGGAGACGTTGACCTCGACCGGGATTCCGCGGGCGGCGATCTCGGCGCCCTGGGAGATTACCCAGCGGTCGATCTCGCCGATCAACCCGTACTCCTCGGCGACCGGCAGGAAGGAGCCGGGGCTCTCGAGGCGGCCGTTGGATTCACGCATCCGCAGCAGCAGCTCGTTCTGGACGACCTTGCCCGTCAGGACATCGACGATCGGCTGGGAGAGCAGGACCAGGCGGTCCTCCGCCATCGCGGTGGTGATCGCGTCGATGCGGGTCAGCGTCTGGGCATCCCGGCGAAGGGCCTCTTCGCGCTTCTTCTGCATGGCGATGTCGCGGAACACCACGGCGCAGCCTTCGACCCCGTCGTCGGTGTGGAAGGGCGAGGCGGTGTAGGAGACCTCGAGCCGGCTGCCGTCCTTGCGGATGAACAGGTCGTCGGCGACTCGCACCGTTTCCCCTTCGCGCCAGGCCTGGAAGATCGGGCACTGCTCGAGGCTCAGCGGCGTTCCGTCGGCACGGGTGCTGTGGGTGAGGTCGTGCATGATCTTCCCGAGCAGCTCCGTTTCGCTGTAGCCGAGCAGCTCTTCGGCCGCCTCGTTCATGTAGGTCAGCCGCCCCTCGGAATCAAGCGCCGCCATTCCCTCGTCCATGCTGTTCGTGACAGCCGTCAGATGGCTGTGAGCCTCGCGTAGAGCGCGCTCGGCGGCTACGCGCTCGCTGATATCGACTGAGACGCCGACGACGGCCGCCGGGGTCTCGCCCTGCGCCGTGATGACCCGGGTCTGGGTGTAGGCGGGGAAGGAGCTTCCGTCCCTCCGTTCGGCGTCGAACTGGCCCTCCCACCGGCCCGAGCGGTGGAGCTCCTGTTTCATCTCCACGAGCGAGGCAGGGTCGACACGGCCCAGAAGGTCGAGAGCGCGTCGCCCCAGTGCCTCCTCACGGGTCCATCCGTAGAGCTTTTCCGCGCCACGGTTCCAGTGCGTGGCCCGGCCGCCGAGGTCGGTCGCGAAAACGGCCACGTCGACCTCGTCGAGCAGCGTGCTCTGGGCCTGAACCTCCAGCTTGGCCACGTGGCGCTCGGTGATCTCGTCGTGGACGATCACGATGCGTGCCTCGCCCGGACCTCGGTAGCGGTTGGCCCTGATCTGGAACCATCGCTGCACCTCGGGTGAGTGGCATGGGTACTCGGTTGAGAAGTGCTCGAGCTCCCCTGCGAGCATCGAGCGCAGCGCCGCTGCGATTCCTTCGGCGATCGGTTCACCCTCGGCGGCATCGCACGCCGCGAGGTAGTTCTCGACGCCCGGTGGATGCCGTCCTCCGTTTTCCGAGCCGAAGCGCTTCCACGCGGCGTTGGTCAGGACGACGTCCCCCTGCCGGTCGATCAGCGTGATCTGGGCCTGAAGCGAGTCGAGCGTCGCGTCGAGCAGGGCGACGTGCTTGGCGCGGGGGGACGGGCCAGGGGCCGACCCGCCGGAATCCGGCGGGCCATAGTCGCGCAGGCAGGGCTGGTCCCTCTGCTTCATAGGCACGTGATCGACTGCTCCGGTGCACTATTCGATCGGCCATCTGGCCTATCTTTGGCCATCCTTCGCAGAACTTCAGTGAACTACCTACAAGAGTCCGTATATCGGGACGAGTCCGAGCTTGGGCGGCCACTCTAGGATCCGAAGGATGCTCGCGGAAGTCAACGGCGCAGCGCCCTCGCAGGTCCTCACGGGGCGGGAGCTGGAGATCCTGACGCTGGCCTCCGAAGGCCTGACAGGCAGGATGATCGCCGAGCGGCTGACGATCAGCACCCTCACGGTTAAGTCGCACTTCGAGCACATCCGAGCCAAGCTGGGCGTCAGCGACCGCACGGCGGCGGTGGCCTATGCGCTGCGCGCCGGGATGATCACCTGAGCGGGTCTACCAGCGGGCCCTGTGGTGCTCCATGACGCCGCGGCCGCCGGTGAGCTCGAGCCCTCCGGGGAGAGATCCGGAGAAGGTCCCGAAGGGCGCCCGGTAGTCGCTTCGGAGGATCAGCAGGTTGTCGCTGCGGATGCGTTCTGCCTCGGCATGGAACTCCAGGCGCGAGCCGTCGGCCTCGTCGATCCAGGAGAG
>CAZFGJ010000214.1:0-3860 GCA_964518445.1 uncultured Solirubrobacteraceae bacterium
CCGGCGGCTCCGTCTTCGAGCTGGCCGCCTACGGGCTTCCGGCGGTCCTGGTCCCCTATCCGCACGCGGCCGCCGATCATCAGAGCTCGAATGCTGCCTGGATGGCCGATGCGGGCGCGGCCGTCGTGATCCCCGATGGCGAGCTGACCGGCCCCAGGCTGGGCGGCGAGGTGGGTGCCCTCCTGGCCGACCCGCGCAGGTTGCAGATGATGAGCGAGGCGGCACTGGAGCTGGCCCGGCCCGACGCTGCCGGCGCGATCGCCGCCGAGGTCCTGCGGGCGGCAGGCGCATGAGCGCCGCCGAGCGCCCCTGGGCGGGACGGCGGATCCACGTCGTCGGTGTCGGCGGCGCCGGGATGAGCGCCTATGCGCGCGCCGCGCACGCCCTGGGCGCCGATGTGACCGGCTCCGATGGAGCTGACGGTCCCTATCTGAGGAGGCTGGCCGAGGACGGGGTGCTCGTGGCGCAGATCGGGCACCGGGCCGAGAATCTTCCGGTGGGCGAGGGGATCGAGCTGGTCCACTCCTCGGCTGTCCCCGCCGAGAGCCCCGAGCGCGTGGCCGCCCGAGATCGCGGGATCCCCGAGTTGACGCGGGCCGATCTGCTGGGGCAGCTCTCGGCCCTTCGCCGCACGATCGCGGTCGCCGGAACCCACGGCAAGACCACAACCGCCTCGATGATCGCCCACGCCCTGCTGGGCGCCGGGGAGTCGCCCGGGTGGCTGATCGGGGCGCCGATCGGCGGGGGTCTTCCGAACGCCGAGTGGGGGGAGGGGGAATGGCTGGTCGTCGAGGCCGACGAGTCGGATCGCTCCCTTCTGAGTCTCGAGGTGGAGATCGCAGTGCTCACCAACGTCGAGCTCGATCACCATGCGAGCTTCTCCTCGCTCGAGGAGCTGAGAGAGCTGTTCCGGGTATTCCTGGCGGGATCTCCCCAGGCGGTCATCTGGGACCGCCCTGAGCTGCTGGAGCTCCGTTCGGGTCCGAGCGTCGCCTATCACGCCGGCGATCTGACGCTGACGGCGGGAGGCTCGCGCTTCGCCTGGCAGGGCCTCGAGGTCGTGCTGCACGTCCCCGGCGCGCACAACGCGACCAATGCGGCCGGCGCGCTCGAGGCGGCACTGCTCGCCGGGGCGGACCCGGCGGCATCCGTTGCGGCGCTCGCGGGTTTCGGGGGTGCCGGCAGGCGCTTCCAGCCGCTCGGCAGGAGTGCCGGGGGAGCGGAGCTCTACGAGGACTACGCCCATCACCCGACCGAGGTGACGGCGACGCTCAGGGCCGCGAGGACGCTCGAGCACCACCGGCTGGTCGCGGTGTTCCAGCCGCACCTGTTCTCGCGCACCAGCCTGCTCGCGAGGGAGTTCGGCGAGGCTCTCGCCATCGCAGACGTGGCGGTTCTGCTGGACGTCTATCCGGCCCGGGAGCGCGCCGAGGACTTCCCGGGCGTCAGCGGGCTGCTGCTGGCCGAGTCGACCGCCGACGCGGCGCCGGGGATGCCCGTCTACTGGCTGCCGGGCTTCGAGGACGCCGAACGGGTGCTCGCCGAGGTCCTGGCCGAGGGGGATGTCTGCGTGGTGATGGGCGCCGGGGATGTGGATCGGCTGGGGCGGAACCTCGCGTCCCCTTCCGGGAAGGCGCTCGGATGAGCCCGGCCGACCCGCCCGCCGGGGTCCAGCGCAACCAGCCGCTCCAGCGCCTGACGACGATCAGGACCGGCGGCACCGGCGACTTCTTCGCGAGGGCCGGAACAGTCGAGCTCCTCAAAGAGCTCCTGGGATGGGCGGCGAGGGCGGGGCAGCAGGTCAACGTGGTCGGCTCGGGCTCCAACCTGCTGATCTCCGACGACGGCGTTCGCGGACTGGTGATCAAGCTCGACGGGCAGCTCGCCTCGATCGAGGCCGACCCGCCGAGGCTGATCTGCGGCGGCGGCGCCCGGCTCCCGTCCGTGGCGGCCCGCGCGGCGAAAGAGGGGCTGTCGGGGATCGAGTTCGGCGTGAACATCCCCGGAACCCTGGGCGGCGCCGTGAGGATGAACGCGAACGCCTACGGCGGCGAGCTGGGCCGCGCGCTCGAGTGGGTCGAGGTCGTCAGGGGCTCCGATCTGCGCCGGATCGGCCCGGATGAGCTGGGGTTCGGCTATCGGAGCTCGAATCTGCAGCCGGGAGAAGTCGTCGCGCGCGCCGGCCTCATCCTCGAGCCGGCCGACCCCCAGGTCGTCGGAGAGGCGCTGGCGGAGCTGCGCCGGCGGCGCCACGAGGCCCAGCCGCAGGGGATCAAGACGTTCGGCTCGACCTTCAAGAACCCCGAGGACCCGCGGGCCGGCGGGGACAGCGCCGGGATGCTCCTCGCGAAGGCCGGCTGCAACGGCGTGGGCGTCGGTGGGGCCCGCTTCTCCCCGAAGCACGCGAACTTCATCGAGAACACCGGGGAGGCGAGCACCGCCGATGTCCTGGCCGTGATCGCCGAGGGGCGCAGACGGGTCATGGAGATGACCGGAGTCGAGCTCGAGCCGGAGGTTCAGACGCTGGGTGACGTTCGCTTCCCATGGCGGTGAGGAGGTAGGGGAAGTGCCGTTCACCTCGAAGACGACATCATGGATCGCAGCTTCGCCGCCCGTTCGCCGATCGGCCGTCTCGGCCGCTCGCCTCAGACCGGGCGCCGGACCCGGGGATCCAGCCGCTTCGCTCCGGCCGAGCGGCTTCGCTCCGGCTTCTCGGGAGCCCTGCGGTTCCTGGCCGAACGGCCGCGCCTTCGCATCACGCTGATCTGTCTCGTCGTCGCATTGCCGCTCCTGGGAGGGGGCTGGATGTGGTTTCGCCACTCCTCGTTCGTGAGCGTCGAGAAGGTCAGGGTCAGCGGCGCGAGCGGCCCTCAGGGGGCCGCGATCGAAGCCGCCCTCACCGAAGCCGCCCATGGCATGAGCACGCTCGCGCCGAACACGGCGGCCCTGCGGGCAGCGGTGGCACGTTTCCCGCAGGTGAGTCAGGTGCGGGCCGTCCCGAGCTTCCCGCACGGGATGCGAATCGTCGTGGATGAGCAGCCGCCCGCGGCAGCGCTCGTCGTATCGGGAGTGCGGACGGCCGTGGGGGGCGACGGCGTGGTTCTCGGCCCGACACTCGCCAGCGCCTCGCTGCCCGTCGTGGCTGGAGCCTCTCTGCCGCCGGTCGGAGCGCATCTCGACAACCCGCTTCTACTCGAGGCCGTAGCGGTCCTCGGTGCCGCGCCGCACGCCATGCAGGGACTTATCTCGCGCGCCTTCGTCGGGCCGCGCGGCCTGACGGTCGCCATGAAGAACGGGCTGCTGGTCTATTTCGGCGATGCCGGCAGGCCCCACGCAAAGTGGCTCTCGCTCGCTGCCGTCCTGTCCGATCCGAGCTCGGCCGGAGCCAGCTACATCGACGTCCGGCTGCCGGGCCGTCCTGCTGCCGGCTTCGGATCTGCGGCCGAAGAAGAAACCCGGACGACCCTCCAGGCGAGCACCAAGCCGCAGACCGAATCGACCGTTGCGGCGCTCGCCAACAAGCTGAAGTCGGCCACGCCTCCGCCGCCGGCCGCGACCGGCGAAAGTGAATCCTCGACTTCGGGCGAAGCGTCCACGGGCGCATCGGAAAGCGAAGAATCGACATCGTCCGGCTCCACAGGCGAAGCGTCCGAAACCGGCTCGGAAGCCACAGGAGGGTGACTTAAGGCTCTACTTGAGATTGATGCCTGATGAGGGCTGACCTCAGGGTCCGCTGGAGACTCGGCGGATCTGCAACGAACGTTGCGAGACTCGTCCCCGTCGTTGACAGGGCGAGATTCCCTGCATAACGTGAGCATCCCGGCGGTTCCGCGACCAGTTATGCTGCGAACCCTAAATTC
>CAZFGJ010000215.1:0-3768 GCA_964518445.1 uncultured Solirubrobacteraceae bacterium
CAAGCACAACCCCGAGTTCACGATGGTCGAGTGGTACGAGGCCTACGCCGACTACGAGATCGAGGCTGCACGCCTCGAAGCGATTGTCCAGGCAGCCGCGGCCGCCGCCAAATACGAGGGCGAGCTCGACTTCTCATCGCGATGGGCCCGGGTCGGCTTCGTCGAGGCGATCGAGCAGAAGACCGGGATCGACGTCACGGCGCACCCCGAGGCCGGCGACCTGGCCGCGGCGATCACAGCCAAGGGGCTTGGAATGAAGACCGCAGAGCTGAGCTGGTCCGCTCTGGCCGACGACCTGCTCTCCAAGTACGTCGAGCCCAACCTGCTGCAGCCGACCTTCGTGCTCGACTACCCGATCGCCATCTCGCCCCTGGCCCGCGAGCACCGCTCCAAGCCGGGCCTTGTCGAGCGCTGGGAGGCGTTCGCCGGGGGAATGGAGATCGCGAACGCATTCTCCGAGCTGATCGACCCGGATGTCCAGCGCGAGCGCTTCCAGGCACAGCAGCGCCTGGAGGCCGAGGGCGAGGAGGAGGTCCAGCCCTACGACGAGGGGTTCGTCCAGGCGCTGGAGCAGGGAATGCCCCCTGCCGGCGGCGTCGGCCTGGGGATCGACCGCCTGGTCATGCTGCTGACGGGACGGGACACGATCCGCGAGGTCGTCCTGTTCCCCGCCATGCGCGACTGACCCGCCCGACGGCGGTACGGACTTTTCCCGTAGGCGGGCAGAGAGGCACCTCGTACGAGCGTCCACGGCCCGGTGCGGCGACCGGTGGAACTGTCACAGTCAGGCCATGGGTACACGGTGAGCGGCGTGCCGGCCGCTCCGAATGTGATGCTGCGAAAACGCAACGCGATCCGCGTCGCGGCGCTCTGCATCTCTCTTGCCTGTGTCGCGCTCCTCTCGGCGGCCTCCACCGCCGGAGCCTCCGGCGGACTGCTGGTGACCTTCGCGGCCCGGGTGTGTCCCGAGTACACGGACATCACGGCCAACCGGGCCCGCAATGACATTCAGGAGAGCCTGCGAGACCTGGGCGCTGACACCCCCTACTCGCCCGGGCAGGCGATGGACCCGGCGGTGGAGCAGGCACACCAGCCGAACTGCGCGCCCCTCCCGGGCTGGACCTTCACGATGGGAACCGGCTACAAAACCCGTGCCGTCTCGGGCCCCTGGGGCTCCCTGTCGATCGTCACCTCGCCCTACCCGACGACGATCACGACGAAGCCCTCGACGCCTCTGCTGGACAATCGCGGCCTTGGGACCGGGAAGACGATCGACGGCGCCACGACGATCGAACTGACTCCCGCGCAGGCCGAACGGGCCGCCCGCCCGAACAGCCTCTGGGCGCAGGGCGGAACCACCACCGACCCGGTCCTCAACATCCCCTATCCCGGCCAGTACGGGTTCGGCGCGCTTCGCTGTGCGATCGACGACATAAACGGAGACAACGTCGAGTGGATCGGATACCCCTCCGGCACCAGGCACGTCTTCTGCTTCGCCTATTACGTCAAGCCGCCGCCGACCAGCGGCACGATCGTGATCCGCAAGCAGATCACGGCCCCGGCAGGGACGAGTGAATCGTTCCCCTTCGAAGGCAACGTCACGTTCAACGGCAGCGGGCAGTTCCTGCTGGGTATTCCCGCGGGCCAGACGAGCGCCCAGGAAACGTTCATCCGCGCCGAGACGACGCCCGGCTCGCCGCCCTGGGAAGCCACCGAGGTCGTGCCTCCCAACTGGCGCCTCAGCGGTCTCTCGTGCAGCTCGAAGACCGGTGCCAGCATCTCGCAGACGAACATCGCCGCGGCCCATGTCGCCATCACGCTGGCCTCGGCTGACACGGTCACCTGTACCTACACCGACCAGTTCATCCCGCCGCCGGGCGGCCTTCTGCTGCGCAAGGTCACGAACGGCGGGACAGGGGAGTTCGACTTCGCCGTCACGCCCGCGGGCGGCGGCAACCCGACGCTGACGAGTGCGCTGACCAAGGAGGAAGGGCTGGCAGTCGATGCGATGCCCGGACCGCTGAGCCTGCAGCAGGGCACCTACGAGATCGCAGAGACCTCGCCTCACAGCAAGCGGGGCCATTGGAAGCTCGATGCCGTCGAATGCGGCGGGCACCAGCTCCAGCCGGTATCCCCGGTCTCGGTGTCCGTCCAGTCCGGGGCCGGAACGACATGCACCTTCACGAACGGGTTCACGCCGAGGGGAGCCCTCGCGATCACCAAGACGACGACCGGCGCGGTCGCGACCACAGGCTTCGTGATCACCCCCGACTTCGGCGCTGCCGAGGAGCTCCACAAGACCGCCACGACCGTCAAGGAGGGTGTCCCGGCAAGGGCGCACGGCTCGAGCACGTCCGACCTGCCCCTGGGCCGCTACCTCGTGCAGGAGACGGGTCCGACGCCCACACACGGAGGACATTGGGCGCTGATCGGCGTGCGCTGCCGGGGACAGTACGTGCCGTTCGCCAACGGTCAGGCCGAGGTCACGCTGAGCGAGGAGCACCCGGCCGCAGTGTGCGCCTTCACCAACGCCTTCAAGTCCTCGCCGCCGCCCGAACCGCCGCCGGGCGCCGAAAGCACGGAGCTCTCGATCGCCAAGCGGGCCCTGCGGGACAGGATCCCCCTGGGGAGCCCCGTCTCATACGAAGTCCTCGTCCGCAACCACGGGCCCGGCACCGCGCAGGACGTCGTCGTCGAGGACCAGAGCGGGGGAACGGCCACGCTGGTGCGAGCCACCACGAGCCAGGGGACCTGCACCCACAGGCTGCCCCTCTCCTGCCAGCTGGGCACGCTGCACCCCGGTGCCCTGGTCAAGATCCTCGTCACGGTTATCCCTCACCGGACAGGCCGTCTGGTCAACCACGTCGTCCTGGGCACCTCCACGCCCGACGCGTCCTACCAGAGCGACCGCGCATCGGCGACCATCACGGTCACCGGGGCGAGCAGCGAAACAGGCGCGGAACACGTGCCGTCCTTCACCGGCTGAGCGGGCCGGCGGGAGCCATCGGCCGGAGGTCCCCGGCGGAGCGGGGGGTGGGCCTGTAGCGATTGACCGCCGCCATGGACGTATGTTCGGCGGCGACGGTCAAGCCGAGCCTCCAAGGTGCCGATGACCCCGATGAAGCCGGGTGGGCGCTTGGTAGACTGCTCCCCTAGGCGTCATAAGGACCACCAAAAGACCCTTGGGCCATGCCCCGCAGGAAGGAATCAAGACATGTTCGAGCGATTCACTGAAAGGGCGCGTCAGGTGGTCGTCCTCGCGCAAGAGGAGGCGCGCACCCTCAAGCACAACTACATCGGGACCGAGCACATCCTGCTCGGACTGCTCCGCGAGGAGGAGGGCCTGGCCGCCCGCGTCCTCGAGAGCCTTGACATCACCGTCGAGCGCGTTCGCGCACAGGTCGTGCGAATCGTCGGCTCAGGTGAGGAGGTCACCTCCGGTCAGATCCCGTTCACCCCGCGCGCCAAGAAGGTGCTCGAGCTGGCTCTGCGCGAGGCGCTGAGCCTGGGTCACAACTACATCGGCACAGAGCACATCCTGCTGGGGCTGGTGCGTGAGAACGAGGGCGTCGCCGCTCGCATCCTGCTCGACTTCGACGCCGACTCGGAGAAGATCCGCAACGAGGTCATCCGCATGCTCTCCGGTCCCGGCGGCCGCCGCCAGGGCTCATCCGGAGGCGCAGGCGCCGGCGCCGGCGCACCGTCCGGCGAGGGCAAGAAGTCCTCGAAGCTGCTCGACCAGTTCGGGCGCAACCTGACCAAGCTGGC
>CAZFGJ010000216.1:0-3642 GCA_964518445.1 uncultured Solirubrobacteraceae bacterium
CTTTAGGCGCAAGTCCGGCACGCGCCGTGAAGGCAAGTGGTTTGCCGAGGACAGGGGAGTCGGTCGTCACTTTGGGCGACTCGATTATCATGACCTGCTCCTTGGCGAGGAGATCAGGGAGCTCGGCCCGAGCCCGCACTGGCCTGCGGCGTCAATTTCGAAGATCGAGGAGAACGTGCGGGCTTCGATGTCGTATCCGATGGTTGTCGCGGCGTCCTTCTGGAGCGCGAATTCGGAGTAGGCGACCCGCGGTCCTTCGAACGGTGTGACGGTTCCCGGCGCGAGGACTTCTTTGTAGCCGAAGGGCACGACTCGCAGGACGCAGGGGGATTCCCCGATTTCTTCGACGGAGACTTCTTTGACCGTGAATTCGTATTCGTTGGAGCCTTTGGGGGATTTTTCTTTGATGTCTGCTTCTTCGACTTCAGCCACTTCGTTGAATTCGGAGCCGTAGTAGCAGCGGATTTCGGGTTCTTCTTCTTCGATCGGGGCGTTTGTCTTGAACGTCCCTTTGATCGTCACGGTCGTCGGTGTGGTGGTCGTGTCTTCGAGGAAGTAGCTCCCATCCGACGGCGAGGTGATCTGCGAGGAGACCACGGCGCCCGAGGCGCCCGAGGCGAGCGCGAGAAGAACGGTCGCGCTGAGCACGACGAGGACGGCGGTCAGGCGGATGCGGCTTCTCGGCACTCTGCTCTCCTTAGCTCGTTGCGCGCCGGAAGTCCTCTCGGCGGTCCCCACTTCAATCCAGGCTACAGGCTCCCCGGCCTCAGTTCAAAGGGGAGCCGTCACCGCTCAGGCCGTCCAGCCATCGCCGCCAGGGAAGCCTCTCGCCTGCCGCGGCGAGCGCCGAGGGCCGGCCCGGCGGGATCGCGGGAAGAGTCAGGACCTCGACGGAGCCCTGCTTGGCGATCGTCTCGAGGTTGGAGCGTTCGAGGGGTCCCGGCTCGGGAGGCCAGGGGTTCAGCACGACGGCGGCGACATGAAGGCCCCCCGCCCGGGCCGCCTCGAGGCTGAGGAGGGTGTGGTTGATCGTTCCGAGCCCCGGTCGTGCGGCGATGACGAGGGGAAGCTCCAGCTCGGCCGCGAGGTCTCGGACGGTGTAGTCGTCGGCGAGAGGCACCAGCAGCCCGCCGACACCCTCGAGGAGGAGGGTTCGCGGCCCTCCGGCGGGGTTGGTTCCGGCGGCTCGGGCGTTCGAGACGAGCTCTCTCGGGTCGATCGAGGCACCCTCCAGAGCGGCCGCCAGGTGGGGCGACGCCGGTGCGTTGAAGCGCAGCGGCGCAACGTCCTCGGGCCGCATGCCGGCGAGCTCGCCCAGCAGCTCGTGGTCCCGGGGCCAGTCCCCCTCGAGCGGCTCGGCCAGTCCGGTCAGGACGGGCTTGTGGGCAACGACCGGCTCGCCCCCGGCTGACATCGCGGCAACCAGGGCCGCGCTGAGGATCGTCTTGCCGACACCGGTGTCGGTTCCCGTCACGAACAGGCCCCGCATCGCAGCTCTCCGGCGGCCGGCTAGGCCGCGTGGGCGGGTGAGTTCTCGCGCTCGAAGTCGAACGGGGCGCTGGAGACCGCCTGCAGCTCCTCCGCCAGCGTCGGTCCGCCTGCGGGACTGCCGGTGGCATCGAAGGGTCCCTGAGCCCCGGGCTCCTCGGATGCGGTTCTGGCGAGCCTCACGGAGCGTGCGAGGGCCGTCTCGACCTCCTCGACCTCCTGTGCAGCCTCGGGAGCGGGGGAGATGAACGAGCGGGGGTCGAGGCCCGCGCGATGGGCAGCCTCGGCGAAGATCTCGGCAGCCATCCGCAGCTCGGTGGGCGTGTGGGATGCCATCGCCGTCAGGCGCAGGCGCGACGTTCCGGCCGGCACCGTCGGCGGGCGGATCGCCTGAGCGAAGACGCCCAGCTCGATGGCGTGCTGGCAGAGGCGCATCGCGGCCCGCTCATCTCCGACGACCAGCGGGATGATGTGCATCTCGCTTTCGGCCACCGGGAAGCCCTCGGCCGCCAGGGCCGTGCGCAGCACCCGGGCGTTGGAGCGCAGCCTGGCGACCCGGTGGGGGCGTTCTTCGAGCAGTTCCAGGGCGGCCAGGGCGCCCGCGACGGCGGGCGGTCCCGGTGCGGTGGAGAAGATCATCGAGCGGGCCGTGTTGATCAGGTACTGGATCATCTCGTTGCTCCCGCAGGCGTAGGCCCCGTAGGAGCCGAGCGCCTTGCCCAGCGTCCCGATCACCACATCGATCTCGCCCTCCAGGCCCGCCGCGGCGACGGCGCCGCGGCCGTCGGGTCCGACGTTGCCCGTTGCGTGGGCCTCATCGACCACGATCCGGGCTTCGTAGATGTTCGCCAGCTCGGCGATGTGGGCCAGCGGCGCGATGTCGCCGTCCATCGAGAAGACCGAGTCCGTCACGATCAGCCGCCCGGCCCTGCGCTCGCCGTGCTTGCGCATGCACCAGTCGAGATGCTCGATGTCCCGGTGGCGGTAGACGACGACCTCGGCCCGGGAGAGCCGGCAGCCGTCCACGATCGAGGCGTGGTTGAGCTCGTCGGAGAAGATCACGTCGCCCTCGCCGGCCAGCGCTCCGATCACACCGAGGTTCGCCAGGTAGCCCGAGCCGAACAGCAGGCAGGCCTCGCTGTGCTCGAAGGCGGCAAGGCGCTCCTCGAGCCGGCGGTGGATCGTCATCGAGCCAGAGACGAGGCGCGAGGCGCCGGCGCCGACACCCCATCGCATGGCGGCCTCGGCCGCCGCCTCACGGACGCGGGGGTGATCGGCCAGCCCGAGGTAGTTGTTCGAGCAGAGCAGCAGGACGGGCTTCCCGTCGAGCAGGACAGTCGGGCCCTGGGGGCCGCTTATCTGGCGCAGCCGTCGGGAGAGACCGAGTCCCTCAAGCTCCTGCAGGCGCTCGGAGATCTCGTTCACCGACGGTGCTCCTAGCCGACCGGAACTCGGTTGGGGGCGCCGTCTGGGCGGGGCGGGACTCCGCGCTTGGCGCGGAAGCGAAGCTGCGTGGAGGGATCCCACAGCCGCACGTTCAGTTCCACCGGCCCGTCCCCACGGGCGTCCTCAAGAAGCTCATCCACCACGTCGGGCGTCTCGCCCGCGAGCCAGCCGGAACGGTTGTCCGGCCTGGGGTTGGCGGCGTTGTCGGGCTGGCGGGCGACGTTCAGGCCGAGCTCCTCGAACATGGCCCGGTCGGTCTCCGGCTCGTTGCCGAGGGTCGTCAGGAAGTTGCCCATCATGACCCCGTTGATGCCGGCCCGCACAGCCAGCTGTTGCAGTTCGCCGAGGTTCTCGACGCGTCCACCGCAGAGGCGGAAGAGGGCTTCGGGCAGTATCAGGCGGAAGATCGCGATCCACTTGACGGCCTCCCAGGGGTCCATGAACTCGCGGTCGCCGAACTTCGTGCCCGGTCGCGGGTTGAGCATGTTGATCGGGACGCTGGTCGGGTTCAGCTCTGCCAGCTCGAAGGCCATCTCGACCCGCTGCTCGCGGGACTCGCCAAGGTTCAGGATTCCGCCGACGCAGGTCTCGAGGCCCGCCTCCTTGACGGCGTCGATCGTCCGCAGGCGACCCTCGTAGCGGACCGTGCTGGTGACCTCGTCGTAGTAGCTCTTGGAGGTCTCGACGTTGTGGTGGACCCGCTGGATG
>CAZFGJ010000217.1:0-3617 GCA_964518445.1 uncultured Solirubrobacteraceae bacterium
TCTTCTTCGGCGCCTACAAGTACCCCCGCGAGCTGAACTGGGTGATCGGCGTCGTCCTGCTGATCCTGACGATGACGATGTCCTTCACCGGCTATCTGCTGCCGTTCGACCAGCGGGCCTACTGGGCGACCATCGTGGGCGTCAACATCAACGGCACCGGCCCTCTCCTGGGCCCCTACCTGAGCGACTTCCTTCGGGGAGGTTCGGAATTCGGCGCCACGACGCTGTCGCGCTTCTACGCGATCCACATGCTCCTGGTCCCCGGCCTTCTCGCTGCGCTGATCGGCGCGCACCTCTACCTGGTCGCAAGGCTCGGTACCACGGCGCCTCCCTGGAGCAAAGCCGAGAAATCCGAAGATCTGCGCAAGGCGGAGGTCTAGACCCGGATGAATCAGCGCGAGAAGGAGGAGTACCTCCGCGAGTACGCGATCCTGAAGTCCAAAGGCAAACCGTTCTTCCCCTACGCGGTTGCCAAGGACGCCGTGATGGCCTGCGTCGTGATGGCCGTGATCATCACCATGTCGCTGGTCCTGGGGGCCGAGCTCGGGTCGAAGGCCAATCCGACCACGACCACCTACGTGCCGCGTCCCGAGTGGTACTTCTTCTTCCTGTTCGAGGTCCTGCGTGTGATCAAGCCGCCAGGACTGGTCGGGCTGGCCACGATCGGCGTGCCCACGATCTGCATGATCCTGCTGTTCCTGCTGCCCTTCTACGACCGTGGACCCGAGCGCCGTCCCGAGCGCCGTCCCGTTGCGACGATCACCGGCATCGTGGTGATCCTGGCGATGGGCTACCTGACCTACTCCGGCGCCAACGCCGGCTCGCCCACGGCGATCGAAATGGCGACCCCCGCAGCCGTGGTCGCGGCGGGCGGCAACACGCTGGCCGAATACGAAGCCGGCAAGAAGGCGGTCGCCCAGTCGGGGTGCCTGGCCTGCCACAAGATCGGCGAGAACGGGAATGCCGGTCCGGGACCGAACCTGACGAACATCGCCTCGCGCCTTCCGCGGCAGGCGATTGCTCGTACGCTCGTGAACCCGACGGCGCCGATGCCGTCGTTCAAGAACCTGCCTCCCCAGAAGTTCGAGGCGATCGTCAACTTCCTCTCCCAGCTCAAGTAGTCCGCCAATGGCCGCCCGTCAGGGAGCCGGCGCACCACACGGCGGGGCCGCGCCCGGCTCCTCCCCGCAGGAGGGCAGGCTCGAGGCGCGCCAGGTGCGCGCGATGTTCGACCGCATCTCGGGGGTCTATGACCTCCTGAACACGGCCATGACCGCCGGCCTGCACCACCGTTGGCGCGAGCGCGCGGCCGACCTGGCCCAGGTCGGCCCGGGTGAGAAGGTGCTCGACGTGGCGACCGGAACGGGCGACCTGGCGCTCGAGCTTGCCAAGCGGGTCGGCCCCGGCGGCGAGGTGATCGGGAGCGACTTCGCCGAGGGGATGCTCGACCGGGCGCGGGCAAAGGCGGCGAGCCCCCGCGCCGGCGCCGCCATCCCCCGCTTCGAATGGGGCGATGCGATGGGTCTTCCCTACGAGGACGACATGTTCGACGCCGCCACAGTCGGCTTCGGTGCTCGCAACTTCGACGACCTCGGCAGGGGCCTTCGCGAGATGGCCCGGGTGGTGCGCCCCGGAGGCCGGGTGGTGGTACTCGAGATCACGACTCCGACGCGCCCTCCTCTGTCGCTCTTCTACAGGCTCTGGTTCGACCGCCTCGTCCCTGCCCTGGGCCTGGTGACGGGAAAGCTCGAGGCCCGGCGCTCGCATCCAAGGTCCGGGGACGAGGTCTCGATCTCCGACGCCTACACCTACCTCCCCAACTCGGTCAAGCGCTTCCCCGACCCGCCGGCCCTGGCGGGGGAGCTCGAGGGTGCCGGCCTCACGGACATCTCCTACCTGCTGATCGCCGGCGGCATCGTGGCGATTCACGCGGGCACCGTCAGGGAGGACGGGCAATGAGCTCCGGCGGAGCAACCACTGCTCAGGGACCTCCCCGGGATCTGGACGGCCTCGACGCGATCATGGCCCGCGGGGGCGAGACGCTGCGGGCCAGGATGGAGCGCACCGAGGAGCACCTGATGCGGGTCACCGCTGATGCCGGCGAGCCGCTGGGCCTCCATGCCAACGCCACCGTCGCCGCCGGCGGCAAGCGCCTGCGCCCGCTGCTTGTCGTCCTCGCCGCCGAGTGCGCCGGTGGTCCCGCGCACGTCCCCGACGGGGAGGAACGCCTGCTGCGGGCCGCCGTGGCGGTGGAGCTTGTCCACTCGGCCACCCTTGTCCATGACGACCTGATCGACGGGGCCCAGCTTCGGCGGGGGCGCCCGACGGTGGCCGCCACCGCGGGGCGGCGCTTTGCGGTCGCCACGGGGGACCTGCTCTTCTCACGGGCCTTTGCCGAGCTGGCCCGCAACGAGGATGCCGCCCAGCTCCAGGCGCTCTCGGAGGCGAGCTCGGCGCTGGCCGAAGGGGAGCTCCTGCAGCGCGAGGACGCCTTCGCCGCCCACGTGGCGGTCGAGCGCTACCTGCGCCGCTGCGAGCTGAAGACGGCGGCCCTGTTCGAGGCCGCCTGCCGGCTGGGTGCGCTGACGTCGGTCGACGGGTCCGACGAGCTTGCCGACGCGCTGGGCGCTTTCGCCAGGCGGATCGGTCTCGCCTTTCAGCTGCTGGACGACGTGCTGGACGTCTCCGGACCGGTCGAGCGGACGGGGAAGTCCCGGGGCACCGACCTGCTGGACGGCACCGTGACCCTTCCCTTCATCCTGGCCCGCGAGCGGGAGCCCGAGTTGGCCGAGGTGGACCTGCGCTCGCTGGGCGGCGCGGACGGGCCCGAGAAGATCGAGGCGCTCTGCGAACGGATCGCCGCGACCGGTGCCCTGGAGGAGGCGCGCGAGCGGGCGCTGGCCTTCGTCGCGGAGGCCAAGGCCTCACTGCCGGCGCTGCTGCCGGGCGGGCGCTCGGTGCTGCTCGAGCTGGTCGCCGACGCGGTGGTCGAGCGCTATCGCTGAGCTAGAAGTCGCTGGGGAGAATCAGATCAGCGTCCAGGGCTCGAGCGAAGAACTCGATTTCCTCGGACATGTTGGCGTGCGTCATGCGACGCAGATCGCCGAGCAGGGCGCTGGAGCCGCGGTCGAGCTCGTCGTCCAGGCGTTCCACGGCGGCCTGATCAAAGACGCCCTCGCGGCGTGACTCGCACTCGGGGCAGCGAAGCACGATCCGCCAGTGGCGAGGGCCTTCCTCCGACCAGTCCAGCGGATAGACCAGCTCGCCGGTGCAGTGGAAGCAGACATGCAGCTGCCCGGGAGAGGCGTTGACCTCCGAAGTGCTTCCGGGCTCGCCGGAGACGACGTCGATCTGCTCAGAGGCGGGCAGCGGGTGACGCTGCTGGATGTCGGGATCTTTTTCGGTGTCCATGCGGTTTCCCGATCGTCATCGACCCCAGAGGCGATGGCCTTTAGCTCGCGGCGAAAGCTCGGCACGGTGGTAGGTTCACCGATCTGATGCCGAAGCCCATCCGTCCGATCGGTCCCGAGGACCGGCTGAGCCTCGTTGACCATCTCGATGAGCTGCGCACCCGCCTGATCATCTGCGGTGCCGTGCTGGCCGTGGCGTTCGCCTTC
>CAZFGJ010000218.1:0-3558 GCA_964518445.1 uncultured Solirubrobacteraceae bacterium
CGACTCTCGATGTCCAGATGGTTCGTGGGCTCGTCCAGGATCAGCACGTTCGGGGGGTCCCGGTCGGACCCCACCAGGACGGCCAGGGAGAGCCGCCGCCGCTCGCCTCCCGACAGCCCGCTGAGCGGTTTCTCGACCTCCTCGCCGGAGAAGAGGAAGCGCCCCAGCAGAGCCCGGGCCCGGTTGGGGCTCAGGCCGGTGGCACGCTGGGCCGCATCGAGCACGCTCTGCTCGGGGTGCCCGCCCGCACCGAGCTCGTCGGCGTGCTGGGAGAGGTAGCCGATGCGGACGTTGTGACCGATGCTGAGCTTGCCTGCGGCGAGCTCGTGCTTCCCGGCCAGCGTCTCGATCAGAGTTGTCTTGCCGGTGCCGTTGGGACCCACCAGCGAGACGTGCTCGCCGCGCTCGAGCCAGAGTTCCGAGTGCTCCAGCAGGACGACCGGGCTCGAAGGGTCGCCGACCTCCACCGTGCCGTCGAGCAGCTCGAAGATCACCCTGCCGGAACGCTGCGGCGCGGAGAAGGAGAACTCGAGGCTCCTGGAATCCTTCGGGTCTCGCTCCAGCCGATCGATCTTGGCGAGTTTCTTGACGCGGGATTGGGCCTGTTTGGCCTTGCTGGCCTTGTAGCGGAACCGCTCGATGAAGCGCTCCATCCGCTCGATCTCGGCCTGCTGGGCCTCGATCGCCCGCCCCAGGGCCAACTCCCGGGCAGCCTGCTCGCGGCGCCACTGATGCCAGGTGCCCGCGAAGAACCGCGAGCGGGCGGGCTGAGAGCCGTAGAGCTCGAGGACCGCAGTGCCCACCGCCTCCAGGAACCACCGGTCGTGAGCCACCAGCACGACCGCCGCATCCAGGCCGGTGAGCGTCTGCTCGAGCCACTCGAGGGACTCGATGTCCAGATGGTTCGTGGGCTCGTCCAGCAGCAGGACATCGGCGCCGGTCGCCAGGGCACGGGCGAGGGATGCCCGTGTCAGCTGGCCGCCCGAGAAGGTGTCGAGGCTTCTGTCCAGGTCACCGTCGCGGAAGCCCAGCCCGTGCGCCATCGCCGTGGCGCGTGTCCGCCACAGGTAGCCCCCTCGAGCCTCGAGGCGCCCCTGCGCCTCGGAGTAGCGCGTCAGGGTCGACTCGTCGGAGTCGCCCTCGGCCATCCTCGCCTCGAGTGCGGCCAACTCGGCCTCGATGGCCAGCTCCTCCGAGCAGCCCGAGAGCAGATAGTCCCGTAGCGCCATGTCACGCTCGCGAGGTGGCCGCTGGTCGTGCAGGGCGATCCTTACCCCCTTCGAGAGCGTCAGCTCCCCGCGGTCGATCGAGGTCTCACCCGAGAGCATTCGCAGCAGCGTCGTCTTGCCGGCGCCGTTGCGCCCGGCCACCGTCAGCCGTTCGCGGCGCTCCAGCTTGAAGGAGACACCCTGGAGCAGGGGTTCACCGGCTATGTCCTTGTGCAGGTCTGAGGCGATCAGGAGAGCCATGGGCTGCTGATGGTAGGGACCTGTTCCGGGCGTGCCTGGGGTAGGATCTGCCGCGATGGGCAAACGCCTCTACTCAACGCTGATCCCCTACGCCATGCTCGTGGCTCTCCTGCTGGCGCCGGCCGCGCACGCGACGAACAACGACGGGCGAGGCCTCTACGGCGCCACAGACGACAAGGTCGTCACGAACTGGGGCCTGGCGCTGATCATCTTCTTCCCGCTGTTCGTCTTCACGATGAGCATGATCCAGCGCAAGCTGGAAAAGCGTAAGGAAGCCCGCAACGCCGCACACTCCTCGCAGACGGGCGACGCCCACTGGCGAGGCGGCTGGTAGCCGGAGTCCCCGTGGCAGCGGCGGACGGGAGCGGCCGGCCTGAGGCTGTCCGCTACGAACGCCAGGGCGCATCGGCGGTCGTGACGATCGACCGCCAGGAGCGCCGAAACGCCGTGGACGGCCCGACGGCGGCCGCTCTGCACGAGGCCTACCTCAGTTTCGAGGCCGACGAAGAGGCACGGGTGATGATCCTGACCGGAGCGGGCGGCGTCTCCTTCTGCGCCGGTGCCGATCTGAAGGCGACAGAGACGATGGCTCCCAGGCTGATGAGCGAAGAGGGGCCGATGGGCTTCACTCGCCTCACGCCCTCCAAGCCGACGATCGCCGCAATCTCGGGCTTCTGCCTGGCCGGCGGCCTCGAGCTGGCTCTCTGGTGTGACCTGCGGATCGTCACCGAGGACTCCCGTCTTGGCTACCCCGAGCGGCGCTGGGGGGTTCCCCTGATCGACGGCGGGACACAGCGCCTCCCTCGGATCGTCGGCCTGGGCCGGGCTCTCGACCTGATCCTGACCGGCCGGATCATCGATGCCTCCGAGGCCCATCAGATGGGCATGGTGACCGAGCTCGTGGCGCCCGGAACGCACATGCAGAAGGCTCTCGAGCTGGCGGAGGGCCTCGCGGGCTTTCCCCAGCGGACGATGCTCGCCGATCGCCGGGCCGCCATCGAGGGGTTCGGGCTTCCGCTGTCGGAGGCCCTCGCACTCGAGGCCGCCGCGGGACCCGGGGTTTTCGAGGACGGCGCCCGTGGAGCGGCGCGGTTCGCCGCCGGCGAGGGGCGCGGCGGCGCGGGCGCCGGCGTCTGAGCACGGGTATTTACACGTGCGAGCAAATGCCAGGTAGGCTCTGCCGGCGATGGCCTATTTCGTAACGGGAGCCACCGGCTTCATCGGTCGCCGGCTCGTAGAGGGTCTGCTGGCAAACCGCCAGGGCAAGATCTACGTGCTGGTGCGGGAGAACTCGAAGAGCCGCCTGGATGACCTGATCGAGCGCTGGGCGATCCTGGCGGGTCCGAAAACGAGCGAGCGGATCGTCCCCGTGGTCGGTGACCTGCGCCGTCCCCTGCTGGGCGTCGAGGCGGAGCAGCTGACAGAGCTGCGCGGCAAGATCGACCACTTCTTCCACCTGGCCGCTGTCTACGACATGACGGCCCCCGCCGAGCGCAACACGGCGGTCAACGTCGGCGGCACCACCCACGCGGTCGAACTGGCACGTGCGGTCGAGGCCAAGCACCTCCACCACGTCTCCTCGATCGCCGTCGCCGGACAGTACGAGGGCATCTTCGACGAGACGATGTTCGACGAGGGCCAGCGGCTCCCCTCGCCCTACCACCGCACCAAGTTCGAGTCCGAGCGGATCATCCGCGAGCAGGAATACGTGCCCTGGAGGGTCTACAGGCCGGGCATCGTGGTCGGCGACTCGAAGACCGGCGAGATGGACAAGATCGACGGCCCCTACTACTTCTTCAAGGCGATCCAGCGGATGCGCCATCTGCTCCCGGGCTGGGTTCCGCTGGTCGGCCTCGACCTTGGCTACACGAACATCGTTCCCGTCGACTGGGTCGCGGGATCGCTCGAACACATAGCCCACCAGCCCGACCTGGACGGCCGCGCCTTTCACCTGACCGACCCCCGCCCACAGCGGGTCGATGACATGATCAACGAACTCGCCGTGGCGGCTCATGCCCCCCGCTTCGCCGTTTCGATCGACAAACGGCTGATCGATCCGCTGCCGAAGTGGCCGCTCGCCCTGGCCGGG
>CAZFGJ010000219.1:0-3488 GCA_964518445.1 uncultured Solirubrobacteraceae bacterium
AGCCGAAGCTCATCAGCTGGTCGTAGCGGAGACGCGGCAGCGTAGCGCGGGCCCAGATGAACAGGAAGGTGACCAGGCCCATCTTGAACAGGACCACGAGGGGGTTGACCCAGCCGGGCGGGTGGATCCCGAAGGGCAGCAGCCAGCCGCCGAGGAAGACGGTGGTGACGATCCCCGAGACGACAAGCACGTTGAGGTACTCGGCGAAGTAGTAGGAGGCGAAGCGGCCTCCGCCGAACTCGGTGTTGTAGCCGCCGACGAGCTCGGCGTCCGCCTCGGTCAGGTCAAAGGGCGCACGGTTGGTCTCGGCGAACCCGGCCACCAGGAAGATCAGGAAGCCGACGAACTGCGGGACGATGTACCACATGCCTTTCTGGGCGAAGACGATCCCTGTCAGCGAGAGCGTCTGGGCGGTGATGATCACGCCCACCAGCGCCAGGCCCTGCGCGACCTCGTAGGAGATCAGCTGCGCCGCTCCGCGCATGGCCCCGAGGAACGAGTACTTCGAGCCCGAGGACCAGCCGCCCAGCATGATCCCGTAGAAGGCGATGCCGCCCATCGCGAACACGTAGAGCGGACCGATCGAGACGTCGATCCCGTAGAGGCCCACCGGGGTGCCGAAGATGTCCTGGACGTTTCCGAAGGGGATGATCGCGAAGGCGGCAACGGCCGTCAGGATCGAGATGATCGGGGCGACGGCGAAGAGAAGGCCGACCGAGGTGGTGGGCCTGAACTGCTCCTTGGTGAGGAGCTTGAGGATGTCCGCCAGCGGCTGCAGCGCGCCGAAGGGGCCGACGCGGTTCGGGCCGTAGCGGGCCTGGAAGCGGCCCAGCAGCTTGCGCTCGGCCAGCAGCACCACGGGCACGAGCTGCAGGGCGACCGCGAAGATCACGATTGCCTTGAGGATCTGGATCCACCAGGGCTCGTAGTAGCCGACCGTCGCGATCATCCGCGCACCATGTCCCGGTGCGGGTGGAGGAACTCGAGCGCCGGCGAGTGCTCGACCTCGGGCGCATCCCAGACCGAGCGGTAGCCCTCCATCTCGGCGGCGTCCTCGCCGGGTGCCACCAGGGCGGGAGCCGAGGCGCCGAGCTCGGCCGTCGGGAACTCCGAGGCGGCGGCGCGCTCCTGCCAGCGCACGCCGCGGCCGGCGATCTCCTCGAGCGTCAAGCCGGCGTAGAAGGGGACGGAGTCGAACAGCATCCGCGAGGCGCCGGCGCCGCTCAGCACGTCGAGGTCCCGTCCCAGGCGGAGCGCGAGCTCGGAGATGACCTGCCAGCCGGCGCGGACCTCGCCGGCTTTCGCGATGGCCGGGCGCAGCCTCTGGATGCGCCCGTCGGGGTGCACGACGGTGCCCTCCTTCTCGGCGTAGACCTCGGCCGGGAAGACGACATCGGCGTGCTCGCGGATCGTCTCGGTCATGAAGCTGGCGTGGGCGATCACCGTGGCGGCCTTGGGCAGAGCCCTCTCCCACAGCGTCCTGTCTCCCAGCTCGAGCAGCGGGTCCGCCTGAAGCAGGTAGAGCGCGCTAAGGCTGCCCGCGGCGAGGCCCTCGGCGATCTGACGGGCTCCCAGCCCGTCGGCCGCGCCGGCCGGGGCAAGGCCCGGGCCCGCGTTCGGCAGGATGCCGGCCTCGCGCAGTCCTCGCCCGTTCGCGGCGGCGGGGACTTCGAGCAGCCCGGCGCCCTCGGTCTCCGAGGCGCCCAGCGCGTCGGCGATGGCGAGCAGCGCACGTGCGCCGGCCTCGCCGTTGGGGCCGGCTGTGAGCCGTTCGCCCCACAGCACCACGACCTCGCGCCGGGGGGCCTCGGGGGCGTCATCGCCCGCCTCGGGCTCGGGGCCTCGAAGCAGGGCGGCAAGCTTCTGGACGGAGTCCGCGTCGGCGCCCGCCCTGCCGGCGAGCTCGCCGACGTCTCCCTCACCCGAGAGCGCGGCGGCCAGCGCTGCGGCGAACGCGGCGCCTCCGCCGGGCGAGTAGCGAACGATCGCCTGAGCGCTCGGGTCCAGGGACCCCTCGCCGGGGGAGGCGACGGCCAGCTTCACGCCGTGGCGGCGGATTCCCTTGCGCAGGCGCAGGTCGAGGATCGGAGCGTCGTTGACCGGATCGGCATCCAGCACGAGGACGGCATGGGCGAACTCGAGATCGCTCGTGCGGGCCTGCAGTGCGGGAGCACCCAGCGCGCGGTGCAGCTCGAGGTCGAGCGTGCCCGCACGACGCGAGTCGAGGTTGGGCGAGCCGAGCGCCTCGCGCATGAGTCGCGAGAGCAGCAGGCCCTCCTCGCCGGTGACCTGCCCGCCCACGATCGCGCCGCTCTCGGCGCCCGCGCGGGCCAGTCCGGCGGCGGCCTCGCTCAGGGCGCGCTCCCATGTCACGGGGCGGAGGGTTCCGCCGTCGC
This sequence comes from uncultured Solirubrobacteraceae bacterium, assembly GCA_964518445.1. Classification (GTDB taxonomy): domain Bacteria; phylum Actinomycetota; class Thermoleophilia; order Solirubrobacterales; family Solirubrobacteraceae; genus Palsa-744. The sequence continues at coordinate 2,397 of CAZFGJ010000219.1, forward strand.
GCAGCATCGGCTCGGTGATCCGCTCGTCGACGTGGAACGACTGGTAGGCGAAGCGGCCCTTGTCGCACAGCCACCCGTCATCGACCTCGGGGTTCTGCCGGGCCAGCACCCGCAGGGCCCGCTCGTCGCGAACTGTGACGGTCACGTTGCACTGGGCCGGGCAGAGCGTGCAGACCGAGCCCGCGCCCTCGATGTCCCAGGGCCGAGCCCGGAAGCGGTAGGGCCGCGAGGTGAGGGCCCCAACCGGGCAGAGCTCGATGATGTTGCCGCTGAAGGGCGCGACGTAGGGGTGGCCGTCGAAGGTCGCCACGTAGGAGTGCGCCCCCCGCTCGAGCAGGACCAGCTGGTAGTCCTCGGAGATCTCCTGCGAGAAGCGCACGCAGCGGTAGCAGAGGATGCACCGCTCGCGGTCGATGGCGATCAGGGGAGAGAGCTCGAGCGGCTTGACGAAGTGGCGCTTGGGCTCGATGAAGCGCGAGATGCCGCCGCCCCAGCCGAAGGTGATGTCCTGCAGCGGGCACTCCCCGCCCTTGTCGCAGACAGGGCAGTCGAGGGGGTGGTTGATCAGCAGGAACTCGACGACCGACTGCTGTGCCGTCTTGACCCGGTCGGTTTCGGTGTAGACGACCATCCCGTCCTTGACCGGTGTGGAGCAGCCCGTCTGGAGCTTGGGGATGCCCTCGATTTCGACCAGGCACATGCGGCAGGCCCCGACGGGCTGCCCGAGCTTGGGCTCGTAACAGAAGACCGGGATCTCGACGTCGCCCAGCTTGGCCGCATCGACGAGCATCGTGTTCTCCGGCGCTTCGACCTCGCGGCCGTCGATCGTGAAGGTGATCGTTTTCGGCTCTGGCCGGGGCATCGCTATGCGCCGCCTTTCTGCGTGCCCGGTTCGCCGCCGTGCTCTCCCGGCGCCTGGTCGCCGGCGCCGGTCGGCGCGAGCATCAGTTCGGGCTGATCCTCGAGCGCGCCCTGGGCCAGAAGAGCCGAGTCCGAGCCGGCCTCTCCCTCGAGGCCGCGGGCCAGCCGGGCGCGCTCGATGTGCTCTTCGAACTCGTCTTTGAACTTGGCGATCATCGAGCCGATCGGCAT
>CAZFGJ010000220.1:0-3442 GCA_964518445.1 uncultured Solirubrobacteraceae bacterium
TTCCGCGTGGTGCTCGGCCTGAGCGGATCGGGCGGCTGAGCGGCGCTAGCCGCCCGGGGGGATCGGTGCTGCCGTGTCGATCGCCCTGTAGAAGACCGGCTGGCCCTGTGCGACCCGGTTGACGCCGTATGTCGGAAGGGTCGTTTCTCCGTTCGGTTCGATCGAGTACCGGCCGATCACCGACGAGCGGTTGTGGGTGCTCATGAAGGTGGAGATGACCTTTGAGCGGTTGTTGCCGCGCGCTCCGGCGCGGCGGATCGAGTCGAGGACGACGCTCATCGACTCATAGCCGTAGAGCGCGTAGGGCCCGGGTTCGCCGCCGAACAGGCGCCGGTAGTCGGAGATCACCCGCCGGCTCGAGGGGGGATACAACCCCAGCGGGAGGATCGGGGTCGTCATGTAGGTGACCGACCCGGCGCTGCCGATCTGCGATGTGAAGGCGGGGGTGTCCATCCCGCTCCCGCCGAGCAGGATCAGATGGGGGTCGGCCTTGTGTAGATCCTGCCAAAGCTGAACCGTGCCGGCACCGCCCCCGGCTGCCACGAACACGGCCTGGGCGTGGCTTGCGAGGATCTTTTCCACCTCGCCCTTGAACACCGAGCTCGGTTCGATCGCGATGCTGTGATGGGCCGGAACCGAGATCCCGGACTGCGCCGCGTCGGCGGCGACAATCGAGGCGAGCGGCATCTGGAAGGCATCCTGGTCGTCCAGGACAAAGACACTCTTCACGCCCAGCATGTGCATCAGGCGGACCTGCGCCGCCGCCTGCGCCGGGTCCCCCGGCTGCAGCCGCCCGAAATTGCGCTTGCCGCTCAGGTAGAAGCGGCCCGGCTCGTCCTGGCCGGCGTAGAGCGAGCTCGTCAGGCCGACGTAGGGACTCGCGGGACTGACCTGGAGGATCCCGGCGGCGTTCAGGTTGGGGAGCGAGATCGCCGTGGCGCCGGAGTTGTAGTCCCCCAGATAGGCGATCGTGCTGGTGTCCTGCGCCGCCTGCTTGGCGTTGCCCGCCGTTTCGCCGGGGCTCCACTGCCCGTTCGCCGGGTTTGCATCATCGAGCGAGACGTAGGCGACCTTGAACGGCCCGACCTGGCCGCCCGCCTGCGAGAGCGCCAGCTTCTCGCCGTTGACGAGCTGCTGGGAGATGGCGGCCGATTCCCCCTGCAGAGGAAGGCTCGAGTAGATCGTGAGCTGGTTACCGGCGGTTTCCGATGCGGCAACCGGAGCCCCACCGCAACCGGCGATCACTGGGATCGCTGCGGCGAGAGCGGCTAGGCCCAGCCAGCGCGCGAGCACGGGGCTCTAGCTGCGACGGCCGGGCAGGTAGCCCGTGAGGATCTTCAGCGAAGCCCCGACGAGGATGATCACGGTCGCGATCAGGAACGAGTCGAAGCCCTTGGCGCCCAGCGCCCAGAGCACGATCCAGACCACGAGGCCCGCGGTGACTGTCAGTACCAATCCCATGCGGGCGGAATCTTAGCTGTCCGACCCCGGGTCGGTCGGAGCAAGGCCCGCGGCGAGGGCCGCGACGACTGCGCCCACGGCCTCGGCGGGATCCTCTCCCTCCCCGGCGGCCCGGACCAGCCGGGTGCCGACGATCACGCCGTCCGCTCCGGCCTCCGCGGCCGCCCGGGCCTGATCGGGTGTGCTGATGCCGAAGCCCAGCGCGACAGGGACCTCCGTGGCCGCCCGTGCCTTCGCGACGACCTCTGCGAAGCGCTCGCCCAGGGCCTGGCGCTCGCCCGTGATGCCAACCACCGAGACGGTGTAGAGGAAGCCCCGGGCGCTGGCGCCGATCGCAGCCAAGCGCTCGGGCGTGGTCGTCGGGGCGACGAGCGGCACGAGCGCCAGCCCCAGCGAATCGCAGATCGAGAGGACCTCGGGCGCCTCGCCCAGCGGCAGGTCCGGAACGATCAGGCCGCAGGCGCCGGTCTGTGCCAGACGCTCGAGAAAGCCCTGGACGCCGGGGGCGAAGACCATGTTCGCGTAACACATCAGAACCACCGGGACGCTGGGCGCCAGCGCCCTGGCCACCTCGAGCACCCCGGCGACGCTCGAACCGGCTTCCAGCGCTCGGGTCCCAGCCGCGTGGATCACCGGGCCGTCGGCCAGCGGGTCCGAGTAGGGCATGCCGAGCTCGATCACGTCGGCCCCCGAGGCGACGCAGGCCTCACCGATCCGGATCGACTCCTCGAGCGTCGGGAAGCCGGCCATCACGTAGGGCATCAGCGCGGCCCGCTTCCCATGGCCGGAGAAGGCAGCGGAAAGCCGCTCGATCCCAGTTGCCGCCGCGGTGCTCATCCGGCGTCCTTCGCAAGCACCTCGGCGAGGTCCTTGTCGCCACGACCGGACAGGCAGATCAGGTCCACCTCGCCCTCCGGCCGGCCGAGCACCCAGGCCAGTGCGTGGGCCGTCTCGAGAGCCGGGATGATCCCCTCGAGCCGCGCGACCTCGTGGAAGGCCTCGAGCGCCTGGGCGTCCGTGACCGCCACATAACGGGCGCGCCCGATGTCTCGCAGGTGGGCGTGCTGGGGACCCGTACCGGGGTAGTCCAGCCCAGCCGAGATCGAGTGCGCTTCGATGATCTGACCCTCCTCGTCCTGCATCACGGCGGAGCGTGCGCCGTGCAGGATCCCCGATCTCCCACCGACCGTCAGCGGCGCGCCATGGCGGGGGGTCTCGATCCCCTCCCCTCCGGCCTCGACCCCCACGAGCTCGACAGCCGGGTCATCGAGGAAGGCGGCGAAGATCCCCAGCGCGTTCGATCCGCCGCCGACGCAGGCGATGACCCGGCTTGGGAGCCGCCCCTCCTGCTCGAGGATCTGGGCGCGGGCCTCGTCGCCGATCACCCGCTGAAGGTCGCGGACCAGCGCCGGATAGGGAGCCGGGCCGACGACCGAGCCGATCACATAGTGCGTGCTCTCCACGTTGGTCACCCAGTCGCGGATCGCCGCCGAGGTGGCCTCCTTGAGCGTCCGCGCGCCGGCGTCGACCGGTTCGACCGTCGCACCGAGCAGTTCCATCCGCTGGACGTTGGGGCGCTGGCGGCGCGTGTCCTCGACGCCCATGTAGATCACGCAGTCGACTCCCAGCAGGGCGCAGACGGTCGCGGTCGCGACGCCGTGCTGTCCCGCGCCTGTCTCGGCGATCACGCGGCGCTTGCCCATCCGCTTGGCCAGCAGAACCTGCCCCAGGGCGTTGTTGAGCTTGTGAGAGCCGGTGTGGTTGAGGTCCTCACGCTTCAGATAGACGGGGCGCCCGAGCTTCTCCGACAGGCGCCGGGCACGGTAGAGCGGCGTGGGACGCCCGGCGAAGTCACGCAGCAGCCCGGCCAGCTCCTCGAGGTAGGCGGGGTCGCTGCGAGCCTGGATCCAGGACTCCTCGAGCTCCAGCAGCGCCGGCATCAGCGTCTCCGGGACGAACTGGCCCCCGTAGGGGCCGAAGC
>CAZFGJ010000221.1:0-3433 GCA_964518445.1 uncultured Solirubrobacteraceae bacterium
CGCCGCCCGCGGAGAGTGGCCGGTGAAGCCGGAACCGCCCTTCATCCCCGGACACGAGGGTGTCGGGGTCATCGAGCGCGTGGGATCCGGGATCATGCACGGCCTCGCCGAGGGCATGCGGGTCGCCCTGCCCTGGCTCGGCTACGCCTGCGGTGACTGCCGGTACTGCAACTCGGGCGCCGAGACACTCTGCCTCTCCCAGATCAACATGGGCTACGGAATGAACGGCGGGTTCGCCGAGCAGGCCGTCGCGTACGCCCGCCACGTCGTGCGCGTGCCGGACGACGTCGATCCGATGGACGCGGCACCGCTCACATGCGCCGGCGTCACCACCTACAAGGCCGTCAAGGTCTCGGGCGCGAGCTCTGCGGGACTGGTCGCGGTCTTCGGGGCCGGAGGGCTGGGGCATCTCGCCATCCAATACGCCCGCGTGACCGGCGCCGCCGTCGTCGCGGTGGACATCAACGAGGAGCGGCTGAATTCAGCACGCGAGCTCGGCGCGGAGCATCTCATCCACGCCGGCGAGCAGGACCCGGTGGCGGCGATCCAGGCCCTGGGCGGCGCTGACCAGGCGATCTCCACGGCGGTGACCCCGTCGGCCTTCGAACAGGCATTCGGCTCACTCGCCCGCGGCGGCACCCTCGTCTGCGTCGGCCTTCCCGCCAAGAACGAGATGAAGATCCCGATCTTCGAGACCGTCCTGGGAGGCCTGACGGTGAAGGGCTCGATCGTCGGCACGCATCACGACCTCGAGGAGGTCTTCGAGCTTCACCGGCGAGGACGCACTCACGTGCAACGCGCCGAGCGCAACCTCGACGACGTCAACGAGGCGATCGGCGAGGTGCTCGATGGCAGCGCGCCGACACCGAGGCTGGTCTTCCGGATCGCCGACGCGCCCGTGGCGAGCAGCGCCCTGAGCGCCGGCGCCACGGCCTGAATCAGCAGGAGCAGCACCCAAGACACTCGATAGATCGGAGAGCACGATGGCCACGATTGAGAAGCCGGCGACGTTCGAGGCACCCGGCCGGCCGGGGAGCACGGTCACACTGAAAGCCCGCTATGAGAACTTCATCGGCGGCAGGTGGGTTGCGCCGCTCGACGGCGAATACCGCGAGAACATCTCCCCGGTGACCGGGCAGGCGTTCTGCGAGGTCGCCTACTCCGGCGCGAAGGACATCGAGCTCGCGCTCGACGCGGCCCACGCGGCCAAGGACGACTGGGGCGCCCGCAGCACCACCGAACGCTCCAAGGTCCTCAACGAAGTCGCCGACGCAATCGAAGCCAACCTCGAGATGCTCGCGATTGCCGAGAGCTGGGAGAACGGCAAGCCCGTCCGCGAGACACTGGCGGCGGACATACCTCTCAGTGCTGATCACTTCCGCTACTTCGCGGACGTCATCCGCGCCGAGGAGGGCCGAATCTCGGAGATCGACAAGGACACGGTCGCGTACCACTTCTCCGAGCCCCTCGGGGTGGTCGGGCAGATAATCCCGTTCAACTTCCCGCTGCTGATGGCAGCCTGGAAGATCGCCCCGGCCCTCGCGGCCGGCAACTGTACCGTCGTCAAGCCGGCCAGCCCGACACCCTGGTCGATCCTGAAGTTCGCCGAGGTCGTCCAGGACATCCTTCCGCCGGGTGTGCTGAACATCGTCAACGGCCCCGGTGCCGAGACGGGCAAGGCGCTGGCGTCGAGCAAGCGGATCGCCAAGATCGCCTTCACCGGCGAGACCGTCACGGGCCGCCTGATCATGTCCTACGCCGCGCAGAACATCATCCCCTCGACCACGGAGCTTGGAGGGAAGTCGCCGAACATCTTCTTCGCCGACGTGATGGCCGAGGACGATGCCTTCCTCGACAAGGCCATCGAGGGCCTCGTGCTGTACGCGTTCAACAAGGGCGAGGTGTGCACCTGCCCGTCCCGGGCTCTGATCCAGGAGTCGATCTATGACGAGTTCATGGGACGCTGCCTCGAGCGGATCGCCGCGATTCGCCAGGGCAATCCCCTGGACCCGACGACGCAGATCGGGCCACAGGTCTCGCGCGCCCAGTTGGAGAAGATCGAGGAGTACGTGCGTATCGGACGCGATGAGGGTGCCGAGGTTCTGATCGGCGGCGAGCGCAGTGTTCTCGAGGGCGAGCTCGCGGAGGGCTACTACCACGAGCCCACCGTGCTGAAGGGGACCAATGACATGCGGGTCTTCCAGGAGGAGATCTTCGGCCCGGTCCTGGCCGTGACCACGTTCAAGGACGAGGCCGAGGCGCTCGAGATCGCAAATGACACGCTCTACGGCCTCGGCGCCGGCGTATGGACCCGTGACGGCGCTCGCGCCTTCCGGATGGGACGCGCCATCCAGGCCGGCCGGGTCTGGACCAACTGCTACCACCTCTACCCCGCTCATGCCGCCTTCGGCGGCTACAAGGTCTCAGGGGTCGGGCGCGAGAACCACAAGATGATGCTCGACCACTACTCGCAGACGAAGTGCCTGCTGGTGAGCTACGACCAGAACGCCATGGGCCTGTTCTAGGAGCGAGTGCGGGGGTCGGCGCCATGAGCGATGTGACGGCGACTCCCGCGGCCCGGGCGATGGCCGAGCGGCTGCGGGAACGCCACGGGCCGCTCGCGTTCTTCCAGTCCGGTGGCTGCTGCGACGGGAGCACCCCGATCTGCCTGCTGGACGGCGAGCTCCCGGCCGGCCCCAACGACCTGCTCCTTGGGCGAGTGGCCGACGCCCCGTTCTATGTCGACGGCGAGCAGTACGCGCGTTGGGGCCGCCCCGCGTTCCTGATCGATGTGGCCGACGGCGCCGCCGAGGGGTTCTCACTGTCCGAGCCCGACCGGCACTTCGTGACCCGCACGCCCGCTTCAGCCCCCACCTGAGGGGTGCAGGCGAGAGGCTGGGCTCAGCGCGGAGCGCTTACCTGGGCGAGGTCCACAGAGCTGGCGATCGTGTGGAATTTCACGTCGGGCGGCGAGGTGATCGTCGCCGGGATGGACCGCATGAAGACAGCGATGTGATCCGTCGCGAAATGGCGGTCGAGAGCCTGCTGGTCGGCCCACTCCTCGACGAAGACGAACTCATTTCCCAGCTCTGTGTCCTCGTAGAAGCGGTAGGACACACAGCCGTCCTCCGCTCGCGAGGCGCGGGCGACCGCCTGGGCCACCTCGATCAGCGCGTCTCGTTTCTCTCCATCGCTCGTGACCCTGCCAACGACGACGATCATGCCGGCTCCCTCTCCCGTTCTCCGCCTCAGCGGCCTCAGCGGCCAGCCTAACCTCTTCGGGCCGGTGTGACTGCCCCGCACAGGAGTACGATTGCCCGCGGATGGGAGGGCTCGGTCCCCTGATCGCCGACGACGGTTCACGCGGCTCCCGGCTATGGAGGCGCTCCCGAGGCATCGCCGCCGAGGTTCTGCTGCTGCTTCTGACGACGGC
>CAZFGJ010000222.1:0-3347 GCA_964518445.1 uncultured Solirubrobacteraceae bacterium
AGGCGCTCAGGCTGCTCGTCGCCGGCGGCCACCACGACGGGATAGGCCTTGAGCAGGGCAGCCTCCGGAACGCCGAGGGCGCCTGCCACCTCGGTAACGGTTGTGAGGCCCGGCGTGCTCACGGCCTCAGGCGCATCCGGTGCGGAGGGGAGCTCGACCGGCGCGGGCTCGGCGCTGGCGACCTCGAGGTTGGCCGAGTAGCCGCCTGCAAGCACGACATCGTTCTCGCCCGCCGGGCATGGAGCCATGTACTCGTGGGCCCCGATCCCACCCATCATCCCGACGTCCGACTCGACCCGGTAGAAGCGCAGGCCGGTGCGCTCCATGATTCGGTCGTAGGCGCCGACGTGAAGGCGGTACCGCTCGTCCAGGCCCTCGGCATCGCGGTCGAAGGTGTAGGAGTCCTTCATGATGAACTCGCGGGTCCTGAGGACGCCCGCGCGGGGCCGGGGCTCGTCGCGCTCCTTGATCTGGAAGTGGTAGAGGATCAGCGGCAGGTCGCGGTAGGAGCGGACGACCTGGGCCACGTGCGTCGTGACGGCCTCCTCGTGGGTCATCGCCAGAACGAGCTCCGAGCCCTTGCGATCCTCCAGCTTGAAGAGCTCGTCGATCGCGTAGCGACCGCTCTTGCGCCAGGGCCCCGAAGGCTGGAGGACCGGCATCAGCATCTCCTGGCCACCGATCGCGTTGATCTCCTCGCGGATGATTCCCATGGCCCGCTGGTGGACGCGCCAGCCGGCTGGAAGCCAGGTCCAGATCCCCGCTCCGATCTGGCGGATCAGCCCGGCCCGGACCATCAGCTTGTGCGAGATGGCCTCCGCGTCGGCGGGTGCCTGCTTCTCGGTGGGCAGCAGATATTCGGACAGCCTGGGCATCGCGCGACGAGCCTATCCGGATCGAGGACGCAGAACATCCTCGGGCCGCCCGCAATGCTGCCGGGCGGCCCGAGGAGCCTGAAGGACGGCGGCCTGAGCCGTCAGTGTTCGAACCCGTAGGCCCCGATCTGCACGGCAAGCGTGTTGACAAGGTTGCCCAGGGCGATGTTCACGTCATAGAGATGCAGGCCCCATTCGGCCCCGATCAATTCCTCCGGCAGCAGCTTTTCGGCTGACAGGACGGACTCGAGTTCTTCACTGACCGAGCCGGCCACCGCGACATTGAGCCAGGTCGCGCCGTTTTCTTCCTTGCACTGTGCCGTCAGCAGGTTCGGGCCGAGCACCCACGGTGTGGAGGCCGTCGGAGCGGGCACCCCGCCGGCCTGTTCGCCGGGGAAGGGTGTCGTCGGCGCGTAGGGCAACAGGCTCCCCACGCCCCCGTTCTGCGTCAGCAGGGTCGGGTTCACGCACAGGACGTGCGATCCCGCCGGAGGCGGTGTCGCTTCAAGCAGCGGGCTGCCCGGTCGTCCGAAGAACGCGTTTTCAGGCGGTTCTTTGAGGAAGGTCGAGTAGGCGATCACGCAGCCAACGTCGGTTGCCGCCGTGCAGGCCGGAACGTGCTGGAAGGTGCCGCCCTCGAGCTGTTCTTTCGGCACGATCACGTTTCCACCGAGCAGGTCGGCAGTGATCAGCTGTTTGCGTAGGGCCGGGTTTGTGTCGAACTGTTCTTTGACCAACTGCTCGAGCATCAGGCTCCCCTGAGAGTGGCCCAGCAGCACGATCCCGCGGCCCTTGTTGTAGCGATGCAGGTATTCGAGGAATGCGGCTCGCACACCGCCGTAGGCCGCAAGCTCGTTTTCGAGCGTGATCCCGCCCGGGGTTTTGATCGCCTTCAGCGTCAGCTGGGGATACATCGGCGCGTAGACCTTGCAGAGCTGCGAGAAACGCGACGCCTGATCGATCGCCACCTGTGTCTCCTGCGGTTCGATCGTCAGGTTGGCGTTGGGGCCTTCCTGTTCGGAGACGGTCGGGTAGACGTAGAAGCAGTCGACCGCAGGTTTACCCTTGACCGGCTTCTGGATCGAGTCCTGGCGGGTCGTCCCGTTGAAGGTGACCACCGTCGTGGTGCGGTCGGCCTTGCAGGTGTCGGGGTTGCTCCCCGGCTTGCAGAGCCATGTGGTCTTTGCACCTGCGGTGGCGGCGAGCCCCATTAGCGCCAGTGCCACCAGCGCAAGCATCGCGGCCGTGCGGACGGACGCGGTCCTGCAGCGCTGCGTGCGCGTGTGATGGTTCCTCATCCCTCTTCCCCTCACTCGTGCGACGCGGACCTATGTCCCCGCCACGGTTCCTGTGGCATTTTAGGGGTAGAGGACCTCTGGCGGTAGAGCCGCGCGGCCGCCGGAGGCGCAGGTGGCCTTTGATACAACAGCGGGAAACCACCGAACTTCGACGGAAATCTGACAAGGAGCCCAAATGGCCTACTCCGTTCCACCGCTGCCCTACGCATACGACGCCCTCGAGCCGCACATCGACAAGGGCACCATGGAATTCCACCACGACAAGCACCACCAGGCCTACGTCGACAAGGTCAACGCGGCGCTGGAGGGAACTCCCCTGGCCGACGCGTCGATCGAGGATGTCCTGCGTGACCTCAGCCAGGTTCCCGACGACAAGCGGGGCGCGGTGAAAAACAACGGCGGTGGCCACTACAACCACAGCCTGTTCTGGGAGAGCATGAGCCCCGACGGCGGCGGCGAGCCCAGTGGCGACCTCGCAGCGGCAATCGACTCGGCCTTCGGATCGTTTGCCGACTTCAAGGCGAAGCTGAAGGAAGCCGGCGTGAACCAGTTCGGCTCCGGCTGGTCATGGCTCGTCCACGACGGCTCGGGTCTCGCGATCGTCGGCACCCCCAACCAGGACACCCCCCTGTCCGATGGCAAGACCCCCCTGCTGGGCGTCGACGTCTGGGAGCACGCCTACTACCTGCAGTACCAGAACCGCCGCCCCGACTACATCGATGCCTGGTGGAACGTCGTCGACTGGAGCCGGATCGCGGAGCGCTTCTCAGCCGCAGGCTAGACGCCGCGGCAGTCAGCGGGGAGGGCTCAGACGGGCCCTCCCCTAGCCGCGATTGAAGCGGCGTCCCGCCACGGGCGAGACGTCCTCGTCCAGTGTGACGGAGCCAACGGGCTCCAACATCTCCTCCAGAACCTCCTCGGCTGCCGCGTCGTTATCCGCGGCGGCGGCCTCCAGCGCGGCGATCCGCTCGGGGGTCATCTGGGTGTCGTCCTCGTTCTCGGCCAGCCAGGCGCGCGCCTCGGCTGCCGCCTGCTCGTCGCGCTCGACGGTCTTGCCGGCGGCATAGTATCGGTCGATCTCCTTGAAGAGCTCATCCACGAGCTGCTCGGTCGGGACCTTCTTGAGCGGCTCGCCCTTGGAGTAGATCATCCCCATGTCCTTGGCGCCGGTGAT
>CAZFGJ010000223.1:0-3280 GCA_964518445.1 uncultured Solirubrobacteraceae bacterium
GGCCCCGGGCACATGGACCCGCACGAGGCCGCCCGGGCCGCCGCGCTGATCAAGCCGCGGCTGGCCGTGCCGATCCACTGGGGCACCCTCCTGCCCGTCGGCCTCGCCTCTCGTCACAGGGGCGCGCTGGGCGAGCCCCCCCGCCGGTTCGCCGAGCACGTCAGGAGGCTCGCCCCGGATGTGGAGGTCCGCATCCTGGAGCCGGGCGCCGCACTCGGGCTCGCCGGCGGCTGAGGCCGGGACGGGGGCGGCCCGGGTCCGGGTGTCTACCCCGGTCCCGGGCCCGAGCTCCCCGCCCGAGCTATGGGCGCTGGATCCTCAGCACTTGTTCTTGGTGACTTCCTGCACTTCCTGTGCGGAGTGCTTCAACGCTTCGATCTGTGTCCCGGCGGTGCTGATGGCGGTCACGATCGCCGAGGTCGACGGGGAGCTGGCCACCGATTCCACGGTCTTCCCGAGGGCTTCCACCGATTTCTTCATCGCGTTGATCTGCGGTTCGAATTCGGTGCCCACGGCCGTCTTCAGTTCCTTCGCGCTGGTGCCGACCTTTTCGACGTCGGTCTTGATCGTGCCGATGTTCGTCGGGCTCAGTTCGACATCTTCAAGCGTCTTGACCGATTCCTTGAAGTTGTCCACCTGTGCGCAGTAGGCAGGCTTGCTGGAGCTTCCACAGCCCGCGAGCAGCAGCGCCCCGGTCAAGCTGGCCGCCGCAAATGCGGCGAGCGGTCTAAGGGTCATCGTCGTCCTTTCGGTATCCGGGGCCCGAGGGCTCGAATTGGCCCATGTGCCTCTGCGGCTTTGAGGATGCAGTCTTCCGTATCAGCCTGACTTTCGCGTTTGCCGACCCTCCTGGCATCGGTGTAAATCACCGAGATGTCGGCCCTGCGCACCCGTTCGCGGGCTAACTGCCCGTGTAGAGCTCCGGCTGCCAGAGCACCTCGACGGGCGGGAGTCCAAAAGCGGCGGCAGCGGCGCCGGCGCCCGCGGCCAGGCCGTCACGGATCGTCTGGACCGAGAGCTCGAGGAGTCCGATGCGCGGGGTCGTGCCGGGTGGGACGATCTGAAAGAGATGCGGGTCGTCCCCGGCCAGGCTCAGGTGCTCGGCTTCCGCGTTGTACCGGTCGGGCCGCGCCTGCATCAGCGGCGCCACCGCAGGATGAGCGGCCCGGCGGGCGAGCTCGATCAGAGCCCGCGGGTAGGGGTCGTGACGATGGCTCTCCGTGTGCGAGCGGAGTGCCAGGACGTGGGTCGCCTCCCCTTCCAGAGCCGTCCTGTAGGGGATCGACTCCATCAGGCTTCCGTCGGCCATCTGCCTCCCGCGAAACGCCGCCGGCAAATCCGCCAGCAGTGGCAGCGAGCAACTCACCCTGACGGCCTCCGTCAACTCACCCGTGTCAGCGAAGTCCAAGAGGACCTCGATCCTCGAGGAGTCCAGATCGACACACACCGCCCGGAAGTCCGGCCCGGCCCGCAGGCCCTCCAGGCTGTAGGGCTTGCGGCTGTAGATCAGCTCGTCGAAGAGAAACGAGAAATCGAGCACGGCCCGTCCCGTCAGCACCCGCAACGGGTTGGCGAATCTGCTGCTCGCCACGTCCAGGTAGTTGGTCGCGCCCAGAGCCGCCTGGCCGGAGGCTGTGAACGAGCCGTTCAGGGCCCCTGAGGACGTCCCGTAGATGACATCGACCGCGTCGATCAGCCCGGTCTTCTCCATCAGAAGGCACATCCCGCCGGAGATCACACCGCACGAACCACCGCCCTCGACCGCCAGTGCGATCACCGCACCATCCGTCCGAGCCCCGCGCCTGCTGCCGCTGGCGAGGCGCGCCAGCATGAGTTCGATCAGGGGGTGGCCGTCTCCGAGAGGCGTTCCGACGCCGTCCTGTGTGACTATGCGCCCGAGACTCACACTGAGATTATGTGGTCATCAGCATCAATTGATCGTCAAGGGGGTAGCGCCGTGTCCACGTTTGATGACTTTCGCCGGCTCTGGTGGCTGCTCGTGCTTTTCGGCGTGGTCACCTTCGGCGTGGGGGTCTTCTTTGTCGCCTCACCGCACGAAACGCTCAGCACATTCACCGTCATCGCGGGGATCTTCCTGCTCGTTGACGGCCTGCTGGCCATCTTCGTCTCGATCTTCTCGAAGGGAGACGGCCGCGGGCTGTTCGCCCTTGTCGGGGTGCTCAGCGCGATCGCCGGTCTGGTCCTGATCAAGAAACCCTTCGGCACGCTCGTTGTGTTCACGCTGATCTTCGGCGTCTGGCTCATCGTTGCCGCCATCGTGCGGCTGCTGACGGCGCTCACGACGCCCGAGGGGAGAGCCGGGAGCATTCTGATCGGCATCGTCGACCTCGTCGCGGGCATCGTGATCCTCGCCTGGCCGGAACTGGGCATCGCAACCCTGGCGGTGATCATCGGCATCAGCCTGATCCTCCGCGGCGGCCTCTTCATCGCGGCCGGCCTGATGCTGCGCGGAGCCTCCCCGGGTACGCCCGTGGCGACCAGTGGCGCCTGAGTCGGGAGCCGGCTACGGGGAGGACGTGCGGTGGGAGCCGCAGGCTCCTCGCTTCCGGCTGATCCGCGTCCTCGTCTCGTGGCTCGTCGCGACGCTGGCGGTCGAGTTCGCGGCCGCCATCACGCCAGGGATGAGCGTCCACGGCACGTTCGGGGCTGTCGCAGCGGCGGCACTCGTTGCGATCCTCAACGCTCTCCTGCCGCCGGTGGTCGCCTCGCTTCGACTGCCCTTCACGCTGGCGCTGGGCTACGAGCTGGTGCTGCTCCTCGACGCGCTGATGCTGCTGATCGTCTCGGACATCATTCCCAGCTCGATCACCGTGGACAGCTTCGGGACGGCACTGCTCGCCTCGGTGGTGATGGCAGCCGCAAGCGTTCTGCTCGAGGTGATCTTCGGGGCCGACGACGAGGACACCTACACGATCCGCGTGATCCAGCGCATCTCACGGCGAGGCGGAAAGCCCACGCCGACGGACGATCCGGGGATTGTCTATCTGGAGATCGACGGGCTGGCGCTCCCCGTGCTGCAGCGGGCCATGCGCGACGGCCACGCGCCCAACCTGGCCCGCTGGCTGGGAGACGGCTCACACCACCTCGCCGAGTGGGAGACGGACTTCTCCTCGCAGACCGGGGCCAGCCAGGCAGGGATCCTGCTCGGATCGAACGAGAACATCCCCGCCTTCAGGTGGGTTGAGAAGGAGACCGGCCGAGTGATGACCTGCTCGTCTCCCGCCTACTGCGCCGAGATCGAGGCGCGCCACGCGACCGG
>CAZFGJ010000224.1:0-3276 GCA_964518445.1 uncultured Solirubrobacteraceae bacterium
GCGGCCGGGGCGGTGCCATGACACTGCCCCCAGCTGCTCCCGCCACCGCACGAGCAGGGCTCGTCCGGCCCCCGGCGGGCGTCCTCGGCCCTGTAGAGGCCCACGATCTCCGACGGGGCGCCGCCACGTGCCAGCAGCTCCCCCATGATGCGCATCGGCCGGTCGACGTGATGGAAGAAGTCGAGATATCCCGGGCAGAGGTAGTTCAGTCCCTCCTCACCGTCGGCGGTCTTCGTGAAGCGGTCCTTCGGACAGCCGCCGTGGCAGGCGAACCGCACGTCGCAGCTGACGCACTGCGCCGGTAGCGAATCCCGCTTGGCCTGCCCGAACTCGTATTGCGCCGGTGAGGCGATCAGCTCGGACATCGGCGTGTCGGCGATGTTGCCCAAGCGGTAGTCCGGCTCGACGTAGTGGTCGCATGAGTAGAGGTCGCCGTTGTGCTCCAGCGCCAACGCGGAGCCACATGTCTCGGAGTGGACACAGAGGCCCGGAGGAGCGCCCACCCAGTTGGCCAGGGCGACGTCGAACATCTGGACGAAGACCTCCCCGACGTCACGGCGCACCCATTCCTCGAAGACGTCGATCAGGAACCGGCCGTACTGCTCGCCGGTGATGGAACGCGCCGTGACAGCCTCGCCGCGCTGCACGTAGAGCGGGCGGTCCCGCCAGGATGACCAGGGCACGGTCCCGTCCTGCGCAGCCTCGGGTACCCGCTCGATGATCGGGATGAACTGCATGTAATGGGCGCCGCACTCATCCCTGAGGAAGCGGTAGACCTCGCCGCCGCGCCCGGCGTTCTCCGCATGCAGCGTGGTGAGGACGTTGAACTCGACCCCTGCCTCGCGAAGGTGGCCAAGTCCTGCCATCACCCGGTCGAAGGTTCCCCGTCCGCCCTTCGTGACCCGATAGGCGTCGTGAATCTCCCGCGGTCCGTCAATCGAGATCCCCACGAGGAAGTCGTTCTCCTTGAAGAAGGCGGCCCACTCAGCGTCGATCAGCGTGCCGTTGGTCTGGATCGTGTGCACCGCTCGCTGCCCGGGCAGCAGGTAGCGGGCGGCGATCTCCACGGAGCGCCGGAAGAAGTCCAGGCCCATCAGCGTCGGCTCGCCGCCCTGCCAGGCGATCGTCACCTCGCGTACCCGTGAGTGCGCCTCGATCAGCTGGCGCAGGTAGGCATCCAGTTGCTCGTCGGACATCCGAAAGCGGCTGTCCGGATAGAGCATCTCCTTGGAGAGGAAGAAGCAGTAGTCGCAGTCCAGGTTGCACTGCGCTCCCGTCGGCTTGGCAAGCAGATGAAACGCCGCAGGCGCCGGGTGTCCGGACACCTCTGGCTGCGCTGCGCTCATGAGCTCATCCCGTCCATATTGCAACCGATCGATGGTGTTCCAGCACGGATGAACGACGGAAAAAACGGAGAGGGCGGGATTCGAACCCGCGATGGAGTTTGATCCCCATACTCGCTTAGCAGGCGAGTGCCTTCAGCCACTCGGCCACCTCTCCCGGAGGCAGGGCTGCCAGTTTAGAGGCTGTCGCGACGAGGGGTGGCCGGGGCGTCAGGGGCGCGACTCCGAAGCGCCGGGGGGAACGAGCACGGGGGCAGCCGGGAGAACCCGCTCGAGCGCGGCTGCATCGCCCTCCACCTCCACGCCCAGCCCGCGCGCCTCCTCGAGTCCCATCTGACCGCTGAACAACCCCAGGATCGGGTGCGGCGCGCCTCGCAGGACAACATCTGGGTTCGTGGCTCGGCCACGTCTCACATGAACCTCCCCGTCGGCCGTCTCGATGACGAGGGGGCTCTCCGCGGCGTGCAGCTCGATCGAGACCGGCGGTCCCTCGGGGTGGCTGTCGGTCAGGAACAGCTCGGCCGGCCAGGCCATCCACTGCTCTCGGAAGAGATCGCCCTCCGCGGGGCCCTCTGTCATGTAAGGGATGCCCCAGCGCCCGAGCTCGTCGAGCAACGGCCGGAGCTGCTCACCACGGGGCGTCAGGCGGAACACCGTGGTGGCGATCGGCGGAGGAGCCTCCTCGCGCAGCACCACTCCGGCGGACTCCAGTTCGCGCAGGCGCTCAGCCAGCAGATTCGTCGCGATCCCGGGAAGGCCGTTGCGCAGATCCGTGTAGCGGGCGGTCCCCGAGAGCAGCAGCTCGCGGACGATCAACAGCGTCCAGCGGTCCCCCAGGACGTCGAGGGCCTTGGCGACGGCGCAGTACTGGCCGTAGGTCCGCATGCGGTCATTGTAGTGCAAGGTTGAGACATTAGTGCTACAACTTGATTTTCTTGTTGAGTCGCTTGAGAAAGAGAGTCCCATGCAGAACCGCTTCCTGATCCTCCTGGCCCTCCTTCTGGCGGCCTTTGCCATCAACCTGGACACGACGATCGTCAACGTGGCCCTGCCCACGCTGGTGACCGAACTGCACGCCTCCAACACACAGCTCCAGTGGATCGTCGATGCCTACAACCTCGTATTCGCGGCCTTCCTGCTCGCGTCGGGAAGTCTCTCCGACCGCCTGGGCCGCAAGGGGGTCCTGCTCACCGGCCTTGCCCTGTTCGGCGCCTCGAGCGCCGCGGGCGGGCTGATGACGAGCTCCTCGGGCCTGATCGTGGCCCGCTGCTTCATGGGCCTCGGAGCAGCTCTCGTCTTCCCGGCGACCCTGTCGCTGATCTCCAACATCTTCGTCGAGCGCGGCGAGCGGGCCAGGGCGATCGGGCTGTGGGGCGCAACCGCCGGGATGGCGATCGCACTGGGACCGATCGTCGGCGGCTGGCTGCTGCAGCACTTCTCCTGGACGAGCATCTTCTTCGCCATGACGCCCGTCGCGGCGCTGGGAGCGCTGCTCGTCGCGCGGGCCGTACCCACCTCGCGGGACCCCTCGGCACCGCGGCTCGATCGTCCCGGGTTCCTGCTCTCCACGACGGCGATGGCGCTGTTGATCTACACGATCATCGAGGCCCCCGACACCGGCTGGTCGAGCGCCCGGACGCTGGGCGGCTTCGCGCTCTCGCTCGCGCTCCTCGCCGGTTTCGTCGCCTGGGAGCGCCGCACGCCGGAGCCGATGCTCGACATCGGACTGTTCGCCAACCCCCGCTTCACGGCGGCCAGCGGGTCGGTGACGGTGGCTTTCTTCTCCCTGTTCGGATTCATCTTCCTGATGACCCAGTACTTCCAGTTCATCAGGGGCTACGGACCACTCTCGACGGGGCTGCACCTGCTCCCGGTCGCGACCTCGGTGGGAATCGCCTCCGTGCTCGGGACCAAGCTCGCTGTCCGTTTCGGG
>CAZFGJ010000225.1:0-3267 GCA_964518445.1 uncultured Solirubrobacteraceae bacterium
GTGGATCGGAATGACGGTCATCGCCGAACCCGCCCCGTAGCCCGCGGCCGTCAGGCCGTCGGCCAGGCCGCGCCGGTCGGGAAACCATTTCACGGCATTGCCGATGCAGGTGCCGTAGATGCAGCCGGCGCCGACCCCGGCCACCGCAGGCTGACGGTCGAGCGGATCGACGGCGAGTCGATCGAGCTGCCCTACGACCAGTTGATCGTCGCTCTCGGTTCGGTCTCCCGGACCCTGCCGATCCCCGGCCTGGCCGAGCACGGGGTCGGCCTGAAGTCGCTTTCCGACGCCACCGCCCTGCGCAACCAGGTGCTGCGCTGCCTGGACATCGCCGAGACACTCGAAGATCCCGAGCGCAGGCGGGAGTATCTGGGCTTCGTCTTCGTCGGTGCCGGCTATGCCGGGGTGGAGGGCCTGGCCGAGCTCCAGGACTTCGCCGCCCAAGCGATCGAGCTCTACCCCCGCTGCAGGACCCAGGGGATGCGGTGGGTCCTGGTCGAGGCGCGCGAGCGGATCATGCAGGAGGTCCCGGCCAGCCTCTCGCAGTTCGCCGAAGGGGAGCTGCGCCGTCGTGGCATCGAGGTGCTCACGAACACCACTCTGGGTGAGATCGGCCCGCAGGTGGCGACCCTCTCCGACGGCACCTCTATTCCCGCGCGAACGGTGGTCTGGACCGCGGGCGTGAAGCCCAGCCCGGCGATCGCCCGGATGGGGCTGCCCCTTGACGACTCGGGGCGCGTGAAGGTGGACGCGACGATGGGGGTGGACCCGGCGGCGCTGCCAGTCGGAGCGAACACCGGCGGTGCCCGGGTTTGGGCGATCGGCGACTGCGCCTCGATCCCCGACCTGACGCGACGGGGAAAGCCCTGCCCGCCGACCGCGCAGCACGCGATCCGCCAGGGCCGGCTGGTCGCACGCAACGTCGTCGCGGCGCTCGGCGGCTCGCCCCCGAAGCGCTTCCGTTACAAAACCAAAGGTGTCGTGGCCGAGCTCGGACGCAACCAGGCCGTGGCGATAACGCTCGGCATCCGCTGGCGGGGGCTTCCGGCATGGTTCATCGCCCGCACCTACCACCTGCTGCTGATGCCCGGCACGGGACGGCGCCTGCGCCTGCTGGCCGACTGGAACGTTGCGCTCATCTTCGGCCGCGACCCGTCCTCCCCGGGCCGCCTGGGGAGCCCTACGCCCCTCGAAGGCCAGGAAGTTCACGACTGAACCCCGCGGGGCGCGTATCCTGGGAGGAGAATGGCGATAGCTGAGCAGATCAAAACCGACCTTCAGGGTGCGATGCGCGCCGGGGAAAAGGAGAAGGTCGGGGCCCTGCGGCTCGTCCTGTCCGAGTTGCAGAAGGCCGCCAAGGAGGGCTCGGATGACGAGCTTTCAGTGCTGCGCCGCGAGCGCAAGCGCCGGCTCGAGGCGGCCAAGGCCTACCGGGACGCCGGCCGCGATGACCTGGCCGGCGGCGAGGAGACCGAGGGCGAGCTGATCGGGGCATACCTTCCGGCCGAGCTCTCGGATGAGGAGCTTCAGGCGATCGTGACCCAGGCGGTCTCCGACAGCGGTGCGACCTCCGCCAAGGACATGGGTGCTGCGATGAAGAGCGCAATGGCCGTCGTTGACGGCCGGGCCGACGGCAAGCGGGTATCGGGGCTGGTGCGGGCAGCGTTGCAGGGATGAGGACGCAGATCGAACTCTCGAACGAAGTCGCCGCGGAGCTGGCCGGCAGCCAGGACGCGGTCCTTCGGGCACTCGAGGCGCATCTCGACTGCCGCGTCTACCTGCGGGGCAACCTGCTGACCTTCGACGGCGAGGAGGCCGAGACGAGCGCCGGCGAGCGCGTCGTCAGGGAGCTCTCCGACCTGATCGCACGGGGACATCAGATCGGCCCGGGAACGATCACCGCCGTGACCGGCGCGCTCGACGCCCACGAATCGCCCGCGCGGGTCCTCGAGGATGTCGTCTGGTCGCACCGCGGTCTGCGGGTGGCGCCCAAGACCGTCAACCAGAAGCGCTACGTCGACTCGGTCCGTTCGTCGACGATCACCTTCGGCGTCGGCCCCGCCGGCACCGGCAAGACGTTCCTGGCCGTCGCGATGGCCGCCGCGGCCCTCTCGCGCAACGAGGTCAACCGCATCATCCTCACGCGGCCGGCCGTCGAGGCGGGGGAGCGGCTGGGGTTCCTGCCGGGTGATCTGATGGCCAAGGTCGACCCCTATCTGCGACCGCTGTTCGACGCTCTTCACGACATGATGGATCCCGAGAAGGTCTCCCAGCACATCGATCGCGGCGTGATCGAGATCGCCCCGCTGGCCTTCATGCGGGGGCGGACCCTGAACGACTCGTTCGTGATCCTCGACGAGGCCCAGAACACCACGCCCGAGCAGATGAAGATGTTCCTGACCAGGCTGGGCTTCGGCTCCCGGATGGTCGTCACGGGTGACATCACCCAGGTCGACCTTCCGCGCGAGCAGCAGTCGGGCCTGATCGTGGTGGGAGATGTTCTGCAGGCCGTCGAGGGCGTCGATTTCGTCCGCTTCGGAGGTGACGACGTTGTCCGCCACAAGCTGGTCCAGCGGATCGTGGAGGCCTACGAGTCACACTCGCAACGCGACGCGGCTTCCGTCTCGGCGCAGCAGGCCCAGGGTTCGGCGAAGGCAGCCGGCAGGGCCTCGATTCGCAGCGCCTGAGCTCGATGATCGAAGTCGAGCTCTTCGGCGAGGGTCTCGCACCGGACTCGCCGCCTCTGGACGAGGTCTCACGGCTCTGCGAGCTGTCCGCGAGGAGCCGCGGCGTCCAGTCCGGCCACGTGGCGATCGAGTACGTCTCGAGCTCACGGATCGCCGAGCTCAATCAGCGTCATCGCGCCAAACCCGAGCCGACCGATGTCCTGTCCTTCCCGATCGACGGGGTCGAGAGCCTCGACGAGGACGACGCTTCGGATCCCGGCTCGGAGGAGCCACGTGAGCTGGGGGACATCGTGATCTGCCCGCGCCACACGGCCGATCTGCGCGAGGCCATAGTCCACGGGATGCTTCATCTGCTGGGCATGGATCACGAGACGGACGACGGGGAGATGCTGGCGCTTCAGGACGAGTTGCTGGGCGAGGCCGGGCGATGACCCGAAGCGGCTTCGTGGCGCTCGCGGGCCGGCCCAACGTGGGCAAGTCGACGTTCGTCAACGCCGTCGTCAAAGAGAAGGTGGCAATCGTCTCCGACCGCCCCCAGACGACCCGCCGGGCGATTCGGGGCGTCCACCACAGCGAGACC
>CAZFGJ010000226.1:0-3246 GCA_964518445.1 uncultured Solirubrobacteraceae bacterium
AGGAGGGGACGTTCCTGATCTGCTCCTTCTGGCTGGTCTCGGCCCTCTCGGAGATCGGCGAGCACCAGAAGGCCGAGCATCTCTGCGAGCGCCTGCTCTCCTACTCCTCGCCCCTGGAGCTCTATGGCGAGGAGCTCGAGGCATCCTCGGGTCGCCACCTGGGCAACTACCCCCAGGCCTTCACCCACCTGGCGCTGATCAACGCCGTGACACACGTGATCGCCGCGCAGCAGGCGGTCTGAACCGCTCGCGGCGGCGGGGTCAGGTGCGCGGGACGTCGCGCTGACGCCAGAAGCGCCCGCGGCTCTTCACGCCGAACGCTTCTTCGGCGATGCGGTGCGGATCCTCGACGGGGGTCGTGACGGCTACCGCTTCATCGGAACGCGGCGGGCGGGAGAGCCGGCGGGTGCTCGAGGAGAGAATCTCCCGAGGGTTCCTCGTGCGGGCGAGTCGCCGGAAGTAGACGATCACACCGATGACCGCCAGGGTCAGCCCGATGGCCGTCCATTCTCCCCAGGCATGGGCAACCACCGCGAAGGCGGCCACGAAGCCGAAGATAAGCATCGGCCAAAGGCTCTGTCCGGAGCGCCTGCGCATCCACTGATCATGACCTACCGACCGCCGGGGTGGAAGGGGTCGGGGGTGCCCGGGCGTTGTACAGTCGCACGATGGCGGCGGGCTATCGCGTGACGCACCTCGATGACATCGAGACAGTCCGGTTCCCGGGAGAACCGCACCCGGACTGGAAACCGCTGCGCCGGGACCTTGGGATCACGGCCTTCGGCACGAACGCCTACGTCGGCGCAGAGCCGGGCGACCTCGTGATCGATCGCCATGACGAGCTCGACGAGGGCGCACCCGGTGGCGCGGAGGAGATGTATGTGGTGGTTCGAGGTGCGGCCCGCTTCACCGTCGACGGCACCCAGCTCGATGTCCCACAGGGAGGCGTCGTCGCGATAGGCGACCCGGCGCTGCTGCGTGACGCGGTTGCCCTCGAGGCCGACACCCTGGTCCTCGCGGTCGGCGCGGAGCCGGGCGTCCCGTTCACGCCCTCCGACTGGGAAGAGAAGTTCCTGGCTCGCGGCGTGCGCGGCTGAAGCGGGAACAATGCGGCGAAGTACGTAACGGGATGGCGTGGGTACCCCGATTACCCGTGGGCGCTGCGGGCCGACAATCCCATATGTGGGGACTACAACGACACACGACATCGCGTTGAGTCTTGGCCAGGCGCGTTTCGCAGAGCAGCACGATGCGCATGTGGGCCTGCACAACCTGGGTGGCGAGGGAGAGGTCTTCCTCTACCACAGCGATCCGTGGGCCGACTACCGCTGGCTGGTGGATCTGGAGGGCCGGATTGTCGAAGCGAAGACGTTCCGGAAGTCGCCTCCGAGTTGGATCGAGCGCGAACATGCCTGCCGTCAGCCCCGCTTCCGTCGCCTCGCGAGACTCACCCGGCTCGCCTAGGCCCGTCGGGTACGTCAGTAGCCGGGCTCGCCCGGCAGGAGGATGCGAGCGACCTCGCCTTCCACCACGACATGCGGCTCGATCGGCAGGACCTCGCGCCCGGCGGCGTACGTGAGCAGGTCGGCGACGGCTTTGAAATCGCTCAGCTGCTCGAGGTGCTTGATCGTGGGGAAGACCAGCAGGATCTCTCCGGCCGCGTGAGCATCGAGGGCGCCCTCGGGGGTGAACCAGCCGAGGTCGACGCACTCCTCACCGTCGATCTTGGGCTCCTGGCCCTCCGGCAGCGACGCGAGGAAGAAGTGGGTATCGAAACGGATCGAAACGGCCGCCGGGGTTATCCAGCGGGAGAACTTGACGAGCTCGGCGGGGTCATCGAGGGAGATCGAGGCCTCCTCCCGAAGCTCGCGGATGCCCGCCGTCCGGTGGGCGGCGTCGCCGTCGCCCTCCTCCGCATCGACGGCGCCACCGGGGAAGACCCAGACGCCGCCCATGAATCTGGCCTTGGGCGTCCGCTTGACCAGTAGCAGCTCGAGCTTCTCCTCGCCACCGCGCAGGAGGATCACGCTGGCGGCCTGGCGAGGTTTGACGGGGGGACCTGCGTTCAGGTCTTGACCCGGCTCTCCGATGCCCCCTGACCCCTCCCCGGACGCGCGCATCGGCTGACCCTACCTGTCGGTAATCTTCGGCGCATATCCCATGCCGGGACACAAGTGAGCGACACGAAAGAGAGCCCCCGCCGATGAGCGCCACCGAGACCCTCCAGCGCTGGATCTGCGAGTCCTGCGGGTTCATCTACGACCCCGAGGAAGGCGACCCCGACGGCGGGATTCCCGCCGGCACCGCCTTCGAGGACATCCCCGACACCTGGTTCTGCCCGGTGTGCGGAGCGCGCAAGCGCGACTTCACCCTCTACGAGGACTAGGACTCCGCCCTGGCGGACTGGGAGCACCTGCTCGCGCTGGACGCTGAGCGGGTCTGGCACCCTTACGGCGGCCTGCCGGCGGCGGTGCCCTCGCTCCCGGTCGTCTCGGCCGAGGGAGTGCGCCTGAAGCTGGCAGACGGGCGGGAGCTGATCGACGGGATGGCCTCCTGGTGGTGTGCCATCCACGGCTACCGCAACCCGGCCCTGGATGAGGCCCTGACCGATCAGCTGGGGCGGATGGCCCACGTGATGTTCGGCGGGCTGACCCACGAGCCGGCGATCGAGCTGGCCGAGCGCCTGACCGCGATGGCGCCCGCCGGTCTGGAGCGGGTCTTCTTCGCCGACTCCGGCTCGGTGGCGGTCGAGGTGGCCCTCAAGATGGCCCTGCAGTACCAGCGGGCGATGGGCCATCCAGAGCGGACGCGCCTGCTGACCATCCGGGGCGGCTACCACGGGGACACGGCAGGCGCGATGGCCGTCTGCGACCCGGTCGGCGGAATGCACCATCTGTTCGCCGGGACCCTCAGAGAGCAGGTCTTTGCCGATCGCCCGCCGGACGGATTCGCGGCGGGCCTCGATGAGCAGTGGGCGGCCGGCGTGCGGGAGCTGGCGGGCGTGATCGCCGAGCCGGTCGTCCAGGGCGCCGGCGGCATGCGCTTCCACTCGCCCGAGTGCGTCAGGCTGATGCGCGAGGTCTGCGACGAGCACGGCCTCCTGCTGATCCTCGATGAGATCGCGACGGGCTTTCACCGCACGGGGGCGATGTTCGCCGCCGAGCACGCCGGGGTCGCCCCCGACGTCATGTGCGTCGGCAAGGCCCTGACGGGCGGCTACATGACCCTGGCGGCGACGCTCTGCAC
>CAZFGJ010000227.1:0-2982 GCA_964518445.1 uncultured Solirubrobacteraceae bacterium
CCTGGCGGATGTACTGGAGCCCGAGCTGCCCGCTCTGACAGCCGAGATCCTGGAGGCGATCGGCAGGGAGGTGCCCGAGTACGCCCGCCCGCTGGAGGGCGGCTTTGGAGCGGCGGTCCGCATGGGTGTGGACGAGGCGCTGCACCGGTTCGTCGCGCTGATCCGCGATCCGGACTCGGCCGACGGAGCCAGCCGGCGGATCTACGTGGCGCTTGGGCGGGGGGAGCACCGGGTCGGAAGGACACTCGACTCTCTCCAGGCCGCCTACCGCGTCGGCGCAAGGGTCGCCTGGCGGCGGTGCGCCCGCGCCGGCGAGGTGGCGGGCCTCGACCAGGCGACCATGGCCCGTCTTGCCGAGGCAATCTTCGCCTACATCGACGAGCTGTCCGCCGATTCGGTCGAGGGGTACGCCCAGGCGCAGTCCGAGGTGGCAGGGGCACAGGAGCGCCGCCGCGGAGAACTGGTCTCGGCGCTGATGAACGGGGCGGCGCCGGCCGATGTGGCGGGTCTCTCGACGGCCCTCGCCTGGAGCGTCCCCCGCACCGCGGCGGCGATGGCATGCCCGGCCGAGCGCCTGGGCAGCCTCTTGCGGCGGCTGGGGCCGGATGCCCTGGGGGCTCCCTTTGAGGGGCTGGGCTGCGTCGTCGTCCCAGATGCCTCGGGCCCCGGGCGCAGGGACACGCTGGAGCTGGCGGCCCGCGACACCCCGGCCGGGCTCGGACCGGACCTCGACCTGGCGGGGATCCCAGGCTCCTGGAGACTGGCGAAGGCGATGCTGGAGATCGCCGTCGATGACGGCTTGGCGGTCGCCGACGAGCACCTCGGAGCTCTGCTCGTGAACGAGGCGGCCCCGGTTGTCAATCGAATGGTTGCCCGGCGCCTCGCGCCGCTGGCCGAGCTCAGCCCGAATGCACGGGCTCGCATGAGTGCGACTGCCCTGGCCTACGTCCAGCACAACGGGAACGCGGTGGCCATGGCCCAGGCCCTCGGCCTTCACCCGCAGACCGCCCGCTACAGGATCGCGCGACTGCGCGATCTGATGGGTCAGGAGCTTCTCGATCCCGATCTGCGCTTCGAACTCGAGATCGCTCTGCGCGCCTCGGCGGAACGGCCCGAGCGGGAGGCCTAGAGGGCCTTCGCCAGGCGGACGGCCGCCGCGTCGCCTGGATCGGCGAGAGCCTCGAGGGCGGAGTCCGGATCGGGAAGGCCCAGCACCGTGCCGTCGTGGAGGACCATCAGGAACCGGTCCAGCCGCCGCAGAAAGGCTCGATCGTGCGACACCGCGACGACGGTCCCGTCGAAGCCGTCGAGTGCCTGCTCGAGCGCCTCGCAGGAGTCGATGTCGAGGTTGTCGGTGGGCTCGTCCAGCAGCAGCAGGTTGTGGCCCTCGAGCTCGAGGCAGAGGATCTCCAGTCGTGCCTTCTGCCCTCCGCTGAGCGTGTCATAGGTGCGGTTGGCCGCATCCTGCAGGCCGTATCGGGCGAGAGCGGACATGCTCGGCCTCATCGCGCCGAGGCGCTCCTCCACCACCTCGAGCACTCCCCGTCCGGCGAAATCGGTGCGAGCGTTGAGCTGGGTGAAGAGCCCGGCGCTGACCCGCGGTCCCGTCACCAGCTCTCCCTCGCCGGGCGCCTCGTCGCCGTTGAGGATTCGCATGAGGT
This sequence comes from uncultured Solirubrobacteraceae bacterium, assembly GCA_964518445.1. GTDB lineage: Bacteria > Actinomycetota > Thermoleophilia > Solirubrobacterales > Solirubrobacteraceae > Palsa-744. The sequence goes on from CAZFGJ010000227.1 coordinate 1,662, forward strand.
GGGTCTTGCCGCCTCCGTTGGGCCCGACGATCCCGATGCGCTCGCCGAAATGGACCTCGTCGGTGAACGGGCTGACGAGGCCGGGGACGCCGAGGCCGCGCAGGTCAAGGACCCGTCTGGCGGAGTCGGCGCCGCGCAGTCGGACCTTGATCTGCTGTTGGGTGACCGGCGGCGGGGGCGGACCGGTTTCCTTGAACCGGTTCCAGCGCGTTTCGAAGGCATTGGCCCGCTTCGCCAGGTCGGGTGAGTAGCGGGCCCGCTCCTTGAAGATCCGGACCAGCTCGCGGAGGCGTTTCTCCTCTTCGTTCCAGCGGGCCACGGCATCGCCGAGCTTCTGCTGGCGGTCCTCGCGGGCCTCCGGGTAGGTGGCGTAGGAGCCGTGGTGCAGCCATGCGCCGTTGCCCTCCAGCGTGAGGATGATGTTCACGCCCGCCGCCAGCAGGTCCCGGTCGTGTGAGATCACGAGAACGGTCTTGCTGGTCCGGCGGAGCTGCTCCTCCAGGTCGGCCTTGGCGGGGATGTCCAGGAAGTTGTCGGGCTCGTCGAGCAGCAGGATGTCCGCGTCGGAGCGCAGCAGCACGTCGAGCAGCAGGCGCTTTCGCTCGCCGCCACTCAACGTGATCGCGGGCCGCTCGGCGAGCTCGCCGAAGCTCCGCCGGACGATCCTCCGGCAGGCGGCGTCCCACTGCCCCTCGAGCTCGTATCCGCCCAGTTCCGACCATTCGCCGATCGCCTCGCCCAGCTCCATGCCGGCCTCCTCGGCACCGGCGGCGAGTGCCTTCTCGGCCCGGTTCATCCGCTCGCCGACCTCTCGCATCGAGCCGGTGGTCAGTCCGAGCAGCAGTTCGCGCACCGTCCGGGGGTCGCCCGTCACGCCGACGTCCTGCGGCATGTAGGCCACCCGGCCGCCGGTTGCCACGTCCCCCTCGTCAGCCGGAAGCTCGCCGATGATCACCCGGAAGAGCGTGCTCTTCCCGACGCCATTGACGCCGACGACGCCGACATGCGCGCCGGGGGGAATCTTGAAGGAGACCCCTTCGAAGAGGGTGCTTCCGCCGGGATGGGCATAGGCGAGGTTGGATGCGCTGACGTGACTCACATCTCCAACGGTCGCAGATTCCAGCTAGGCCGCGGGCGGGGACGCGCCCTGCAGGTCAGCTCGCCATCCGGCGAGGATCCTGTGCACCGCCGCGGCGCCGATGATCGGCTCCGCCGGGGCGGCGAGCTCGGTCGGGTAGAAGAGAAAGGGCCTGGTCTGCGGGCCGCCCATGCCTCCGTGGAATGAGATCAGCTCCTCGAAGGCGCAGCCCTCATCCAGCTG
>CAZFGJ010000227.1:2992-3239 GCA_964518445.1 uncultured Solirubrobacteraceae bacterium
ACCATGATGTCCGCGACGTGAGGGAAGCCGTCGGTTCGCTTGAGGTGCTCGCCGGCGGTGTTCGAGAACCCGGCGAGCGGGTCCTCCCCGTCGATGCGGCCGCTCCGGAGATAGTTCGTGCCGCCCGCACCGAGCACCACCGGACCATGCTCTGACGAGCGAACCAGAAGGAAGCCCACGTGGGGATGCTCGCGCAGCGCGGTGAGCAGCCTGGGATGGCGCTGTTCGATCTCCTCGAGCGTGAGCC
>CAZFGJ010000228.1:0-3100 GCA_964518445.1 uncultured Solirubrobacteraceae bacterium
ATCGGCGACAACTCCAACTACGTGCAGGCGCCCAGCGGAACCTTCGAGTCGGGCACCTCGGGCTGGGCCCTGTCCAATTCGCAGGTGGTGGACGGCAACGAGACCTTCGCCGAATCGGGGAGCCACTCGCTCGCAATCGGGGCCTACGGACGGGCCGTCTCGCCGCCCGTTTGCGTCGGCAGCGAATACCCGACCTTCAGGTTCTTCGCCCGTCAGCTCTCTGGCGGTTCGCAGGCGACGCTCACCGCCAGCCTGCGCTGGGTCGACCTGCTGGGAATCACAGTCGAATCATCGGCCGGCTCGGTACCTGCCAGCGGCTCCTGGGCGCCCAGCCCGCTCATGCGACTGGGCAACTCGGTGCCCCTGTGGCTCGGAGGAAGCACGCTCTACGTACAGCTCGTGTTCAGGAGCAGCGGGGGTGGCTCCTGGGCGATCGACGACGCCTACATCGACCCCTACAGCCGTTAGGAGCGCTCACGGAGCGGCGGAGGGGACCCTGCCCCCGCCGCTCCCCGACCTGAGCCGGCAATGTCCAACACGGATCTGATCCTCGACGACGTAAGGGCCTTCGGCCCGGTGGAACGGCTGCTCGAGGATTCCTGGAGCGCCCGCTCGAAGCCAGCCGGGCCTCGCGAGCTGGCCGTGGAGGCCATCGCGGGCACCCTGTTTCTAGGCTTCGCTGTGCCCCTTGCCCTGGACGCGCTGGCACACCACACCGTCGACCCCCTCCTGGCTCTCGAGCTGGTCGTCCTCTATGCGATCAACTCGCGCCTCATCAAGTTCGCGATCGGAGCGGGCTACGTTGTCCCGTCCTACCTCGTGCTCGTCCCGATGCTGCTGCTGCTCCCCGTCGGGCTGGTGCCCCTGCTGGCGGCGGCCGGCCTCGTTCTGGGCGCGAGCGTTCAGTTTGCCGCAGGCCAGGTCCGGGCGGAGCGGATCCCCATGTCGGTTCCCGACGCCTGGCACACGCTCGGGCCCACCGCGGTGCTGCTCGCGGCCGGGACATCACACGGCGGCACATCCACGGCGCTCATCTACCTGGCTGCGTTTCTCGCGGGGTGCCTCGTCGATCTCGGATCGGCGACCCTCAGGGAGGCGGCGATCGTCGGAGTCGCGCCGCACCTGCAACTGCGGGTGATCGCCCTCGTCTGGCTGATCGACGCCTGCATCGCACCGCTTGGGCTTCTGGTCGCTCACGCCGCCGATGGGAACCACCAGCAGATCCTGCTGATCCTGCCTCTCAACGCGGCGATGCTGTTGGCCTCACGCGATCGGAACTCACGCATCGAACAGGCCCAGCGGCGCCTCGATGCGGTCGCCCACGAGCGAAGCCGCCTGCAGAGCGCCGTCAGGCGGCTGGGCGAGGCGCTGGCCGCACGACTCGACCTGGGCGAGCTGACGCGGATCGTGCTGCGGAGCTCGATCGAGGCGCTCGATGCAGAAGGAGGACGGGTGACACTCGAGGCCCCCGGGATGCCGCAGGACACCGAGATCGGCTGCTCAGGTGCCGCCGCCGCCAGCCTTCGAGCAGCGCTCGACTCGGCCCGCACGCGGGGCGGCCCGGTCCAGCTGGAACGCGACGGCAGCTGGGCGCTGGCCCTTCCGTTCGCCTTCCCGGGACGTGGCGGGCGCGTGGACGGAGGCATCGCCGTGACCCGCAAGGGCCGGGCGTTCCAGGACGATGAGCAGGGCGTCATGGGCGATCTCGTGGAGCGGGCCCGGCGTGCGGCGGCGGACATCGTGGCCCACCAGCTCCTACGCGAGCAGGCACACACGGACACGCTGACGGGCCTCGGGAACCGCCGCAAGCTGGCCGCTGACGTGCAGCAGTGGCAGGGCCCCAGAGCCGAGCCCTTGATCCTGATGCTGTTCGACCTTGACGGGTTCAAGGGGTACAACGACACGTTCGGGCATATGGCCGGCGACGCCATGCTGAGTCGCCTCGGAGCAAAGCTCGCGGCTGCTGTGGAGGACAACGGCGCGGCCTACCGCCTCGGCGGAGACGAGTTCTGCGCCCTGTTGAAGGCCGATCAGCCGGACCTCGAGACGCTCGTCGCCCAGGCGGCCGGAGCGCTCATGGAACGCGGTGAGAACTTCGCTGTGGGCACCTCCTACGGCGCGGTGCTCCTCCCCCATGAGGCCGAGAGCATCGACTACGCCCTGCAGCTTGCCGACGAGCGCATGTACGAGCGCAAGCGCGATCGCCACTCGCGTGCACCGGATCACACCAGCGAGGTGCTCCGCCAGATCATGACCGCCCACCAGCCGGAGCTCGAGGCGCGCTCCTCCGACGTCGCCGCCATGGCTCGGCGGCTCGGACTCCGCATGGGGGTCGCCGGCGAGCAACTCGACGAGCTGATTCGGGCGGCGGAGCTGCAGGACATCGGGCGGGTCGGGATTCCCGATGCGATCCTCAACAAGACCGGGCCGCTGAGCGACGAGGAGTGGCAGTTCATGCGCCAGCACACCCTGCTGGCGGAGCGCATCCTCAACGCGGCACCCGCTCTGCGGCCAGTTGCGGTCATCATCCGCTCGACACCCGAGCGCTGGGACGGACGCGGCTACCCGGACGGGCTGGTCGGCGAGCAATCTCCAATGGCCGCTCGGATCATCGGAGCGTGCGTCGCCTACCACGCGATGACCACCGAGCGGACCTACCGTCCGCGGCTGAATCCCGACCAGGCTCGCGAGGAGCTGCGACGGGAGGCCGGGCGCCAGTTCGACCCCGACGTCGTAAGGGCGCTCCTCGCCGAGCTCGACGAACAGTCCCCGGCAGAGCCACCGCCGGCATCCGGCACGATCGAGCACGACATGCTGACCGCATCGGAGGTTGCCGCTCGCATCCAGGCGATGCTCGACGAGGAGGCCGGCGAGCACCCTCGGCCCTCGCGCCGTCGCACCTGGCCCGGAAACCGCTGAGGGGCCGCCACGTAAGAACTACGGACAACAGCCGCCTGCTCCTGCGGATGACCATGGCCCTCCCCGTTGGGATGCTCAGGTTCCCGACGCGAAGGAGAACCAGATGAAGGCGGCAGTCGTCCACAGCTTCAGCGAACCCCTCTCCATCGAGGAGGTCGCGACCCCCCAGCCCGGCGATGAA
>CAZFGJ010000229.1:0-3034 GCA_964518445.1 uncultured Solirubrobacteraceae bacterium
TTAGGAGGCGGTCGTCTTATCCATTGGACTACGAGGGCTGGGCCGGCCGGCTCGGGCCCGGCGCAAGGAAGGCTACCGCCGGAGGCTCAGCCCGGAGGACGAGACGGGTTCCCGGCAAGGCGCTGGAGATCGTCGCCGATCAGCCGGTGCGTGACCCACTCGTCCATCGTCTGGGCGCCCAGGCCGCGGTAGAAGCCAAGGGCCAGCTCGTTCCACTTCAGAGCCGACCATTCCAGGCGGTCCCCTCCGCGCTCGATCAGCCGGGACGCGACGGCTGAGATGAGCGCCCGGCCCGTCCCGGCCCTGCGGTGGGCGGGCCGAACGAAGATGTCCTCCAGCCAGATCCCCTGGATCGCCAGGAAGGTCGAGAAGGTCGGGAAGAACACCGCGTAGCCGGCCGTCTGGCCGTCGTGTTCGGCGATCAGCGCCTCGGCGGCGGGATGCTCGCCGAACAGGGCCTCCTGATAGAGCTCCTCCGTGGCGCGGAGGAGGTCGGTGAGCTTCTCGTAGTCGGCCAGCTCCTGGATCATCTCCAGGATCACCGGAATGTCGCCGGGAGTCGCTGCTCGGACGGTCGGGCTGTCGCTCATCAGGCCCGGTCGGGACGGTCCGGGTAGAGATCGTCGATCGTCGTCAGGGCCACGTAGGGCGCTCCGGCTGCCTGTTCGATCGCCTCTCCCCCGCCGGCGAGACGGTCCAGGACGCTGACGACGCCGCAGATCTCGTGTCCCGCCTCCTGAAGGGCGGCGATCGCCGCCAGCGTCGAGCCGCCGGTGGTCACAACGTCCTCCACGACGACGCATCGATCGCCCGCGTCGAGCGGGGGGCCCTCGATCCGCCGCTGCAGCCCGTGAGCCTTGGCGTCCTTGCGGATGAAGAACGCCTTGGCTCGGGCGCCCCCCGAAAGCGCGGCGCAGGCCACGGGGTCGGCCCCCATCGTCAGGCCGCCCACGGCCGTCCCGTTCCAGGCGGCCACCTGAGCTGCCAGCAGCTCGCCCAGGGCCGCGAAGCCCTCGGGCAGGAGGATCGCCCGCTTGGCATCGACGTAGTACTGGGCCACCGCGCCGCTGGTCAGCGTGACCTCCCCGATCACCAGCGCATGCTCGCGCAGCTCGGCAATCAGCCGGCGGCGGGCGTCACTCGGGTCGGGGCTCTGCTTGGCGGCGTCCACGGCGCGACCTAATGTAGCCGCTGTGCTTGCTCTCCTCGCCAAAGTGATCCGTGTGGCATCACTGGTGATCTGCCTGATAGTGATCGCCTCGTTCGTCGTCTTCGCGGTCAACCAGACCAAAACCGCCTCGGGCCATCAGCGCGAAGTGCTGGGCGAAACCTCCTCGGCGGTCCACGAAGGCAAGAACACCACGCCCAAGGAGAGCTCGGCGCACAAAACGCTCGACGAAGTCTCCTCGAAGCTCACCTCGCCGTTCTCAGGGATCGTCACCAACTCGAGCGAATGGGCCAAACGCAGCGTCGAACTGGTGCTTGCCCTGCTCGTCTACGGCTTCGGGCTGGGCTACATCGCACGCGTGCTTCGCGTGCGCACCTAGAGACGGGTTCGCTGCGGCCGGGACCCGGCTAGGGGCCGGCGTTCGAGCGGACGACCGAGCTGCCGCTGCCGTTCTCGTTGTAGACGTCCACCGGCATCCCGTAGCTGACCCAGCCGTAGATGGCAGGGGCGTCGGGAATCGGGACTCGCAGGCAGCCGTGGCTGGCCGCGTAGGTCGGCACTTCGGCGTAGCCGTGGATCGCATAGCCCCGGATGAAGTAGCTGGAGTCCACCATCCCGTGGCCGTTGGTGCCGGGTTCTTTGTTGTAGACGGTGAAGCGCCCAATCTCGGTCGGCGTCGAGGGCTTGCCGGAGCTCATCGTGTAGAGGTTGCGGACCTTCCCGCCCGGTTCGATCTCGGCCAGGACCTGCTTGGTCAGGTCTGCCTCGATGTGGCGGCCGTCGTGGCGGTAGCGGACATGGAATTCGCCGGCTCCCTGAGCCAGGCGCCCGAAGACGTCGCTGCCCGCGTAGGCGATCCGCGAGAGACCGGTCATCTTGCGGTAGGCCACCAGGGCCCGGCCGGTCGCTTCGTCGAGAACACCGTTCAGCGGAACGGCGAAGTGAAGCTGGCTGAGCTCCGACTGCAACAGGCGGACCGATGCGCCCGAAGCGCCCAGGCCGAGATTCCCGTTCACGAATCGCACACCCTGCGAGCGGCCCGCGAAGGCCAGCTGGGCGGCGCTTGCGTAGTGAGCGGCCCGCGCTTCGAAGAGGCCGGCGTCGTGGCTGGTGAAGCCGACATGGAACTGCCCGGCGCCGTTGCCCACGGGCAGGACCGAAACTGTCTCCACCCCAACCTTGCGGGCGTCCCGGTAGAAGCTCACCTTGATCGACTGGCCTGCCACATAGGGGGTGACGATCCCCCGCACGACGACCCGGCGCCCAACCCGCGCGAAGAGCGGTTTGCCGCCGACCTTCTGCAGGACCAGTTTGATCTTGCCCGCAACCGGCGGGGCCACGGGGGCCGGGACAGGGACGGGAGTGCTCGCGACCGGCGGCGTTTCGGCGGCGGCGAGGGCGGGGACAGCCAGCAGGCAGGTGAGCGCTGCGCAGATGGCAGCCGGGCGAAGGTTGGTTTTCATGACAACGATCCTACGCTGCCGAGCGGGAAAGTCCTGTCGGCGAGGTGAAGAACCCCGCTCGGTTGCAGGCCGCCACGAGCAGCAGGATGGAGGCGGGCGCGCCGATGATCAGCGGTATCGCGCCCACCCAGCTCCATCCGGCCAGACTGGCAAATGCGATCGAGTTGTTCAGGGCGTGAGCCAGCATCCCGGGGTAGAGCGAGCCCGTATAGCGGTAGAGCAGGCACAGGCCAAAGCCGAGGAGCGCCAGGGGGAGCAGGTCCGCGGCGGGGGCGGAGGTGGCGTGTACGCCGCCGAACACCAGCCCGGTCAGGATTGCCGCGAGAAGCGTCCCGTGCCAGTTGCGCAGGGCCGTGAAGATGTACCCCCGGAACAGGAACTCCTCGCAGATCGGCGCCACGAT
>CAZFGJ010000230.1:0-3024 GCA_964518445.1 uncultured Solirubrobacteraceae bacterium
GATCAGGCGGTGGAGCGCCAGCGGGCGGCCTTCCTGGCCGACCCCTGGCCGACGCTGGCCGAGCGCCACGAGCTGCTTGGCGCCCTGGCGGGGATGCTGATCGGCAATCGCGCTCGGATCGAGGAGGCTCTGTCGAGCGACTTCGGGGTGCACCCGGAGCTCTCGACGGACCTGATCGAAGTGCTCGGCCCGGCCGGCCGGGCGGTCTATGTGGCCGAACAGCTCGAGCAGTGGATGGCCCCTGAGGACCGTCAGAGCGACCCGGCCCTCTACGGCAGCGGGCGGGCATACGCCCAGCCGCAGCCCAAGGGTGTGATCGGGAACATCGTCCCCTGGAACTTCCCCTTCGACCTCTCTGTGGGTCCCCTTGTCGAGATGCTGGCCGCCGGGAACCGGGTGGTCATCAAGCCCTCGGAGTACGCGCCGGCCTGCGGTGAGCTGCTGCGGGAGATGGTCCACCAGGCCTTCGATCCCGACCGGGTCGAGGTGATCTGCGGCGGCCTGGAGCTCTCGCGTGCCTTCGCCAAAGTGCGCTGGGATCACCTCCTCTACACGGGCAGCCCCGCCACGGGACGGGAGATCGCCAAGGCGGCGGCCGAGAACCTGGTGCCGGTCACCCTCGAGCTGGGCGGCAAGTGCCCCTCGATCGTGGCTGGCGACAGTGTCAACGCCGAGACGGTCAAGCAGATCCTGGGCACCAAGGCGATCAAGAACGGGCAGATGTGCATCTCGGTGGACTACTGCCTTGTTCCCCGTGATCAGCTTGATGAGTTCGTTTCCCTTGCCGACACGCACGTCCGGGAGTCGATGCCCGGCTACTGCTCCTCGGATGCCTGCACCGGCATGATCACCTCACGTCACCTCGAGCGGATCGAGGGGATGCTCGAGGAGGCCCGGGCAAGCGGATGCAACGTTCACCCCCTCGAGGCTTCGGATGGCCCCGACGAGGAGACCCGCCGGCTGCCGATCACCCTGGTCATCGACCCGCCCGAGGACCTGGGTCTGATGCGCGAGGAGATCTTCGGGCCGATCCTCCCGGTGAAGCCATACGACAGCCTCGACGAGGCGCTGGCCTATGTGAACTCGGGGGAGCGCCCGCTGGGGCTCTATGTCTTCGCCAAGGATGAGGCCGTCGCAGAGGACGTCCTGCGACGGACGACCTCGGGGGGAGCCTGCGTCAACTGCGCAGCCGTCCACGGGGCCCTCCCCTCCCTGCCCTTCGGCGGCATCGGCCAGAGCGGCTCGGGACGCCACCACGGCATCGACGGGTTCAGGGAATTCTCCAACATGCGGGCCGTCTTCGTCCGCGGCGAGGGCGATCTGATCGAGGCGTTCGCTCCGCCCTATGGGCCCGTGGCGGAGGCTGTGGTTGAGGCTGCTTTTGGGGGTGGTGAGGGGTAGGGCCGGCGGGCGCGATGCCTGTCAGCGCTGTGAATGGGGTTGAGCTGGGCTGGGAGCGGCTGGGGAGCGGACCCCGGCTCCTGTATTGCAACGGGTCCGGGGCGACCCTGGCCAAGGCTCGACCGCTGCTGGATTTCCTGGCAGGCAGCTTCGAGGTACTGGCCTGGGATTACCGGGGGTTCGGCCGCAGTGGCCCGGCGACGCAGTCCTACGCGATGGCCGACGTGGCGGCGGACATCGACGGTCTCCTTCGGCTGGTGGATTGGGACGCCTGCCGCGTCGTTGGGGTGAGCTTCGGAGGGATGGTGGCCCAGGAGTTCGCGGTTACGAACCCCGAACGGGTGCAGCGCCTGGCGCTCCTCTGCACCTCCTCCGGCGGTGCGGGCGGGTCCTCCTACCCCCTGCAGCAATTGCTCGACATCCCAGGGGAGGAGCGGACGACGACCGGCCTGAGACTGGTCGACTCCCGTTGGGATGGCGACTGGTTCGAGACTCACCCTGGCGACCGCCTGGTTGCGGAGCGGTTCGCGCCCAGCGACCAACTCGATCCGGGCGATGCCGCCTACAGGGCGCAGATGGAGGCCCGCGCGGACCACGATGTGTGGGATCGACTCCCGTCGATCAACTGCCCCACGCTTGTCGCCTCGGGTCGCTTCGATGGGATCGCGCCGGAGGAGAACGGGAAAGCGATCGCATCACGGATTCCGGGCGCCGAGTTCCGCAGCTACGAGGGGGGCCACGCCTTCCTGCTCCAAGATCCGACTGCCATGGGCGAGTTCGTCGCGTTCCTGCTCGAGGAAGGCTAGGAAGCCGCTCGCGGCCGGCCACGGCTGTGTGAGAAGCTTGAGGCATGTCCACCACCATGGTTTCCACCGCCCGGCTGCTGAACCCGCGAACCTACGCCGCCACCGAGTTCGACCCGGCGACCCAGAGGTTGTTTCGCGCGACGATCGACTGGTTTGAGGCCAAGGGCAAGACCCGTCTCACGTCAGAGGTGCGCAGCGACGAGTGGTACTCGGACTTCATCGAGTTCCTGGCGCGGGAGCGTGTGTTCGCCACGCTGCTGACGCCGGCGGGGGAGGCCGGCGGCGATCCGGACAAGCGCTGGGACACCGCACGCAACGCGGTCTTCAACGAGATCCTGGGTTTCTACGGCCTGCAGTACTGGTACGCCTGGCAGGTCACGATCCTGGGGCTCGGCCCGATTTGGCAGAGCGACAACGACATCGCGCGCAGTCGCGCTGCGCAGCTGCTCGAGCAGGGAGCGGTGTTCGCCTTCGGCCTGTCCGAGCGAGACCACGGCGCGGACATCTACTCGACGGACATGGTCCTGACTCCGGACGGCCCCGACGGCTTTCGGGCCACGGGCAGCAAGTACTACATCGGCAACGGGAACGTGGCGGGCATGGTGTCGGTGTTCGGTCGCCGCTCCGACGTGGAGGGCCCCGACGGCTACGTCTTCTTCGCGGCCGACAGTGCCCACCCCGCCTACAAGCTGGTCTCAAACGTCGTCTACGGGCAGATGTTCGTGAGCGCCTTCGACCTCGAGGACTATCCGGTCCGGGCCGAGGACGTCCTGCACACGGGTGTCGAGGCATTCGAGGCGGCGCTCAACACGATCAA
>CAZFGJ010000231.1:0-3022 GCA_964518445.1 uncultured Solirubrobacteraceae bacterium
AGGCGCTCGCGATGTGCGACGCCGACATCAAGCTGAACATCGGCCACGACTCGACAAAGGGTCTGGGCGCCGGCGCGAACCCCGACGTCGGCCTCGCGGCCGCCTCGGAGTCCAGGGATGACATCAAGGAGTCTCTGAAGGGCGCCGACATGGTCTTCGTCACCGCCGGCGAGGGCGGCGGCACCGGCACGGGCGCAGCCCCGGTCATCGCCGAGATCGCCAAGAACGAGATCGGAGCGCTGACAGTCGGCGTCGTGACCCGCCCATTCGACTTCGAGGGCTCACAGCGCGGCCGCCAGGCCACCGAGGGCATCGAGCGCCTGCGCGAGGTCGTCGACACGCTGATCGTGATCCCCAACGAGAAGCTGCTGGCGGTCGTGGAGCGGCGCACCTCGATGCTGGACGCGTTCCGCGAGGCCGACAACGTCCTTCGCCAGGGCGTCCAGGGCATCACCGACCTGATCACCATCCCCGGCCTCATCAACCTGGACTTCGCCGACGTCCGCACGATCATGCAGGACGCGGGCTCAGCCCTGATGGGCATCGGCACGGCCGCCGGCGAGAGCCGCTGCGGCGACGCAGCCCGCGCGGCAATCTCCTCCCCGCTTCTCGAGGAGGCCGTCGATGGCGCCACGGGCATCCTGCTCAACATCACAGGCGGCAAGGACCTGGGCCTGTTCGAGGTCAACGACGCAGCCGAGATCATCCAGAACGCAGCCGACCCGAACGCCAACATCATCTTTGGCGCCGTGATCGACGAGTCGATGTCCGATGATGTGCGGGTCACCGTCATCGGCACCGGCTTCGACCACCGGCCCGGCCGAGGCGCCAGGCGCGAGAGCAGCAAACCCGGCCGGCCCGACCGCAATCCCCGCATCTCCGATCGCCAGCGCTCGAACCTCGAGATCTCTGACGACGACATATACGTCCCGCCCTTCCTGAGGTAGCCAAGCGACGCGATGGCCGGCGCGTTTCTGCGTCCTCGATCGCTCATGTGCTGGTGCACATTTCGCTCACTGCGTCCTTGATCCGCTTGGCCCTCGCGCCGCTGGGGGCGCGCTGAACTCCGCTGGGGGCTCGCTGAGCAGGCGCCCTGACTCCGGCGCGCTAGCCTGCGTGCCGTGAACGCCGCCCTCCGCCGGACCGCCCTGTTCGACCGACACGTCGAGGCGGGGGCCAAGATGGTCGATTTCGCGGGCTGGGAGATGCCGGTTCAGTACGAGGGGGTCCGCCCCGAGCACATGGCCGTGCGTGAGGCGGCGGGGGTCTTCGACGTCTCGCACATGGGCGAGATCGAAACCTCGGGCCCCCAGGCGCTCGAGCTGCTGCAGCGCCTTCTCTCGAACGACGTCTCGGCAATCTCCGTGGGTGGAGCGCAGTACAGCGTCCTCTGCCGCGAGGACGGAGGGATCATCGACGATCTCTTCACCTACCGGCTGGGATCCGAGCGCTACCTGACCGTGACCAACGCCTCGAATCACGAGACCGACCTGGCCTGGTTCACCACGCACGCAGAAGAGTTCCCCGGCGCTGAGGTGTCCGACCGGATCGAGGACTGGGCGATGCTCGCCGTGCAGGGGCCGATCGGGCGGGAGATCGTCCAGGCCGGCGCCGAGTCGCCTCTGCCAGATCGGATGACCATCGGCACCCGCCGGATCGGCGGCGCCGAGATGTTCGTCTGCGGCACCGGCTACACCGGCGAGGACGGAGTGGAGATCCTCTGCAGGACGGAGCTCGCCCCCGAGCTGTGGGACCAGCTGGTTCGCCGCGGCGCCCGCCCGGCCGGGCTCGGAGCTCGCGACACCCTGCGCCTGGAGGTCTGCTTCCACCTCTATGGGAACGACCTCAGCCTCGAGCGCGGCCCGATCGAAGCCGGCCTCGGCTGGTGCTGCAAGGAGGACACGGGGTTCATCGGCTCCGAGGCGGTTCGCGCCGTCCGCGAACGCGGCCCTGAGGAGAAGCTCATCGCCTTCAAGATCGACGGACCCGGAATCGCCCGTCAGGGAAATCCCGTCGTCGGTGGAGGCGAGGTCACCAGCGGGACCCTCTCGCCCTGCCTGGATGTCGGGATCGGGATGGCCTACGTCCCGGCCGGGCGGGCGGCCGTGGGCACGGCGATCGAGATCGATGTGCGGGGTCGCACCCGCCCTGCGACCGTGGCTCAGAAGCCGCTCGTCCCGAAGCGCGGCTGAGCGGCTCTGCCTCCTGCCCGCCGCGTATTGTGCCCCGCACAAGTGCCGGGATCGCGATCGACTATTTTGGTCCGAGACTGCCCCACCACTAGCTGAGGAGCGAAAGCCGATGGCCCAGGAGACCTACCCTGAGGATCTGCTCTACCACCAGGAGCACGACTGGGCCCGGATCGACGCGGCCGACCCAGGGACCGCCACCATGGGGATCACCTGGTACGCCCAGGACTCGCTCGGCGAGGTCGTCTTCTTCGAGCCGCCGTCGGTCGGGACGCAGCTGAGCAAGGACTCTCCCTACACGGAGGTCGAGTCCGTCAAGGCCGTCTCGGACGTCATCGCTCCGCTGTCCGGCGAGATCGTCGAGGTCAACGAGGCGCTCTCGGAGAACCCCGCAATGATCAACGAGGACCCCTATGGCGAGGGCTGGCTTGTGAAGGTGCGCCTCTCCGACGCCTCCGAGTCGGAGGCCCTGATGGACGCCGCCTCCTACAAGGCCACCCTCGGTGGCTAGGCTGGGAGCGAGTTGAGCCGTTACACAGCCATAACGCCTGAGGACCTCGATGCGATGCTCGAGGCGATCGGGGTCGCGAGCGTCGGAGAGATCTTCGAGCGCCAGATCCCCGAGGCGGTCCGGCTCGCACGGCCCCTCGCCCTTGCCGCCGGCAAGCCCGAGCAGGAGGTCTTCGAGCATCTCCGCGGCCTGGCCGCCCGGAACACCAGCACCGAAGACGAGCTGAGCTTCCTGGGCGCCGGGATGTACGACCACTACGTCCCCGCCCTGATCGACATGCTGATGGAGCGCTCGGAGTTCCTCACCCCCTACACGCCCTACC
>CAZFGJ010000232.1:0-3016 GCA_964518445.1 uncultured Solirubrobacteraceae bacterium
GAATCGTGCCCTCGGCGGCCGGCTCGGACGTCCCGGAATCTGGAACCTGCTCCTCCATCCCTTCGGACGGTAGCGGCTGCTCCGGTCGAGTGCCCCCAGCCCGGCCGCCGGGCGCGGTACGGGCGCCCATCACGCTGAGGCGTGCGCCGACTCGGTGTCCTCGCCCTCGGCGAGCGGTGGCGCCCCGTGAGCCGTGCCACGGGGAAGGATCAGCAGGGGCCCGCGGGCGTGGCGCGTCAGATGGTTGGAGGTGCTTCCAACCATCAGCCTGCGGGTCGGCCCGTAGTTGCGCGAGCCGACGATCAGCAGGTCGACCTCTCCGCTGAGCGCCGCGAGCTCCTCGCCGGCCAAGCCGTATTCGGCATGTCCCTCGACGCCCGGCAGCGCCTTCATCTGGCTGTCGGCCTGTTTGACCATCTCGTCGATGCCGCCGCCGGCGGGGGCCATCATGCCCATGTATTCGTAGTAGGAGACCGAGACGACCTGGAGGGCGCGGATCACAGCGTGGGTGGGCTCGGCGAGCGCCCTGGCCGCGTCGAGCGCAGCGATGCTCTCGGGCGAGCCGTCGTAGGCGACCCCGATCGTGGCCAGCGGCGAAACGTTCTCGTTGTAGCCCGCGGGAGCCACGGCCACGGCGCAGGGTGCGCCGTTGAGGGATGCCCGGGTGTCATCGCCGAGCAGGACCCGCTTGAAGGGGCCCCTGCGGCACGAGCCGACCACCAGCAGGTCGGCCTCGAGCTGCTCCGCGGCCAGGTGCAGTCCTTCGCCCGCCGTCATGGCGTCGACCGCCAGCAGGTCGGCGTCCGAGGACGTGGCCGTGCGCTCGTCGTCGAGCAGCTTGCGGGCGCGGGTGCGGTCCTCCTCGACCATCCCGGGCGTGACGGCGTCGATCGGTCTCGTGGAGCCGCTGAAGACATGAACCAGCGTGAGCTTTCCGCCGGGCTCGCACAGGCGCTTGCCCAGGGCGATCGCGTCGCGACCGTGGGGACCGCCTTCCACGCCCACCAGAACGTTCTTGAACATGCCTGCTCTCCTTTGAGTCGGTCGGGATGCAGATATCAAGCTACGCGGGCGACGGCGGGATGCAATCCGGGTAAGCCGCCCGCGCCTTTGCGGGTTTTCACGTACCCCTGAGGCTAGAGCGCCGGAACGGGCTCTCTCGCAAGGCCGGGGACGAGCAGGGACAGCTCCGCCGTCGGTTGCGGCGCGGTCGCGCAGGGGTCCTCCAGCTGGATGATTCGATCGCAGCCCTCGGCGAGCGAACCGTCATGGGTGATCAGGAGCAGGCCCTGCCCCTCCCGGCTGCGGGCGAGGATCCTTTGCCCGACGCGCGCCGCCAGCTCCTCCTCCAGGTGGGCCGTCGGCTCGTCCAGGATCAGGAACCTGGCATCCGAGAGGAGGGCCCGGGCGAGGGCAAGCCGCTGGCGCTGGCCGCCGGAGAGCTCCGAGCCCTCGGCGCCGACCCGGGTCTCGAGCCCATCGGGAAGACCCGCCACCCAGTCGTCCATCTCGACCAGGCCGATGACGTCGGCCAGCTCGTCCGCTTCGGCGTCCTGGCGCCCGATCAGAAGGTTCTGGCGAATCGTCGTGTTGAACAGATGAACATCCTGGCCGCAGAGCAGCACCGCCCGGCGCAGCGCATCGCCGTCCAGCTCACGGATATCGCTCCCGTCGAGGGTCACCCGGCCGCCGCAGGGATCGCGAAACCGGACCATGAGCTCGGCCAGCGTGCTCTTGCCAATCCCGCTGGGCCCGACGACGGCGACACGTTCGCCCGGCTCGACCACGATGTCCAGGCCCTCGAGGGCCCAGGGCTCATCCTCCTCGTAGCGGTAGGAGAGGTGCTCGGCTCGCAGCGAGCCGCCGCCGGACGGCGAGATCGCCGTGGCGTGTTCAACCACCGCGGGGGGCATCTCGCAGACCTCCTGGACGCGACCCGCCGCCTGCGAGCAGGCACGAAGGCTTCGTGCGGCGGCCGGCAGCGGCGCAACGGCCTCGTAGGAGGCCAGGAACATGAAGGCCAGGGCGGCCAGCAGCACGCCCGGGAGCGCGCCGTCCTGAACGCCCTGAATGCCCACGATCAGCACCGCGAGCAGACCCGCCGCCGAGAGCATTCCGCCCAGCGTCTCGGAAAGGGCCACCGCCAGGCCGTCTCGGCGAGCCAGCCGAGAGAGCTCGCTGTCGAGCAGCTCGATCCGCTTGATCTCCTGCGCCCCGCGCCCGCACATGACGAGCTCCTCGGCGCCATCGATCGACTGGACAAGCTCACCCAGCATGCGTGCCCTGACGGCGCCCTGACGGCGGTCCGAGCGGCTCCCGACGAGCGTCGTGAGCCAGGGCACGGCGATCGCGGCCGCCATCAGCGAGACGAGCGTGACAAGCCCCGCCAGCGGCAGCATCAGCCATGCGGCAAAGGCCGATCCGGCGATCACCAGAAGAGCCACCGCAGTGGGGATCAGGGCCCTGAGGTAGAGATCGGAGAGGGCATCGACGTCGGCCACGAAGCGGGCCAGCAGCTCGCCCTGGCGGCGGCGCAGCTGACCGGGGACCAACGGCACCAGCCGCTCGTAGAAATGGACCCGAAGCCGAGCCAGCTGACGCAGAGCCAGGTCATGGGAGGCCAGACGTTCGCCGTAGCGCAGGATCGCCCTGGACAGCCCCAGAGCCCGGACTGTGACGATCAGAACCATCAGCGAGAGGATCGGGGGGCGCTGGGCGGCGCGCGAGATCAGATAGCCCGAGCTCGCGAGAAGCCCGATCGCCGCGGCCATCGCACCCGCGGCGAGCAGCACGGCCAGAACGAACCTGCCGCGCTCGCCCTTGGGCAGGGTGCCAAGGCTGCGAAGTGCGCGGGCGCCGGGAGAGCTCATACCGCGACCACCGCCGGTTCCGCGGGCAGACGCCCGGCGGGCGTTATCTCCCGGGCGGCGAGGCGGTGGATGCGATCGGCCTGCTCGGCCAGGGCGGGGTGGTGAACGATCAGCAGGGTCGTGCGGCCCTCTCCGATCCGGCGAAG
>CAZFGJ010000233.1:0-2967 GCA_964518445.1 uncultured Solirubrobacteraceae bacterium
GTTCCGCCTGCTGGTCCGGCTGGTCGAGCGGATGCCCGTGATCGCGCTGCCCGGGTGGCAGCGGTTCCGGACGCAGCCGATCGACGAGCGCGACGTCACCGCCATGCTGCTGGCATGCGCGACCAGCGAGCTCTCCGGCGAGGTGCTCGAGATCGGCGGCCCGGACGTGCTCAGCTACGGCGAGATCCTCAGCGAGATCGCCGAGCTGATGCTGATCGGGCGCCCCACCCTGCGCATCGGCGTGAACATGACCGGACTCGCCGCGCGTGTCGCGGCGGCGATCGCCGAGGAGGACCCCGAGCTGGTCCTGCCCCTGATGGAAGGGCTGCAGGGAGATCTGCTGCCCCGGGAGGACCACGCCGCCGAGCGGCTCGGTGTTCGTCTGCACCCATTCGAGTCGGCCGTCGAACACGCCCTCTCGCAATGGGAGCGGGCTGAACCTCTGGCGGCCCGCTGATGAGCCTCGTGACGACATCGATTCGGATCGACGCGCCGCCCGAGGAGGTTTGGGAGACGGTTATGAACCCCCACTGCCTCGCCGAGTGGGTGACGATTCACCGCCGGCTCATTCGTGCCGAGGAGGGCCCTCCGCACATCGGTTACAGAATGGATCAGCAGATACATCTGAGGGGGGTGACCCTCGAGGTGCAATGGGAGCTGACCGAGTGCGTCCCGAACAAGCGGGCCGTATGGGAGGGACGAGGGCCCGCCCGCTCAAAGGCTCATACCGAGTATGTGCTCAGTGCTGACGGAAAGGGCACACGTTTTGACTACCGGAATGAATTTCGTCCGCCACTGGGACCAGTCGGAGCGATTGTCAGCCGTGCACTGGTGGGTGGCATTCCAGAACGCGAGGCGAACCGGTCACTCGAGCGCCTGCGCGCTCACATTCAGCGTCCAGCGCGCTGAGAGAACTAGTGTAGTGTCAGGTGAACCAGCGATGTGACCGTGCTCACATCGACGCAAGTGAACAGGATTGACCGTGACTGACTTTCTCGATGAGAAGCGTAGGGAGATAACCGAGCGGCTGAAGGAGCTCAAACCGCTCGTCGACGAGTACCACCGGCTCGAGGCAGCCGCCTCCGCCCTCGCCGGAGTCGGCACTTCGGCCGTCCGTGCGGCCGCCGACGTCGCGACCGGCAAACGAGGCCCCGGAAGGCCCCGCGGCTCGTCGTCCAAAAAACCGGCCGCCAAAGCAACTCGCAAACCGGCCAAAGCAGGCGCCAAACGTCGTGCCGGGCGCCGCAAAGGCAGCGGCACACGCGCCGCCGAGGCCCTCGCATTCGTCCAGGGGCAGCCTGGCATCACGATCCCCGAGCTGGCAGCCAAGATGGGAATCAAGCAGAACTACCTCTACCGGGTCCTCCCCGGGCTCGAGCAGGAAAAGAAGGTAGAGAAGAAAGGCCGTGGCTGGTACCCAAAGTCGTAGCCTCGGTGCCCCTGGGGGCGTCGTCTGGGAGATCGCCTGTGCCCCGAAGGGGTACGTGCAAAGCACGCCACGCTCCCTGCCTCCTTCCCAGGAACACCGATCCGTCCGCCTTTCCTCTCCGGCAGAGGGAAAAATCACAACACTGCAGGGTTTGTGTAACTCCTGATTTACCTGGGGGGTTTTCTGCAGTGGGTTTAACGACAGAGGGCGCGGTGGTCACCGCGCCCTCTGCGTTTAAGGCTCTTTGCGGCTGGGGCTAGATCAGGCCCTGGTCGGCGACCGTGTCGCGCTCCCCGACCAGCTCGGCAACCGAGGCGTCGATCTTCTCGCGCGAGAAGTCGGTGAGCTCGAGACCTCCGACGATCTTGTACTCGCCGCCCTCGCAGGTGCAGGGGAAGCCGCTGATCAGGCCCTCGGGCACTCCGTATGAGCCATCCGAGGCGACACCCATCGAGACCCAGCCTCCGCCGGTGCCGTTGACCCAGTCGTAGACGTGGTCGATGGCCGCGTTCGCAGCCGAGGCCGCCGAGGACGCGCCACGCGCCTCGATGACCGCTGCGCCACGTTTGCCGACGTTCGGCAGGAAGTCGTTTTCGATCCATGCCTGATCGTCGACGGCGCCCGCTGCCTGGCGCCCTCCGACCTTCGCGTGGAACAGGTCCGGGTACATCGTCGGCGAGTGGTTGCCCCAGACGCCCATTTCGCTGACCTCGGTGACCGGCACGGCCAGCTTGTTCGCCAGCTGCGCCACGGCACGGTTGTGGTCGAGGCGCATCATCGATGTGAACCGCTCACGCGGCACGTCCGGCGCGTTGTTCATCGCAATCAGGCAGTTGGTGTTCGCCGGGTTGCCGACGACCAGGACCTTGACGTCGTCCGCCGCGTGGTCGTTGAGGGCCTTGCCCTGAACGGTGAAGATGGCACCGTTGGCCGACAGCAGCTCGGCCCGCTCCATGCCCTTGGTGCGCGGACGCGAGCCGACCAGCAGCGCCACGTTGACACCGTCGAAGGCCTCATCG
Organism: uncultured Solirubrobacteraceae bacterium; assembly: GCA_964518445.1. Lineage (GTDB taxonomy): Bacteria > Actinomycetota > Thermoleophilia > Solirubrobacterales > Solirubrobacteraceae > Palsa-744. The sequence goes on from CAZFGJ010000233.1 coordinate 2,449, forward strand.
GGGTTGTCGTGAAGGTCGAGTCCGGCCAGCAGCGGGAAGGAGCAGTCGATGAGCTCCATCGCCACGCCGTCCAGCGCGCCCATCGCCTGAGGGATCTCGAGCAGGCGCAGGTCCACCGGCTGGTCGGGGCCCAGCAGCGCTCCGCTGGCAATGCGGAAGACGAGGCTGTAGCCGATCTGGCCGGCGGCGCCGGTCACAGTTACGCGTACGGGATTGCTCACGGGTATTTCATCTCCTGAGGGTCTGGCGTTTGGTTTCGGATTGTGCTCCGGCCGCGTCTCAGGCGGCCGCGCTGCGAAGGTTCTCGTCGATCGACGCGAGGAACTCCTCGGTCGTCTGCCATGGCTGCTCAGGGCCGACGAGCAGAGCGAGGTCCTTCGTCATGCTCCCAGCTTCGACCGTCTCGATGCAGACACGCTCGAGCGTCTCGGCGAAGGCGCTCACCTCGGGGGTCTCGTCCATCCGCCCGCGAGCCGAGAGACCGCGGGTCCAGGCGAAGATCGAGGCGATCGGGTTGGT
>CAZFGJ010000234.1:0-2914 GCA_964518445.1 uncultured Solirubrobacteraceae bacterium
TGGCACAGGGTGCGACTGGGCACCAGGCGCGAGCGTCCCCACGTTCGGCGAGACCGGTTTGCCCCCCGCCGAGGGGCCTTCGACCTGCCTGATCGGCAGCGCATTGATCGGAGCCGGACCGTGCCAGCCGATCGTCAGCGGGTTGGGAACCGTCACGTTTTCGATCGGCTGCAGACCCCTGTTCTTGACCGTCACCGTCACCGGGATGTTCTGCGGCACCGCGCCCGCCTCGGTCTCTTCGATGTCGATGTCTGCGGGAACGGCGATCGTCACCACCATCGGACTCGGCCCGATGATCGTCCCGGTGGCAGTCCCCGACGAGATTTCCGTCCCCACCGGTTCGGAGAGGCTGACCGTGAAGCTGTGCCTCCCCTTGACAGCCGCGGCCTTGATCGTCACCGGAATCGTCTTCGATGTTTCCCCGGGGCTGAATGTCACGGTCCCCGAAGCCGCTTCGTAATCATGCCCCGCGATGGCGCCCGTCGCCCCTTTGCCGTCAAGGGTTTTGTAGTGCACGGTCACCGTGCCGGCGGAAGCCGCACTCAGCGTGACAGGGAAATTGGCGGTGCTCGTCCCCTTGTTGGGCTCCAGCACGTTGACATCGCCGATCGACACGGAGCTGACGATCGCGAATTCCCCTTTGCTGGCCGCGAAGACTTTGTCCCCGCCGTAGCTCGCCGTGACTTTGATCGGGCCTTTGGCAGACGGCGGCAGCGTGAACTGGGACGAGCATCCCACTCCGCCGATCACCGGTGAAAGCGTGCAGCTGGGCGGGACAAACGTGCCTTCCGCCGCGCCGAATGAGACCGTCCCCGTCGGCACTTTCCCTTCGGCGCTGCCCGTGACGACGACCGAGCACTGGAATTTCCCCGCTCCGGAGCTGGGACATTCCACCGTTGTCGTGGACGGCGCGAGCGCCCCGACCCGTACGGCATCCCAGGCATATCGCCGGCTTTCTCCTCCGTTGCTCCAGTGAAAGCACGCGGCGGCGAATTCGGGCGGGCAGGCCCCGCCCATCGTGTTGCCGTCAGGCGCGAGGGTGCCGATGAATTCGTAGTTGTTGAAGAGATAGGCGCCTAAGCCGGTCACGAAGATGCGCACTTTGCCCGCCGCTTCTTCGACTGCCGAGATCGAGCCGACCGTTGCGCCGCCGCTTTTCATCGCGCCCGTGAACCCCGGCCCGCCGGCTGTCATTTCGAGCTTGTCGTTTCCGACGTAGATGGCTGTGCATTCGGGGCCACCGAAGCCCGAGCAGCCCGCGGGCGCGTTCGTGGGGTCGGTGGGGATTTCCCAGGTGCCTTCGAGTGTCGCGGCCGCGGCAGCCGAACCGACGGCGATTGCCATCGTCGCCGCGAACATGATCACGGGCAGGATGAGCCACAGGAGGCGATGCGGCGTGCGCCGTCCATCGCGCGACTCGCTCACGCCGATCCCACCCCCGCTGTCAGCGAATCCATTCACCGGAATCGAGCGATCCTATTTGTGATCGGCTCCGGATGCAATCCGGGCCGAGAGCCACTCAGATCGCGGCCAGCAATCCGTTCAGCTCGGCCACCACGTCGCCGCGCAGGCGCACGGTCGCAAGCTCGTCCAGCGGCGTCGAGCCCTGAGTGAGGATCGCCAGCGCGCCGCCGTGCTGGAGCGTCGCCATCGGCAGGCCGGCGACCGGGTGAACCTCAAGCGAGGAGCCGATGCAGAGCAGCAGGTCGGCTCCGTCGCAGAGGGCCTTGGCGCGAGCGAGCGCAACCGGGTCGAGGAACTCGCCGAACAGGACGACGTCGGGCTTCAGCGGCGCCGCGCAGTGCTCGCAGCGGGGCACGCCGTCCTCCGCCGCGGCCTGGCGGGCGCGCACCTCTGCGAGCTCGACACGGCCGGGACATGAGAGGCACGAGCAGGTCGCGATCGTGCCGTGAACCTCGACAAGCTCGCGGGTGCCCGCCCGGCGGTGGAGCATGTCGATGTTCTGGGTGATGACCCCGTCCAGGACGCCCATCTCCTCCATACGGGCCAGGACCCCGTGGGCGCCGTTCGGGAGCTTTCCCTCGAGCGAGGCGAAGCGCTCCCCGTAGAAGCTCCAGAACCGGACGGGGTCCTCGTGGAAGGCGTCGATGTGCGCGACCTCCATCGGGTCGACGTTCTCCCACAGCCCAGTGCGGGGTGTACGGAAGTCCGGGATCCCCGACGGCACGGAGATGCCGGCGCCCGTCAGGGCCACGACCGAGCCGGCCCCGCGGATCAGCTCCGCAAGGCGGGCCAGCTCCACCGTCGATGACGACGCCTTCTCGGTTGGCGCCTCGGGCAGGGCCATCGCAGGTCAGCTGCCCGTGAACCGAGGGGCTCGTTTGCCCAGGAAGGCCGAGATGCCCTCCTTGGCGTCCGCGCTGGCGAAGGCCGAGGCGAAGCCCTGCTTCTCGGCCTCGATGCCCTCGTCGAGGTCCCCGTTGGCAGAGACCTGCTTGATCTGGGCCAGTGCCAGGGGCGCCTGTGCGGCGAGCTTGCGGGCCCACATCAGAGCCGTGTCGAGCAGTTCGTGATCCTCGACCAGCCGGTTCACAAGGCCCAGCTCGAAGGCTTCCTCGGCCATGACGGGGTCCCCCACGAGGTTCATCTCGAGAGCCTTGTTGGTTCCCACAAGCCGGGGCAGGCGCTGCGTGCCGCCGAAGCCGGGGATGATCCCCAGCTTGATCTCGGGCTGCCCGAACAGGGCTGCACGGGCGGCGATCCGCACGTCGCATGCCATCGCGAGCTCGCAGCCGCCACCGTAGGCAAGCCCGTTGACCGCGGCGATCGTCGCGATCCCCTCCGAGCCGAGTTCGCGGAACAGCGCGTGGGCCTCGTCGATCAGCTTGCGCCCCCCCGCCTCGTCCATCGTCGTGAAGGCCTTGATGTCGGCCCCGGCGCTGAACAGCATCGG
>CAZFGJ010000235.1:0-2861 GCA_964518445.1 uncultured Solirubrobacteraceae bacterium
CTCTACCTGCCGAGCGGCCTCCTGCTGCACCCGGCGGGATTTCCTACCTGCCCCGTCTCGACGCTCGAACCGATTGGCCCAGGGCCGAAAGCCTGCCCCGAAGGCTCGCAGGCGGGTCCCGTCGGGCGATTCGCGGACGAGGTCCCCTTCGGCAGTAAAATCGTGCCCGAGGGAGGCACGATCGAATCGTTCTACGCCCCGGGCGGTGGCCTTGAGTTCTTTACCTTTGGCCACGAACCGGCGATCATGGAAGCCATCTCGACGGCTCACTACATCAGCGCGGGCGGTCTCTATAGCAACGAGCTGATCTCGGAAATCCCGCCCGTCGAAACCGTGCCCGGCGCGCAGTACGCCTCGACCCACGAACTCTCGATGACGATTGGGTCGGCCTACGAGAACGCGGGGGAAGTGACCTACTATGCCCGTCTGCCGAGCGCCTGCCCCAGTGGCGGCCTACCGTTCACGGCCGAAATCTATTTCGCGGCTTTCGGTGGCCTTGGCCCGCAGGAGGTCACGGAGACCTACACGGCGCCCTGTCCTGTGGTGGACCCCGAACAGCCGCCACCGACCCCAACACCCAAGCCCGGAACGGGTGGTGTCGTCACCGCTCCGTCTCATATCCCGTGCGTCAGCGGCCGCGACTTCGTGGTCCACGTGCCACAGATCAAACAGCTTCGCTACCGCCGGGTCAGAGCGGCGATCAACGGTCACGCGATAGCCGTCGTGACGGGCTCCCGATCGCATGTGAGAGTTGATCTGAAGGGCCGGCCGAAGGGGGCCTACACACTCCGGATAACGGCCACAACAACGACCGGCCGGAGGATCTCGTGGACCCGGACGTACCACACATGTTTGTGAGACGAGACTCGACGCTTAGCTCCGACCCGAGCGCCGAAGGCTGCCATGAGCGCTCGACGGCGACGCACCCTCACGGGGGGTTGACATTGCGTGGTTCGATTCCCACCGTCTCGATCGCGGTTAGAGTCGCCGACTGACACTCATCCGTTTGCGTTAGCGTTTCGCGGGCGCAGCATCCCGGCGTACTCCAGGTCGTCGAGGTGAACAGAGCTACCCTCCGGGCTAGTGGGCGCCGGAGCACCGTGGATACGATCGGGCTACGCGACTCGCCCTCTGCCAGATGAACGCCACCGTGGGCGACGTCGCGGGCAATGCCCGGCGCATCTCCGACGGCATCCGCGAAGCCCGGAAGGCCGGAGCGGATCTGGTGCTCTTCGGAGAGCTGGCGCTGACTGGATACCCGCCCGAGGATCTCCTGCTCAAGGAGCACTTCCTGGCCGACGCCCGCTGCGCCCTGGATGAGCTCGCCGGCGAGTCACAGGGCATCGTCGCGGTCGTCGGCTTCCCCGAGCGGGCCGAGGACGTCTTCAACTCGGCCGCCGTCCTCGCAGGCGGCGCGGTCCATGCGATCTACCGCAAGGTCTACCTGCCCAACTATGGCGTCTTCGACGAGCAGCGCTACTTCCAGGCCGGCCAGCCGGGCGCCGTGATCGACATCGGCTCCGCGCGCGTCGGCCTGACGGTCTGCGAGGACATCTGGGAGCCCGGCCCGCCTGCGAGCGAGGAGGCGTTGGCGGGAGCGGGGTTGATCATGAACATCTCAGCCTCTCCCTACCACGCCGGAAAGGGGGCCGAGCGCGAGCGGATGTTCGCCCAGCGTGCCCGGGACAACCTCGCCTGCGTTGCCTTCTGCGGCCTCGTCGGCGGCCAGGACGAGCTCGTCTTCGACGGGCACTCCTGCGTGATCGACCACAACGGCGCCACGATCGCCCGTGCTGCGCAGTTCCGTGAGGAGCTGCTGGTTGCCGACTTGGACATCGCCGCGGCAGCCGCCGCGAGGCTGCGTGACGCCAGCCACCGCCCGGCGGCCCGCCGCGCTCCGAGCCCCGTGACCGTCCTCCCCGCCATCGCGCCTGCAGACACTGCGAGGACGGGCGCCGTGACCCCCTCGCTGGCCCCTGCGCTGGCACCGGTCGAGGCCGAGGTCTATGCGGCCCTGACGCTGGGTCTTCACGACTACGTCGAGAAGAACGGCTTCCGTCATGTCGTGCTGGGGCTCTCCGGCGGGATCGACTCCGCGCTCGTCGCCTGCCTGGCGGCCGACGCGCTGGGGGCCGAGCGTGTCTCGGTGACGATCATGCCCTCCCCCTACTCCTCCGGGGAGACCCAGCAGGATGCCCGTGATCTGGCCGCCGCGCTCGGCGTCGAGGTCCACGAGCTTCCGATCGCCGACGCGATGGACGCCTACACGGCCACCCTGGCCGGGTCCTTCTCCGGGCGCGAGCCCGACCTGACCGAGGAGAACCTTCAGGCGCGGATTCGCGGGAACCTGCTGATGGCGCTGTCGAACAAGTTCGGCTGGCTGGTCCTGACGACGGGGAACAAGTCGGAGATGTCGGTGGGCTACACGACCCTCTACGGCGATCTGGCCGGTGGCTTCGCGGTCATCAAGGACGTGCCAAAGACGATCGTCTACCGCCTCTGCGTCTGGCGTAACGAGGGCGCCGGGGCCAGCGATCCGACGACGGGAGCCGCGCGCAGCGAGGCGCCGATCCCCGCGTCCATCATCGATCGTGCGCCCTCGGCCGAGCTTCGACCGGACCAGCGCGATGAGGACTCGCTGCCGCCCTATGAGATCCTCGACAGGATCCTCGAGGGCTATGTCGAGCTGGACATGAGCCGCGAGCAGCTGATCGCACAGGGCCTGCCCGCAGAGGATGTGGACCACGCGATCCGGCTGGTCGACCTGGCCGAGTACAAGCGCCGCCAGGCTCCTCCCGGGATCAAGATCTCCGCCCGTGCCTTCGGGCGCGACCGGCGGATGCCGATCACCAACCGCTACC
>CAZFGJ010000236.1:0-2802 GCA_964518445.1 uncultured Solirubrobacteraceae bacterium
GCCCTGGCTGGTCCTCTCTACTGGCAGGGGCGGTAAGAACTCGAGATCGAGATCGAAAATCGTCACCAGGTCCTGGCGGCCCGTGAGGGCGAGCATGCGCTCGACCACCGGCGAGGCGACCATCAGCATCAGCCAGCCCCCTTCCCGCCGAGCGCGAGTGGCGCTGCGGAGGATTGTGTGGATTCCGGCGCAATCGATGAACGTGAGTTCGCGCGGGTCCAGCACGACGAGGCTGGTGTTTTTCTGCGCTTCGTCCAGTGTGCTCTCGAGGAGCGGCGCGCCGGCGAGGTCCAGCTCACCGGCGAGATGAACCCAGGAGGCGTTGGCTCCGGAACTCCAGCTGCAGGCGAAGGACTCCGCCAGAATGCTTCCGCTGCTTGAGTTCAAAGGGGGGACGTGCATTCCAGCTCCTCACCGCTTGAGTGATCAGCCGGAAGTCAGCTCATGTTGCCGACCGGTCGGGTCGACCCCACTAATGCCCTCCTGCGTTGAGAGTAGCACCGACTCAACGGGCGGGAATACGCGCGGCCCGGGCGCCGTCAGGGTGCGGGCGGTGCGGCCTGAGGACCGGCGGGGAGCTCGTGCGCGTCGATCAGGTCTGTCGGGTCGAGGATGAACACCTCACACATGAGATCCGGATGCTGCTGGTTCCCGCTCATGAAACCGATCACGCTCCGGCTCGTGGCATGCTCGACCACCTCGACAAACCGAGCGCGCATGACCTCCTGGAACTCCATGCGCTGCTGGATGACCGCGTCCCCGCGGCCACCCTCGAGCAGCGTCCTCTCGACCCGCGAGAACCCCCCGCGAAGCAGACAGACGACCAGGTCGTCCTGGTAATAGGTCTTCGTCCTGGTCGGGCCCTGGCCGTAGAACTCCTTCAGCAGACCGACCAGACCATCGGAGATCTCGGTCAGCACGTCGCCGTGTCGGCGCTCTGTGTCCTGCGTGTCCGGCTCGTTCATTCTCGCCCCCGTTTGACTACGGATTTTGAGGTTAGCGCGAGTGGCTTCGCTGCAGCATCAGCACGTAGGGAGTCAGCCACCCGGCGAGCTCGGCAAGCCCCTCGGGGCGCAGCTCGTAGACCCGGCGCTGCCCCGCCGCCCGCGACGAGACGACTCCCGCATCTCTCATGATTCGCAGATGGCGCGAGGTGTTGGGCTGGCTGAGGCCCGTCAGGCGGGAGAGGTCCCCGACGGGGAGGGGCCCGGAGCGCAGCTCATCCAGTATCGCCCGGCGTGCAGGCTCGGCGACGATCTCGAAGGCGCTCTGCATCGCGGACAATCATATCCTTATATATCGAAGAACACATATGTGCGGCGAAGTGTCGAGTCGGTGCATCCCCGTTCGTCAAAAGGGCATCAATACTCTGAAAAGGAGCAGCAGATGCAATACCTGATCCAGATCTACAGCGGTCCTTCCATGGAGGCCTGGGAAGCCCTCGCCGAGCCCGAGCAGCAGGCCGTCACGGCCGAGTACTTTGCGATCTCCAGTGCCCCCGGCGTGACCGGCGGCGCGCAGCTTCAGGACCCCGGCACGGCCACGACAATCCGCGTGCAGGATGGGCGGACGCTGACGACGGATGGCCCCTTCGCCGAGACGAAGGAGGCCCTCGGCGGCTACTACCTCTTCGAAGCCGACGACCTCGATGCCGCAATCGAGTTGGCCGCCCGGATTCCCGCCGCGCGGCTCGGAGGAGCGGTCGAGATCCGGCCGCTGGTCGAGCGCTGATCGAGGAGGTCTTCAGAGCAGAGTGGGGCCGCGTCCTGGCAGCCCTGGTCGGCTTTCTCGGCGACTTCGACCGCGCCGAGGAGGCCGCCCAGGAAGCGTTCGCCGTCGCGGCGGAACGCTGGCCGTCAGAGGGCATCCCGGCAAATCCCCGGGGCTGGCTGATCGTGACGGCCCGCAACCGTGCGATCGACCGCATCAGGCGAGAGCGGACCCTCGCGGAGAAGTCCAGGCGGCTCGAGATCGAGGAGACGACGGTGGACGAGATCGAGGAGCAGAGCTTCCCCGACGAACGGCTCGAGCTGATCTTCACCTGCGCCCATCCGGCGCTGGGCCTCGACGCCCAGGTAGCACTGATACTCCGCTCTCTCGGCGGGCTGAGCACGGAGGAGATCGCCCGCGCCTTCCTCGTTGCCGAGCCGACAATGGCGCAACGGCTGGTGCGGGCCAAGCGGAAGATCAGGGAGGCCGGGATCACCTTCCGCATCCCCTCACCGGAGGTCCTGCCGGAACGCCTTACGGCCGTCCTCGCCGTCGTCTACCTGATCTTCAACGAGGGCTACGAGGGCCGGGGGGATCTCGCCATGGAGGCGATCAGGCTGGGTGTGGCGCTCGCGGAGCTGATGCCCGAGGAGTCTGAGGTTCAGGGCCTGCTGGCCCTGATGCTGCTGGTCGACTCGCGCCGTGACGCAAGGATGTGCGATGGCGAACTGGTTCTCCTCGCCGACCAGGACCGCTCGCTCTGGGACCACTCCAAGATCGAAGCCGGGCGGGTAGCGCTTGGACGCGCCTTTGCCCTTCACGGGCGGGGGCCCTATCTGCTGCAGGCGGCCATCGCCCGCCTGCACGTGGCCGAGGCCAGCGACTGGAAGCGGATCGCGCTCCTCTACGCCGAGCTGGCAGAGCTGACCGGTTCGCCTGTCGTGCAGCTCAACAGGGCCGTCGCGCTGGCCGAGTCAGAGGGCCCGGCTGCGGGACTGGAGGCGATCGAGGGGCTCGAGCTCGAGGACTATCACCATCTCCATTCGACTCGGGCGGAGCTGCTGCGCCGTCTCGGCCGCGACGCGGACGCCC
>CAZFGJ010000237.1:0-2754 GCA_964518445.1 uncultured Solirubrobacteraceae bacterium
CGATGTGCTCTTCGAACTCGTCTTTGAACTTGGCGATCATCGAGCCGATCGGCATGGCCATCGCGTCGCCCAGCACGCACAGGCAGTTCCCGATGATGTGCTCCTGGACCGAGGCCATGATCTCGAGGTCCATCGGTGTGGCCTCGCCCAGCTCGATCCGCTCGAGCATCTTGACCGTCCAGTTGGTGCCCTCGCGGCAGGGGGTGCACTTTCCGCAGGACTCGTGGCGGTAGAACTTGGCCGTCTTCAGGGCCACGTTCAGGATCGGCGTGGTGTCATCGACGACGATGATCGCCCCCGAGCCGAGCATCGAGCCGGCTTTGCCCAGCGAGTCGAAGTCGTAGGGGAGGTCCAGGTCCTCGGCCTTCAGCACCGGGGAGGAGGAGCCGCCGGGGAACCAGCACTTGACGGCGCGGCCTTCGGGCGGACCCCCGGCGAGGCCGTAGATGATCTCCCGCGCCGGGATACCCAGCTCGATCTCGTAGTTGCCCGGCCGCTGAACGTGGCCGGAGACCGATACGAGCTTGGTTCCCGTCGAGGTCTCCACGCCGAGCTTGGCGTACTCCTCGCCGCCCATGCGGATGATCGCCGGCACGGTCGAGAGCGTCTCGACATTGTTGATCAGGGTGGGGCCCTGGTAGAGGCCCTGGTTGGCCGGGAAGGGCGGCTTCAGACGGGGGTTGCCGCGCTTACCTTCGAGCGAGTCGAGCAGGCCGGTCTCCTCGCCGCAGATGTAGGCGCCGGCGCCGCGGTGGACGACAAGTGAGAGCGAGTGGCCCGAGCCGAGGATGTCCTCGCCGATGTAGCCGGCATCACGGGCTTCCTGCAGGGCCGCGTCGAGCGCGTCGGCCTGCAGCACGTACTCGCCCCTGATGTAGATAAAGGACCGGTTGGCGCCCGCCGCGTAGGAGGCGATGATCAGCCCCTCGATCAGCATGTGGGGCGTCTTCTGCATCAGTTCGCGGTCCTTGAAGGTCCCGGGCTCCGACTCGTCGGCGTTGCAGACCAGGTACTTGTCCATCGCTCCCTTGGGGAGGAACGAGACCTTCGTGCCCATTGCGAAGCCGGCGCCTCCGCGTCCGCGCAGACCGGAGGCTTTGAGCTGTTCGAGCACCTCGGCGGGCGTCGTCGCCAGCGCCTTTCGCAGCGAGTCGTAGCCGCCGCGGCGTTCGTAGACCTCGCGCGTGTGGAGGCCAGGCTCGTCGATGTCCCTGAACAGGAGCAGCGGGCTCTCGGAGGGGGCGGCCATCAGGACCCCTCCTCCTCGTTTGCCGCGAAGTCGCGGGTGTTGGCGTGGGGGTCCGCCACCGGCCGTCTGGCGAGCTGGCGATCCGGGAGCACCGGGCGCCCGGCGCGGATGTCCTCGATCACCGTCGGGGCGTCCTCGACGCTCAGCGGCCCGACGTAGACGCCGTCGACAGAGGCCATGGGCGCCATGTCGCATGCGCCGAGACACTCGAAGGCTCTGACGTTGATCGGTTCCCCGTCGACGCCGTCCGCACCGGCGATCAGCATCGCCTCATACAGCTCGTCCGCGCCGCGCAGGGAGCAGGAGATGTTCGTGCAGACATAGACGCTGTGGCGTCCCACGGGGCTGGTCTCGAGCATGTCGTAGAAGCTGGCCACCGACTCCAGGTAGGCGGGGGTCAGGCGCATGACGGCGGCGACCTGCTCGATCGCCTCGGGGGAGCACCAGCCGTGCACCCGCTGGGCCGCGGCGAGAGCCGGCAGGGCCGCCGAGCGGCGCTCGGGGTAGTTGGCCATGTGACCCTCGATCTCGGCGCGGAGCTCCGGCGAGACCGAGGATGACTCGAGGTCCGGAACGGGTGCGGGGTCCTTCTCGAGGTCCGCCGGCGCGTCCCATCCGAGGGGGCTCATCGGTCGATGCCTCCCAGAATCGGGTCGAGCATCGCCGTCGCGGCGATCATGTCGGCGATGTAGGAGCCCTTGGCCATCGGCGCGAGCGCCTGGAGGTTCACGAAGCTGGGGTCGCGCATGTGGACCCGGGCGGGCTTCGAGCTGCCGTCCGAGCGGACGAAGCAGCCCAGCTCCCCGCGGGGCGACTCGATCGGGTAGTAGATCTCTCCGGGGGGCACGCGGAAGCCCTCGGTGACGAGCTTGAAGTGGTGGATCAGCGCCTCCATGGAGGTGGCCAGCTCGTGGCGGGGCGGCAGCGCGATCTTGCGGTCCTCGGTCATGTGGGGACCCTCGGGAAGCCCGTCCAGCGCCTGCTCCAGGATCTTCACCGACTCGTAGATCTCGGCAAGGCGGCAGGCGAAGCGGTCGTAGTTGTCGCCTACTTCACCGACGGGGATCTTGAACTCGAAGTCGTCATACGAGCTGTAGGGGTCCGCCTTGCGCAGATCCCACGGGTTGCCGGCGGCGCGCAGCAGGGGGCCGGTGACCCCGAGGCCCAGAAGGGTCTCGACCGGGACGATCCCCGTGTTGCGCAGGCGCTGAAGAACGATCTCGTTGGAGTTGAGGATCGCCCCGTACTCGTCCGCCCGCTCGGGCATCACCTTGATGAACTCGCGCAGCTTGGAGGCGAAGCCGGTCGGTATGTCCTCGATGACGCCGCCCACCTGGAAGTAGCGGGTGTGCATCCGGGCGCCCGATGACATCTCGAACAGGTCGAGGATCTTCTCCCGCTCGCGCAGGCAGTAGAGGAAGATCGAGACGGCTCCCAGGTCCAGGGCGCCCGTGCCGAGCCAGATCAGGTGGGAGGCGATCCGGTTGAGCTCGAGGTGGATCACG
>CAZFGJ010000238.1:0-2610 GCA_964518445.1 uncultured Solirubrobacteraceae bacterium
AGACTACGAGCTCTGCTTCTGCGCGCCGCCCGGAGCCCGGGCGGCCATCGAGTCGGCGCTGGAGGGGCTCGTGAGGCTTACCTGGATCGGCGAGGTCGCCGACGGCGAGCCGGGGGCGACGCTATTGGGCGACCGGGGTGACGTGCTGCGGATCGAGGGATTCGAGCACCGGTGGTAGAGCCCGCGGCGGGGATTTGTGGATGGGCGACTCGATCGGTTTCGCCACCACCCCACCGGTGAGCAGCCGCGCCGCGCCGACCGGGACCGTCCGGGTCAGGCGGGCATAGACGAGCAGGCGTTTGGCCGCGCTGAACAACGGTGTGCAGGCCGACAGGACGAGCCGCTGGTAGCCGAAGCTGGCCACCGCGGCGCGGACGTTCTGCGGCTGGACGATCCGGTGGCCGATTACCGTGTAGGTGAAGTGCGCGTAGGGCATCCGCAGCTGGATCTTCGAGCCGGGAACGAGCGCGTCAATGTGGCGGAATGGCGCCAGGAAGGTCGTTCGGTGCCCCGCGATCAGGGTTGTTCGCCCGCCGCCCGGGAATGGCGTTTCCGAGTAGATGCCGGGGCCGCTCTCGAGGTCGCCCGTGTCGGTCCCCTTGACGACCACGAACGAGGCGCCGATCTTGGGGATGACGATCCGACCCACCGCGCTGCCATTGCCGGCATGGCGTTCCAGATCGCCGGCGAGGAAGGAGATCCTCCGCCGCTCGGTGGCAAGGCCCGCCAGGGCCTGGCGCTCGTAGGCCGAGGGGACGGCGTGTTCCTCGCGGGCTAGATCGCTGCTCAGTTCTCCCTGATGGATTTTCGCGATCAGGGCTGAGATCGGCTCCTGCCAGAGCAGCGTGACCGCCCCATCCGCCAGGGCCAGCCCGCCGAGGAAGATCAGCATCACCGCCGCCAGGCGCACAGCAATCGAGGAGCGTCGCCGTGGCGCCCTCGGGGCCGGCTCACGCGCCGGCGCCGGTCCGGGCGCTCGCGTGGTGATCGTGGCGGGATAGTCGGCCACAGCTTCCTATCGTCGCAGAGCCGACTCGGTGCCCCCGAGCGATCCCGGTCCGGCGTAGGACATCGGCCCGCGGATGGTCACCTCGACGCCGTCGGAATTCTGCGGCATCGGGGCAGCCGGCGCGAGGACGGCCAACAGGGCGGCTCCGGCTGCACAGCCCAAGCCCAGGCTCCAGAGGACGGCCGAACCGAGGCCTATGTGCCCTCCGGCGACCAGCAGAACGGCGCCCCAGGCGACTCCGCCGACGCCCATACCCAGCTGGCGGGAGTAGAAGGCGATCAGCAGGATCAGAGGCACCAGCGCCACGAGCACCAGAGCGAGCGCCCAGGGGCGCCTGGGCCGCAGCTCGGGCGCCGCGAGGAGCAGCCAGAGGTGCATCGCCGGCAGGAGCAGCAGCGCCGTGTAGGGGTTGAGAAGCCAGACCAGGATCCCCAGGCCGGTGAGGATGAGGACGATCGGGAGGCCGGCGACCTCCGGGTCGGGGCGCCCCGGAAGCCCTGCCCGCCGCAGGAGGACCCCCCAGAGAAGCCATGCGAGGACAAAGGTCAGCCCGACCACCGCGACTGTGGTTCCGGCGGCCGCGTCGAAGGGCATCGAGCGCGGAGGGACGGGAACCGAGGGGGCCGCGCCGATGATTCCCAGCTGGCCCAGAAGCCAGCAGAGCACGGCACACGACAGGAAGGGCAGCGAAAGGGTCAGTGTCCAGAGGGTCCAGCGGCCGACCGGCTCGCGGCGGCGGCGCAGGCGGGCCAGGCCGTCGGCTCCGGCGACGAGCGGGGGGAGCAGCAGCGTCCCGAGGAGCAGCCTGAGGGCCCACTCGGGCATCGTCTTTCGCTGCAGCAGCAGACCGGTCTGGGGGGTGTGGGAGACGTCGGGAGCCGTGTCGATGGCATCGACCGAGTTGAGGACCGCCCGGCCGAGGCCTTCCAGTCTTTCCATGCTGACCTTCGCCGCCGGGGTGGGACCGCGTTCGCTGGTGGCCTGGACCAGCACGGCCGGAAGCCCCTGGGCGTTCAGGACGCCCTGCTCGCCCACGGCCATGGGAAACATCAGGTGGGCCAGCTGGCCCAGTGCGCTGGGTGATCCGGGGTCCCAGCCGGACTCTCCCTTGATGGCCTGGGCGACCGTCCGCTGCAGCGCCAGGGGAGCCGACCCGAAGGCGTCCGAGTAGGGCACGACGAAGGGGCGACGGGCGCGGAACGAGGCGAGGTCACCGAGGACGATGGCCGCATCGAACGGGCCGTGGATCCCCGCCGAGGCAAGGCTCGAGGCGAGCTCCTGGGCGCCCGCGTTCCCGCCGCTGCCGCCGCTGGTCGAGACCAGCACGATCGTCCGCTTGGCCTCCCGGGCGGCGAACACCCGGGCCAGCTCGAGCAGCGCGGCGGTGCCCGAGAGCTCTGCCGCCGAGCCCGGCGAGGCGGCGTCGCGGTGGGCCACGATCAGGACGGGCGTCTCGCTGGTCGACCCGGGCCGCTCGGCGATGACCGTCGTCAGTCCCTTTTCGCCGTCGATCGTCTGGCCTTCAATGTGGCGGACGTGGACGCTGAAGCCCCCCCCGGCGGTGCCTCCGAGGCCGCGGAAGGACGCCGCGATCGACCGTG
>CAZFGJ010000239.1:0-1864 GCA_964518445.1 uncultured Solirubrobacteraceae bacterium
CGGCAGCCGGACGCTCCTACGCCTGGGAGCTGGGACGCGAGCTCGGAGGAGACGCGCTGCGCTTCCTCGGGCTCGCCGGCGGCTCCTTCGGAATCGGATGGCTTGCCGCGTCGGCTCTGCCCTCGGGGATCGGCCAGGCGCTGCTGGCAGGCGTCGTGGGCACCCTGCTCTACGTGGCCGGGCTGCGCCTTGTCGCCCGGCCTCAGCTGGAGATGCTGTTGCGGGCCGTCGTCGTGCGACCCGCGACGGCGTGAGCGCCACGCTCCAATCCACGCCGCGCAGCGCCCCTCACGACGCTGAGGAGCTCCCCGCACCGGCGCACGGCCGCTTGACGGCTCCGAGCGACAGGACGATGGTCGCGATCCTGGGGCTCTTCTTCGCGGTGATGGCTGCCTTCAGCTGGCAGCGATGGGGAGTGCCCGAGCTCGACGCAGGCGCCGAGATGACGACAGCCGATCTCGTAAAGCACGGGGCCGTCGTCTATCAGGACGTCCGCTACTACTACGGCCCGCTGGGGCTCTACTCGCTGGCCCTCGCCTTCAAGGTCGCCGGAACCAGCTTCACGACCCTCTACGCCTTCGGCCTGCTTCAGGCGGCGGCAATCCTCGGGGCGTTCTACGCGCTTTCCAGGCAGTGGCTCTCGACGCTTGCGGCGGGTCTTTCGACGGCGATCCTCCTGGCGATCGGATTCTCCGGCACCGCCTTCAACTTCGTTCTCCCCCACACCAACTCGGCGACCTTCGCCATCCTGCTCCTGCTGCTGATGCTCCTTGCCCTGACACGGGAGCGCGTCACCCTCGCAGGTGTTGCAGCCGGCCTGATTGCGCTGACACGACCTGAGTTCCTAGCGGTGGCGATAGGCGCACTGGCTGCATTTGTGATCGCGCGGTGGAGAATCGAAGGTCGCTCGAAGGCGATCTCGGCCACCTGGCGACTGGCCCTTCCGGCGATCGCCATCCCGGCGCTCGTCCTCGGTCTGTTCGCTGCCCGGGTCGGCGTGCATGTGCTCGTCACCGAAAACCTCTGGCCGGTCACCTTCATCAAAGTCGGCGCCAAAACCGAGAGCACCTGGATGCCCTTCACCGTCTCCAGCGCACTCGGGCTGCTCGCACGTGCGGGGATATACATCGGCCTTCTGGCCGGGCTCGTCGCGAGCGTCGAGCGCTGGCGGGCGCGTAGCGGCTTCTCACGCCTGCTGGGTCTCTGGCCGCTGCTCGTCGCGATCCTCGCGATCGCCCTGCTCGACGGGGCCCTGCGGGCCACCGGCATTCTCGCCGATCAGCGCCACGCGATCGAGCAGGAGGGCCGCCACCTGATGCTGGGGATGAGCTGGCTGCCGGCCCTCGGCCTGGCCTGCGCGGCCTACGCGGCCCTACGGCTGATCCGGAGGGAGAGCTCGCCCCTCGGGCGTTCGTGGCCGGCCGATCTTGCGCTGGTGGTCGCGGCCGCCGGCTTGGGGCTGCGGGCATACAACGAGTTCACCACCTACGGCTCCTACGCCGCCTACTACGCGGCACCACTTGTCCTGCTTCTGGGGATCCTGCATGTGCGGCTCGCCGAACGTCGCCCGCAGGCGGCGACTCCCGTCGTCGCGGTGCTCGGCCTGATCGCCATCGGCATGGCCGCCTACGCTCTGGGCGGCCTCTACCGGCACGACAACACGCCGGTCCATACTCCGCGGGGAACATTTCTGACGAGCGCCGCCAGCGCGCCGGCCCTTCAGAGCGCCGTTGACAGGATCGACGCGCTCACCCGACCGGGAGACAGAATCCTGGCGGCGCCGCTGGACGGCGGCCTCTATTTCATGTCCGACCGCCGTCCCGCCCTGCGCGAGCTCTCGGTGCTACCCGGCCTGAGCAAGTCG
>CAZFGJ010000239.1:1874-2587 GCA_964518445.1 uncultured Solirubrobacteraceae bacterium
GGGTGATCGGCGCCCGTGACTTCTCCGACTGGGGAACCCCGACCTTCGGAGTGGACTACGACGCGAAGATCGGCGCCTATCTCCGCAGCGGCTCGCCGGCTCCGATAGTCGTGGGCTCGACCAGCTCGCCGGTGGGCGGCACCAACCCCTCGCAGGGGTTCACCATCCTGCGCCTGCCCGGCTAGCGCATCGCCGCCGGGCAGGGCTCGGGAGAGCTCAGCCGGTTGGCCAGTTTGTGTAGGTGCCGGTGAGTGTGTAGTTGAGGGTGTTGTCGTTGTTGTGGTTGAGGTATGGGAGTGTGCCTGCGAGGTTGACGTCGCTGGAGCCGCATTTGTCGTTGCTCCACACGTTGCTCGTCCAGGCGACGCCTTTCAGAGCGGTCCCGCAGGGGTAGCCCGCGTAGGCCATCGAGCCGAAGTTGTATTGCATGCTCGTGCCCGTGTAGTTGGAGATGCTGCCATCGTCGTTGATGTTCACGACCCCGTTGAAATGGTTCGCGATCACCGACAGGTTCGAGGAGATCTCGCTGCCGAACACGATCCCGTTGCTGTAGCCCACCGGGTGCCCATTCGCAGCGGAGTTATCGACCGCGTCGGCCATCCAGTTCCCGCGCAACGTCACATTGTTCGGCGAGCCGCCGCTGTTGGCCTGGATGAACACGTCATAGATCGAGTTGCCGTAGAACTTCGAGTTGCTGACCGTGACGTGGTTCC
>CAZFGJ010000240.1:0-2569 GCA_964518445.1 uncultured Solirubrobacteraceae bacterium
CGGTCTCGCGGTTGATGAAGGCGACCGTCACCGTCAGCGGACGGGCGTAGGTCAGATCCTTCTCGCGGCACTGATCGAGCGAGGCGACCGGTTCGTCGAAGGTGAACTCACCGAACTGCACGGCCAGGTTGCCCGTGTAGTCCTCGATGGGCGAGATGTCGTCGATCGTCTCGCGCAGCCCGCCCTTGGCGGGGTCCGTCAGCCACTCGAACGAGCGGCGCTGAATGTCAATGAGGTTCGGTACGTCAACAGTCGTGTTCAGACGCGCAAAGGAACGGCGCGTCCGGAGAGCATCTGCAGCAGCCAAGAAATGACTCCTTCGGAGGGCGATACACGGGCAGAGGAGGGCGCCGAAGCGCGACCAGCAAAGATAGCACAGGCTATCGACGCCCCTAAGGGCAGCCAGTACTCACGGACCCCGTCCTCGACATCCGCGTATGTGGCGCGGTGCCATGCTGCAGGGACGGCTGCGACTATTGACCAGCGGCGGGCACTTTACCGGAAAACGGGCAAAGTTTGTGAAGCCTGCATAAAGACGCCTGCAATTGCAGGGATGCGACGAGCCAGGCGCGCCGGCGGTGACCCCCTCGCAGCACCCCCTCCCGTTAACGCAAGCGGCCCGCCGGGTTGGCGGGCCGCATAGCTGCAAGTCGTGTGCCTTGCGGCACAGGTGAGGCGAAGCTACTTGAGCTCCACCCCGGCGCCGGCCTCCTCAAGTTCCTGCTTGAGCTTGTCGGCCTCCTCGCGCTCAACGCCCTCCTTGACGGGCTTGGGAGCCTCGTCGACGAGCGCCTTGGCCTCTTTCAGACCGAGGCCGGTCGCGGCACGCACGACCTTGATGACCTGGATCTTCTTGTCGCCCGCGCTGGCCAGGATCACGTCAACCGTGCTCGAGGCTTCCTCGTCTGCGCCGCCGGCGTCGCCGCCGCCGCCCGCCGGAGCCGCCGCCGGAGCGGCGACCGCTGCTGCGGAGACGCCGAACTCCTCCTCGAGCGCCTTGATGCGCTCAGCGAGCTCGAGCACGGAGATGCCCTTCAGCTCCTCGATCCAATCCTGTGTGCTGGTTGCCATGGTGGTTCAGTCCTCCTTGGTGGGGTTCGTCTCGGCGTCCTCGGTCTCGGCCGAGACGTCCGCCTGTTTGTCGTCCTCTTGCGCCGGCTGATCCGGCTCAGTCTGGTCCTGCGCGGGTGCCTCGGCCGCAGCCTCTGGCTCCCCGTCCGTCTGCTCCGTGGCCGGCTCCTCCGCGGCTGTCTCCTCCGCGGCTGTCTCGTCGCTCGCCTCGGGGGCCTCCTCCTCGGCCGGCGCCTCAGGCGCGGCCTCGGCGACAGGCTCCTCGGCTGCAGGCTCCTCGGCTGCAGGCTCCTCGGCGGCAGGTGCGTCACCGGCGGGGAGCTCGCCCGACTCCTTCTTCTGGTTGACCTGGCCCAGTGCGACGGCGAGGCCACTGATCAGTGCGTTCAGCGTCCTGACCAGGCCACTGACGGGCGAGGCCACGATTCCCACGAGCTGCCCGTAGAGCACTTCGCGCGACGGGAGGCGGGAGAGCGAGCGGATCTGCTCCACGTCAATCTCCTGGCCGGCCATCAGGCCGCCCTTGAAGGGCAGCAGCTGGGTGGCCCGGGCGTAGTCCGCAACCGCCTTGGCGGCCAGCGCCACGTCGCCGCGGACGAATGTCAGCGCCGTCGGCCCGCTCAGGTATTCCTTCAGCGGCTCGGCGCCCACCTGGTCGGCGGCTCGTTCGGTCAGCGAGTTCTTGACGACCTTGAAGGTCGCGTCGGCCTCGCGCAGCTTCGAGCGAAGCTCAGCAACCTGAGAGACGGTGATGCCTCGATAGTCAACGGCGAAGATCGCCTCGGACTCGTCTATGTGGGTGGCGATCTCTGCGATCGCCGCGGCCTTCTGGTCGCGATTCATGCTGGGCTCCTGTCCCGGTCTTAAGCGTCAGCCGCCGGGGGTCTCTGGTGGCCTGTCGGGAGGCGGGCTAGGCGGCAACGGCCGCTGCTGACGCCTCCCCGAGGATTTCTTTGGTCCGGCTGGGATCGACCTTGACGCCCGGCCCCATCGTGGATGTGACGGTGATCGAACGCAGGTAGCGGCCTTTCGCGGCCGACGGCTTGGCTCGGATCATCTCTTCGATGACCGCCGCGTAGTTCTCGAGCAGCTTCTGCTCGTCAAAGCTCGCCTTGCCGATGACCAGGTGGACAATCGCCGTGCGGTCTGTGCGGTACTCGACCTTGCCCGACTTGGACTCCTCGACAGCTTTGCCGACGTCCATCGTCACGGTTCCGACTTTCGGGTTCGGCATCTTGCCGGAGGGACCCAGCAGACGGCCAAGGCGACCGACCACCGACATCATGTCGGGCGTCGCGATTGCCACGTCGAAGTCGTCGAAGCCCTCCTCGATCCGTTTCGCCAGATCGTCACCGCCGACGACGTCGGCGCCGGCCTCTTCGGCCTCGCGGACCTTGTCGCCCTGAGCGAAGACGGCCACTTTGACGTCCTTGCCCAGGCCGTTGGGCAGGGCGATCGTGCCGCGCAGCTGCTCGTCGGCGTGGCGGACGTTGAGGCC
>CAZFGJ010000241.1:0-2544 GCA_964518445.1 uncultured Solirubrobacteraceae bacterium
CACAGACGGCTGATGTCACGCGGCCTGACGGCAAAGCTCGCGCTCGCCCGCGGCGTCGCGACGCTGTCCAGATTCAGCGGCTCCGGGGCGACCAGCCTCCCGGGCAAGGTTCTGATGCGTCTGGAGCCCTCGGCGATCGGGGCCCTCGGCGGGCGCCTGAGCGAGGGCAGCGTCCTCGTATCCGCTACCAACGGCAAGACCACCACCGCCGCCATGGCCGCCGGGATTCTTACCGGCGAGGGGCACACGCTGGTCCACAACCGCGCCGGGGCGAACATGGCCGGTGGCATTGCGACAACCCTCCTCGCCGCCGCCCGCTCCGGTGAGGGGATCGACGGAGAGCTCGGGCTGTTCGAGGTCGACGAGCTCTGGCTGGCCCAGCTGGCGCGGGAGCTCCAGCCTCGGGCGATACTGCTGGGCAACCTGTTCCGAGACCAGCTGGACCGCTACGGGGAGCTCGAGGCGATCGCCGACAGCTGGCAGCACGTGCTGTCCTCCAGCAACGCGGCGGCAGTCCTGAATGCCGATGACCCGCTGATCGCCGATCTTGGGCGGGAGCGCCCGGGGACCCTCTACTTCGGTGTCGAGGACGATTCTCTTGCGCTCGCCGGCATAGCCCACGCAGCCGATGCCAAGCACTGCCGCAACTGCGGGGCGCCATACATCTTCGATGCGGTCTACCTGGGGCATCTTGGCCACTACCACTGCCCCAACTGCGGCCGGGAGCGGCCGGTGCCCGAGGTGACGGCTGAGAACGTCCGCCTGGAAGGTGTCCGGGCGGCCTCGTTCACGCTGCGAACCCCCGCGGGGAGCGCGGAGGTGCAGCTCGCTCTGCCGGGCCTCTACAACATCTACAACGCCCTGGCCGCGGCGGCCCTGGCGGTGACCCTGGAGATACCCCTGGCGAAGATCGTCGAGGGGCTGCAGGAGACACAGCCGGCATTCGGCCGAGCCGAGAGCGTCGCGGTCTCCCTGGATCGCTCGGGTGCAAGGGCGACTCCCGGCGCGACCCGCGAGCTGAGGATCATGCTGGTCAAGAACCCTGCCGGCGCCAACGAGGTGCTCCGGACCCTGGCCCTTGAGCCGGGCGAGCACGACCTCCTGGGCGTCCTCAACGATCAGATCGCCGACGGCCGTGACGTCTCCTGGATCTGGGACGCCGACTTCGAGCTGCTGGCCGGCCGCGTCGGAAGCGTCCTGTGCAGTGGCTCCCGGGCAGCCGACCTGGCGGCCCGGTTCAAGTACGCGGGAGTCGAGGGAAGCCGGATCCATATTCAGGAGGATCTCGAGGGCGCCCTGGCGCAGGCAGTCCTCGCCGGCGACTCGGGCCGCCCCCTCTACGCCCTGCCCACCTACACGGCCATGCTGGCACTGAGAGAGCTGCTCGTGGCGCGGGGAGAGGCCGGCAGCGCATGGACATGAGCGCTCCCCCGACCGACCGTCCCGTGCCCGCCGTGGTCGTGTGGCACGACCTGGAGTGCGGCGCCTACCGGGCCGACATCCCCCTCTGGCTGAAACTGGCCGCTAAGGCATCCTCGCCGGGGCAACCGGCCCGCGTGCTGGACATCGGTGCGGGAACCGGCCGGGTGTCGCTCGAGCTGGCGCGGGCAGGGCACCGAGTGAGCGCCCTCGATATCGATGGCGAGCTGCTGGGAGCCCTGGCCGAACGCGCCGGGGAACTGCCGATCGAGACGTTCAAGGGCGACGCGAGGAGCTTTCAGCTCGACGGGCCCGTCCACGACCTGGCGCTCGTACCGATGCAGACGCTGCAGCTGCTCCGCGGGGTAGACGAGCGCCGCAGCCTGCTCGATTGTGCCCGTGCCCACCTTCGCCCCGGCGCCCGGCTGGCACTGGCGATCGTGACCGATGTGGACAACTTCGACACCCGCGGCGGAGGTCTCGGCCCGACCCCCGAGCACGTGGCAATCGGCCGGCAGCGCTACGTGAGCCGTGCGATCCGGGTCGCGATCGCCGACTCCTTCATCCGGATCGAACGGGAGCGCTTCATCGAGCCCGACGAGGGCGACTCGCCCTACGAGCCCGAACTGGATGTGATCGAGCTCGAGCAGGTCACCCCAGGGCAGCTGCAGCAGGAGGCTCTCGAGGCCGGCTGGACGGTGGAGCCGGCGGTGACGATCGGCGAGACCGAGGAGCACTCGGGCAGCGAGGTGGTGGTTCTCCGTGTCTGATCTGCGGCTGCGCGTCTGCGCGCTCTATCCGGACCTGATGAACATCTATGCCGACCGGGGCAACCTGATCGTGCTGGAGCGGCGCTGCTCATGGAGGGGGATCGGCTTCGAGCTGGCCGCCAGCGGGCTGGGCGAGGAACTGGATGCGGGAGCTCATGACCTCTACTACATGGGTGGCGGCCAGGACCGCGATCAGCGTCTCTGCGCCGAGGACCTGCTGTCGAACAAGCGGGACGCTCTGCACTCCGCCGCGGAGCGCGGTGCCCTGGTGCTGGGCGTCTGCGGCGGCTACCAGCTTCTGGGCTTCTCCTACACGCTGGACGCCGAGGAGATCGAGGGGGTCGGGCTGCTGGAC
>CAZFGJ010000242.1:0-2494 GCA_964518445.1 uncultured Solirubrobacteraceae bacterium
CGATCTCGATCAGCTTCGTCGGGTTGGAGTCGAGGTCGACCATGTTCCCGGCCTCGCGTGCCGCCTGGGTGCCGGTGTTCATCGCCACGCCCACGTCGGCCTGAGCCAGCGCGGGGGCGTCGTTGGTGCCGTCCCCTGTCATGGCGACAAGGCGGCCGTCCTCCTGCTGTTCGCGGATCAGGGCGAGCTTTCGCTCGGGGGTCGCTTCGGAGAGGAAGTCATCGACGCCGGCCTCCTCGGCGATCTTGGCTGCCGTCAGGCGGTTGTCACCGGTCACCATGACCGTCTTGATGCCCATCGCCCGCAGCTGGTCGAAGCGGGCCGACATGCCCTCCTTGATGGTGTCCTTGAGGTAGACGACACCGAGCACCTGGCTGTCCCGTGAGACGGCGAGCGGGGTGCCACCCTCGCGGGCGATCCGGTCGAGCTCGACCTGCAGCTCCGGCGGGGGCGAGCCGCCTTCATCGGAGACGAACTTGATGATCGAGTCTCCCGCGCCCTTGCGCAGCTGGTGCCCGTCGAGGTCGACGCCGCTCATCCGGGTCTGGGCCGTGAAGGGAACGAACTCGGCATTGAGGGCCGCCATGTCGTGCTCTCTGATGCCGTACTTCTTGGCCAGCACGACGATCGAGCGTCCCTCGGGCGTCTCATCGGCAAGCGATGAGAGCTGTGCCGCCTCGGCGAGCTCGGCCTCGGGGACCCCGGGCATGGGGACGAATTCGGAGGCAAGCCGGTTGCCGATGGTGATCGTCCCGGTCTTGTCCAGCAGCAGCACGTCGATGTCTCCCGAGGCCTCTACGGCGCGTCCCGAGAGGGCCAGGACGTTGCGCCTGACCAGACGGTCCATGCCGGCGATGCCGATCGCCGAGAGCAGCGCCCCGATCGTGGTCGGGATCAGCGCCACCAGGAGCGCGATCAGAGTCGTCTCGGAGATCGAGGTGCCCGAGAAGAGAGCGAAGGGTCGCAGCGTCGCGACGACGATCAGGAAGATCAGGGTCAGGGCGGCCAGCAGGATGCCCAGGGCGATCTCGTTGGGGGTCTTGCGCCTGGCGGCGCCCTCGACCAGGGCGATCATCCGGTCGAGGAACGACTGACCGGGCTCCTGGGTGATTTCAACGACGATCTCATCCGAGGTCACGCGGGTGCCCCCCGTGACGGCGCTGCGGTCGCCGCCGGACTCGCGGATCACCGGCGCGGACTCTCCCGTGATGGCCGACTCGTCGACCGTTGCGATGCCCTCGATGACCGTCCCGTCGCCGGGGATCAGCTCGCCGGCGGGCACAACCACGATGTCGCCCCGCGTCAGCTCCGCGGCAGCCTTGATGGAGCCGTCGCGCAGTTTGGCGACCGTCTCCTTGCGCATCGAGCGCAGCGTGTCCGCCTGGGCGCGTCCGCGACCCTCGGCGAAGGCCTCGGCCATGTTCGCGAAGACGACGGTCAGCCACAGCCAGAGGGCGATCACGAAGGTGTACCAGGCCGGCTCGTTTCCGCCTCCCAGCGGCTTCCCGCCGGTGGCCTGGATCACCCAGGTGATGGTGGTGAGCAGCGCGCCGATCTCGACGACGAACATCACCGGGTTTCGCAGCTGCACGCGCGGGTCGAGCTTCTTGAAGCTGTCGATCAGGGCGCGCCGGACTATCTCTCCCTTGAACAGGGAGATCGCCTGGCGCTCTCCGGTTGCTGGCATCTGCGCGGACATCAGTGTGTTCCTCCGGTGAGACGGTCTAGGGCGAGGTTCAGCTGGAGCACGTTGACCCCCGGCTCGCCCAGGAATCCGAGGCTACGGCCCGTCGTGTACTTGGAGATCAGGCCGTCGACGGCTCCCAGCGTCAGGTGACGGACGGCCGCGATCCGGTGGGCCTGGATCCAGGCGTTGGCCTGCGAGATGTGCGGGTCCAGGTTCGAGGCCGAGGTGGTGACGGCGTCGACGGGGATCGCCGCCGTCGTCAGGCCCGGGTCGTAGGGCTTCTCGAGGGCCAGATAGGCCTTGATGTTTTCTTCGTCGGCTTCCGCCGTCAGCTTGAGGTTGGGGCCGCGGTTGGAGAACGTGCTGGCGGCCGCGTTGTAGGCGCCGCCTTCGGTGGCCGAGGGCCGGCTCTGGAAGTAGGTCGGGTCGGCTTCGGTGACGAGTTCTTCTTCTTCTTCCTTGGGCTTGCCGTTCTTGTCGAGAACGGGCTTCTGGAAGCTCTGCCCGATGATCTTCGAGCCGACCAGGCGGCCTTTGACGTAGATCTTCTGGCCGTTGGCGTTGCCCGGGAAGGCGACCTGGCCAACGCCCGTGATGAGCAGCGGGTAGACGAGCCCGAGCAGCACCGTCAGGACGATGATCGCGATCGCGGATGTGATGATGTCGCGCTTCATCTCAGTAGAGGTTCGAGGTCAGGCCCTGGACGACCGGGCCGAGCAGCAGGGCGGGGAAGAAGGTGAGCGCGCCGACGAGCACGATCACGCCGATCAGCAGCACGACGAACGTCGCGTTGTCGGTCCGAATCGT
>CAZFGJ010000243.1:0-2472 GCA_964518445.1 uncultured Solirubrobacteraceae bacterium
TGCGGCTCGAACTCCGGCAGCATCAGGCCCAGGGACGTCGGGAGCATCAGCGCCCCACCCGCTGCCTGGACGATCCGCGCGCCGATCAGGAATCCGACCGACGGTGCCAGCGCACAGGCCGCGCTGGCACCAACGAACACTGCAAGGCCCAGCAGAAAGGCCCGCTTGCGCCCGAAGGCGTCCGCCCAGCGCCCGGCCGGCACGAGCAGCGCAGCGAAGACGATCGCGTACCCGCTGAGGATCCAGGAGAGCGAGCCGAGGGACGCCCCGCCGAAATAGCCGGCGATCGAGGGGAAGGCGATGTTCACGATGAACAGGTCGAGGCTCGACATGAACACGCCAACGCACACGATCAACGTGACCCGCCATTTGCGTTGCATCATGAAACGCACCCTAGCACCATAGAGTTGCATCACGCAACCCTAAGGGGATATGATGGTGGTGTGCTTCGAAACGACTACTCCAACCAGACCTGCAGCATCGCCGGCGCACTCGAGGTCGTGGGCGAGCGCTGGTCGCTGCTGATCATTCGCGACGTGATGCTGGGACTCCGCCGCTTCGACGAGCTCCAGGCCCACCTGGGGATCGCCCGCAACGTCCTTCAGACGCGCCTGATGAGACTGCAGGAGCAGGGCGTCATCGAGAAGCAGCTCTATCAGGAGCACCCGCCCCGCTACGAATACAGGCTGACCGAGAAGGGGCTGGACCTCTGGCCCACGATCGTCTCGCTGATGCACTGGGGCGACCGCTACGCGGCTCCCGCGGCGGGTCCGCCCGTCCTGCTCGAACACCGCGGCTGCGGCGGGGCGGTCGACGATCACCGGATCTGCGAGGCCTGCGGGGCTCGAGTCGAGGTGCGCGATGCGCTCGGCCGGCCAGGTCCGGGAGCCTCACCGACGCATCCCCTGATCCAGCGCGAGGCGCGACAGGCATCAGCCTGAAGCTCCCCGCCCGGGACGAGCTGCTCAGCCGGCCAGCAGACCGTCGAGGAGCGCAGGAGCTTCGCGGGCGATGCGGGAGCGCGGGACCACGAGGTCGAAGCCCGATCTCTGAGCCCGCTCTCTCACGACGGTATCCACGTGGGAGAAGAAGGCCAGGGTCCTGACCGAGCCGAGCAGGCTCTCGGCGCGAAGCGATTCGAGTGTCGCCGCGCCATCGAAGCGGTCATCCGTCAGGTCCGCGACCAGGACGGCCGGCCGATCATGCGCCAGGCCTGAAAGTCGCTCCCTCAGCGCCGCCTCGCTGCCGATCAGCTCCGCCTTATGCCCCGCCCCGGTGAACGAGGAGAGCAGCCGCGAGCCGAACATCAGGTCGGCGCTCAGAACGAAGACCGCGGCCACCGCTACTGAGCCCGCAGGCGGCGGAACTCCTCACGTGCCGATTGGGGCCGTCCCCACATCTGGGTCACCTCGACGCGCCCGGCGCGGGTCTCGCGCAGGGCAAGCTCGCCCTCGACTCCCGCTTCGTCAAGCAGCCGCAGTGCGCCGTGAACCGTCTCGGCCGATGCGGCATGCCCGAAGCGGTGAGCCACCAGCAGCCGCCAGTGCCAGTCGTTGTGCGAGTAGGGGCGGGCGCCGCAGGTGGCAAGGTAGAGGGACGCTTCGACGTAGCGCGACTCGTCGGCGATCCGCATGTCGACCTCGAGGTCCGTCCAGTCCTCCGGAAGCGAATCAACGATTCGCTGGAAGTTCTCTGCGAGGCCCATTGCCGGGAAGCCTAGCGCGGCTATTCTCGGATCAATGGCATCCGCTCCGACAGAGACGCCCCAGGCCGAGCATCTGGCACTGCGTCAGGGCTGCGGCGTGATCGACCGCTCCGAGCGGGGCAGGCTGGCCCTGACCGGCTCGGGGGCCGTCGAGTTCCTCAACGGCCAGGTGACCAACGAGCTGGCTGACCTGCAGCCCGGAGAAGGCCGCTATGCCGCATTCCTGACCCATAAGGGCAAGATGCTGGGCGACCTGCGGATCCTCGCTCTGGCCGGTCACGACGGCGGCCTCGAACTGCTTCTGGACACCGAGCGCTCGGCCCTCCAGGCCCTGTTCGACATGATCCGGCGGTTCAAGGTCGGCTATGACGTTGAGCTGCACAAGCGGACGCTCGAGACCGGTCTCCTGTCTCTGATCGGCCCGGACGCCGCTCAGCTCGCCGGCGCCCGGTCCCTGGACGCGGCCGAGCACTGCAACGCGCCGCTGAGCCTCGACGGCCTGGACGTCCTGGCGGTTCGCACCGACGTGGGCGTCGATCTGATCTGCGCTGCAGAGGACACCTCGAGACTGCTCGGCGCCCTGCGCGACCGCGGGGCCGTCGCGGTCGGGGAGCCCGCCGTGGAATGCCTTCGGATCGAACTCGGCCGCCCGCGCTACGGGGTCGACCTGGACGACTCGGTCATCCCCCAGGAGGCAGGGCTAAACGACCGCGCCGTCAGCTTCACCAAGGGCTGTTACGTCGGGCAGGAGACCGTCGCCCGGCTGT
>CAZFGJ010000244.1:0-2451 GCA_964518445.1 uncultured Solirubrobacteraceae bacterium
AGAGCTCTGTCGCCAGCTTCACGCGTTGAGCCTCGCCGCCCGAGAGCGTAGTGGCCGGCTGTCCCAGGCGCACGTAGCCGAGCCCGACCGCATGTAGCGTCTCGAGCCTGCGGCGGATCTTGGGGATGTGCTCGAAGAAGTCCAGGGCCTGCTCGACAGGCATGTCCAGGACGTCGGCGATCGAGCGGCCCTTGAAGCGGATCTCCAGCGTCTCGCGGTTGTAGCGCTTGCCATGGCACTGTTCGCAGGGCACATAGACATCGGGCAGGAAGTGCATCTCGATCTTGATCTGCCCGTCGCCCCGGCAGACCTCGCAGCGCCCGCCCTTCACGTTGAAGCTGAACCGACCCGGCTTGTAGCCTCGCGCCCGCGCCTCCTGGGTCTTGGAGAAGAGATCCCTGATGACATCGAAGAGACCCGTGTAGGTGGCCGGGTTCGAGCGCGGCGTCCGGCCGATCGGCGACTGGTCGACGGCGATGATCTTGTCCAGCTGCTCGAGGCCGTGCATCGCCCGGTGGGCGCCGGGACGCTTGCGAGCTCGATGCAGCCGGTTGGCCACCGCCTTGAACAGGACGTCGTTGACCAGGGTCGACTTGCCAGAGCCCGAGACGCCCGTGACGCAGGCCAGCACTCCCAGCGGCACGTGTACGTCGATGTCGCGCAGGTTGTGCTGCGAGGCCCCCACGATCTCGATGTAGCCCGTCGGTGTCCTGCGGCGCTCCGGCACCGAGATCGAGCGCTCCCCTGAGAGGAACTGCCCCGTCAGCGACCCGGGGACCTTCTGGACCTCGGCCGCGGTGCCCTGCGCGACGACCTCGCCGCCGTGCTCCCCGGCGCCGGGACCCATGTCGAGGAGATGGTCGGCTGCCCGCATGGTCTGCTCGTCATGCTCGACCACGATCACCGAGTTGCCCAGGTCGCGGAGCCGCTCGAGCGTCGTGATCAGCTTCGAGTTGTCCCGCTGATGAAGGCCGATCGAGGGCTCGTCGAGGATGTAGAGGACACCCACCAGCGATGAGCCGATCTGGGTGGCCAGACGGATTCGCTGGGCCTCTCCGCCCGAGAGGGTCGCGGCGGCCCGCTCCATCGAGAGGTAGCCGATGCCCACGTTCTCCAGGAACTGGAGACGCTCGGAGATCTCTCGCAGGATCAGCCTGGCGACATGACGGTCGGTCTCTGAGAGCTCGACCTCCTCGAGCCACTCCAGTGCCCTGCGGGCGGACAGCGCGCAGAAGTCCTCGATCCGAGTCCCGCCGACCAGCACGGCACGCGACTCGGGCCGCAGCCGCGCCCCGTCGCAGGCGGTGCAGGCGCGGAGTGACATGAACTCCTCGATCTTCTCTCGCGTCCAGTCGGAGTCCGTCTCGCGATAGCGGCGCTGGAGGTTAGCCACAATGCCCTCGAACCGCGTCGAGTAGGAGCGCCTGCGGCCGTAGCGGTTCCGGTAGGTCACCTGGATCGGCTCCCCTCCGGTGCCGTTCAGGAACAGCTGTCGCTGCTCCAGCGGCAGCTGTTCCCAGGGTTCATCCAGATCGACGCCGTACTGCTCGGCGATCGCCTCGGTCAGCTGCTCGTAGTAGTTGGAGGCCGTGCCGGCCCAGGGCGCAAGCGCCCCGTCGTTGATCGACAGGGCCGGATCGGGGACAACCAGGTCGGGATCGATTTCCATCTGCGAGCCCAGCCCGGTGCAGCGATCGCAGGCGCCATGGGGCGAGTTGAACGAGAAGATCCGAGGCTCGAGCTCGACCAGCGAGGGCCCGTGCTCAGGACAGGCGAAGCGCTCGGAGAACGTGAAGATCGTCCCCTCCTCGGGCTCCATCCCCGGCAGGATCCGCGCACCCGAGGCGCGCGCACCCTTCGCGCCCGTGGCGTGGCGGCCCTTCTCGCCGTCCCCATGACCGCCGTCCTCGCCGCCCTCCTCGACCGCCGCGGAGGCCGCCCGACTGGAGGAGCCGACTATCTCGATCTCGACCAGCCCATCGGCCAGCCCCACGGCCGTCTCGATCGAGTCGGCCAGCCGCTTGCGCACGTCATGGCGCATCGCCAGGCGGTCCACCACGACGGAGATGTCGTGCTTGTAGCGCTTGTCCAGGACGATCGATTCCTCGAGCAGGCGGACGCGGTCGTCGATCTTCACCCGGGCGAAGCCATCGGCCCTGAGCTCGTCCAGCAGCTTGCCGTACTCGCCCTTGCGCCCCCTGACGACGGGGGCCAGGACCATGAAACGGGTTTTCTCGGCCAGCTCCATGACCTGGTCGATGATCTGCTCGGCCGACTGCCCCACGATCGGGCGCCCGCAGATCGGGCAGTGCGGTTTGCCGACACGCGACCAGAGCAGCCGTAGATAGTCGTAGATCTCCGTGACCGTGCCGACGGTCGAGCGGGGATTGCGCGATGTCGTCTTCTGGTCGATCGAGATCGCCGGCGAGAGCCCCTCGATCGAGTCCACGT
>CAZFGJ010000245.1:0-2409 GCA_964518445.1 uncultured Solirubrobacteraceae bacterium
GGTACTCGACGAGCTCGGCGTCCGGAAGAGCCAGCGCGTATTCACGCCCGAAGCCCTCGGGGATGTAGGGGTCCTTCATGCCCCAGAGGACCAGCGAGGGCATCGAGAGGCTGTTGAGATGCTCGCCGGCGGCCGCGAGGACGTCCGGTGGCGAGGACCGGTAGAGCCGCAGGATCGCCCGCGAGGTTCCCTGGTCGTAGTGGTCCATCACCGAGTCGATGAATGCGTCCGGCATCGGGCCCTTCGTGACGTTGGCCTCGCGCGAGGCGAGCTTGGTGATCGAGCGGAAGGTCATCCCCATCGCGAACTCGCCGAGCACCGGAGTCCGCCAGATGCGAGCTGTCCTGTGCCAGCGGTAGCCCGGCAGGAACGGGACCGCGTTGATGATCACCAGACGCTCGACGAGCTCCGGCCGGCGCTGTGCGAAGGCCAGTCCCACACCGCCCCAGTCGTGCATGATCAGGCTGACCTGGTCGAGCTCCATCTGCTCGACGTAGCCTTCGACGAAGTCCGCGTACTCCTCGATCGTCGACTTCAGCGTGCCCGGCTTGCCGCTGCGTCCGAAGCCGGGCAGATCGGGGGCCAGGCCGCCGGTCCGTTCGAGGAACGGGGTCCAGTCATCCGCGTTCGTCGGGACACCGTGCAGGTAGAGCGGTGTCGCGCCGCCCGTCGTGACCGGTGCGCTGCGCCAGAACAGGGGCAGTCCGTCGTGGACCGTCCCGGGGGAGTGGATGACGTCGTTGTGATCTGTCGGGACGGGCACGCGGCGAGGATATAGCCCTGCCGCTCCCGCCCACCCCCGGTGGGTACGGTTCGCCGATGAAGGCACAACGCTCGCCCAGGACGGCCAAGCTCGCCTGGACGCCGCCCGACCGCAAGCGGGTGCTCCGGGTGCGCGACCGCCTGCGCGAGGTCTACGGCACGCCGCTGATGACCCCTCACGGACACCCCATCGCGGAGCTGATCCTGACGGTCCTCTCGCAGTCGACCAACGACCGCAACCGGGACGTCGCCTACCTGCGACTGCGCCGGGCCCTGCCCACCTGGGAGGAGGTGCGCGACGCGCCGCTCGGAGAGGTCGAGGAGGCGATTCGCCCCGGCGGCATCTCGAAGGTGAAGTCGGCCCGCATCCAGGAGATCCTCAGGGCGATCACGGCAGAGCCGCGGGACCCCGGCCACGAGCTCTCGCTGGACTGGCTTCCCAGGGTGCCGGTCGCCGAGGCCCGCGACTACCTCGTGGCGCTGCCGGGCGTCGGGCGAAAGACGGCGGCCTGCGTCCTGCTGTTCGCCTACGGCCTCCACGACGTTCCCGTCGACACCCACGTCTCGCGCGTCGGAATGCGCCTGCATCTGCTGCGCCCCGGCGCCCCGTTCGAGGAGCTGCACGACCAGATGCTCGCGCTGACTCCGCCGGGGCAGGAGCTCGAGCTTCACGTCAACCTGCTCCGTCACGGCCGTCGCACCTGCCACGCCCGCCGGCCGGCCTGCGGCGAGTGCGCCCTGGCGCGCATGTGCCCCAGCCGCGAGGAGTTCGCCTAGACCTTCTCGCTCAGCCGCGAGGCAGCACGGCGAAGGCGATCACCGCGTACTGAAGAGCGGCCGCCACGATCACCAGCGCATGGAAGACCTCGTGGTAGCCGAAGACCTTGGGCCAGGGGTTCGGCCTGCCGGTCGCGTAGACGACGGCGCCGATCACATAGAGCAGCCCGCCCAGGGCCAGGCCGATCACGCCCAGCCAGCCGATCGCGGCGGGGAGCTCGCCGAAGACGGCCGCCGTGACGAGGCCCAGCACGACATAGACGGTCGCGAAGAGCCACTTGGGCGCGTCGATCCAGAGCAGCTTGAAGATGACCCCGCCCAGCGCCCCGCACCAGAGGACGATCAGGATCGTGGTGGCCAACGTCCCTTTGAGCGCGATCAACGCCACCGGCGTATAGGTCCCGGCGATCAGCACGAAGATCATCGAGTGGTCGGCGCGGCGCATCCAGCGGCGTGCCTTGGGGCCCCAGTTGTGGCGGTGGTAGAGGGCGCTCGTCCCCAGCAGGCCCGAGACGGCGACGGCGTAGATCGATGCCGCCACCCGCGCCTTGCCGTCAGAGGCTGCGACCACCAGCGCCAGGCCGAGCGGCAGCGAGATGAAGAACGCCCACTCGTGCAGCACGCCCCTCATCCGGGGCTTCATAGGAAGACCACCGGGAAGGTTCATCGTCAGACCGTACCGCGCATTGGTGATGGGCGCATCGGGGTGGAGCCGCAGGCGGGTGGAATTTGCCTGCAAAAGCGGGGTTGATGCGACCCAGGAAATCTGCCATACTCTCACTTAGATTTGTAAAGCGTAAGCGAAGGAGCATTTAGAATATGGCCAAGACAATTGGCATCGACCTGGGCACGACCAACTCGTGCATGGCC
>CAZFGJ010000246.1:0-2388 GCA_964518445.1 uncultured Solirubrobacteraceae bacterium
ATCGCCAACGGCGGCGGCACGAGACCGTCGAACACGGCGGCGAAGCTCTCGGGGGTCCCGTCGACAGCGCAGAGCACCCGGGGGAATCGGATCTGCTCGTCGAGCTCCGACCACCTCAATGCCATGTCCGTCCGGTTCTCCTCCATGAGGTCAGACTAAGCCGCGGCGGGGAGAGCCGGTATCCGTGTTTCTCCACCCATGACTCGGTGAAAACCCGTCTGCCGCCGCGGCGCATGCGAAGGGTTGAAATCTTCCAATAAGTAGCGCCTATACCAACAGGTCGAACTTGTATTGGACGCGGGGGGATGCCCGATGGACACTCCCTGTCTCGGCGTGCGGGTTTCGCGCGCCTTTGACGGAGGGGCCAATGCTGAGATCTCGCAAGTCAGCCGCGCTACATCCATGACGCGGCCGAGCTCAAACCATGACGATGCCACTCTTCGCCCCGCGCGGCGGAGGGTCCGCCTGCGCACTGCTGAGCGGCGTGGCTCCTCGAAACCTGGAGGGGAGCAACGTTCTCCCTGCGCCCCTCCTGTCGCGCACGGATCCGTCCCCTCCAAGGGTCCGAGCGTGTTGTGCGGGGCGCAGGGGCGCGATGGATCGTGTCCCTGCGCATCCCGTCCCCTCGAGCCGGTGGGCTCCCAGAGCTTCGGAGTGATCTTCTAGATCAGCTTCGATCGCCGAGGCCTGACGGACGGGGAGCCGGGGGGGGCTCCGCTGCTCCCCGTCCGTTGGCCCGGTGCAATATAGGAAGAGTGCCCGTCCGAGCACGCCACTTGGACAGCCCGGCGAGAGCTACACTCCGCGGAAATACCGCCGATGAGCCGACAAAGTCGGCATTCCTCGGAGGACGGCAGGCAAACCAGAGGAGGAGCCTTGAGCAGCGAGGAGTTGGAGCTGGGCCCGATTGACATCGTCGTGATTGGCTTTCCCGCGGATGCGCCGCGAACCGGCGAGGCAATCCCGATGTTCGTGGACCTCGTGGACCGGGGGATCGTCAGGGTCATAGACGTGCTGGTCGTCCAAAAGGACGCCGACGGCACCGTCTCGGGCCTCGAGATCGCCGACCTCGACGGTGACGGCGAGAACGACCTGCTCGTGTTCGAAGGGGCACGTACCGGGCTGCTCGGCGATGAGGACGCCAGCCTGGCGGGCGAGGTGCTCGAGCCCGGCGAGGCGGCTGTGCTGATCTGCTTCGAGAACACCTGGGCCGGACCCTTCGCCGCCGCGGTCCGCCGCAACGGGGGCAGGCTGCTGGACTTCCAGCGAGTCCCGACCCAGGAGATCATCGGCGCCATCCAAGCCCTCGACGCCGCCTAGCCGGCAGCCAAGGAGAAAGAGAGAACACCATGCCACTACTTCGCCGTGTTGCCCGTGTAGCCGCCGTCGGCGCTGTCGCCGGGGGCACCGCCAACGCCGTTCAGCATCGCCAGCAGGGCCGGTGGGCCCGGCAGGAAGAAGAGAAGATGGCCGCCCAGCAGCAGCAGATGGCCGCCGCGCCGCCCCCGCCTGAAGAAAACTCGATGGAGAAGCTCAAGGAACTCGGCCAGCTGCACGAGTCGGGCGTCCTCACTGACGAGGAGTTCGCCGCCGCCAAGGCGAAAATCCTCAACTAGCCAGGGGAAGGCTGGGGGCGGTAGGCGCGGCGCAGGTCCCTCACGCCCGCCGCACCGCCTCCAGCCGCATCTCCTTGCAGACGTTGAAGAGGTGCACCCGGGCCCAGTCGAATGGGATCAGGCGTCTCAGCAGCCAGGGCCAGGCCTCCCACTCCTCGCTCTGGCGGTAGGTGATCCCGGTGATCTCGAAGCGTTCGTTGAACCGGCGGTTGAGCCGGAACCAGCGCTCCGTAAGGAACACGCCATGGCCGGGCGCCATGCCGTCGGCGCTGTTGGCATATGGGACCACCGCCACGAACGAGCCACCGGGCCGCAGGAGCCGGTGACTCTCGTCGAAGACGTGGTCGAGCAGGGAATGCTCGAGGAAGTGACGTGAGGAGATGCCCGCGACGCTGCCGTCCGGAAAGGGATAGATGTCAGCGTTCAGGTCCAGCAGGACATCCGGCCCGTTCTCCTCACCGGGAAACTGGCCCGACAGGCTCGCCACGCCGCGCAGATCATCCAGGCCGACGTGGCCCGGTTGCTTGACGTAGCCGCAGCCGAGGTCCAGCCGCAGCTCCGGGTTGGCGGCGATCAGCTCCTCGATCGATGACCACTTCTGGGCGAGTAGCAACGTCTAGAGCCTACGCAGCAGCGGCACCCGAGCGGCGGCCCGGAGTCTGAAAACCCGGGGCGCCGCGCCACCCCTCAGGAGCTGTGGCTCACACCCACTCCAACACGGGTGTGTGGGCGTGATTTTGGCCGGGGGTGGAGTGTTTTTGTGGGTGCCCGA
>CAZFGJ010000247.1:0-2253 GCA_964518445.1 uncultured Solirubrobacteraceae bacterium
GGCGTCCTTCTAATCCGATGCTTGGAGTCGGAATTATACGCAGGAATAGTTGCGTTGTCAATTATCCTGTTCGGCGAGACCCTGGGAGGCTCGTTCGACGTCCCGGGAAACCATCCTGCAACGTGGGTTGACTCTAGGGTGCCCACCTCATCGCAGGCTAAAACCCGCGCGAGCGCCAAAAGAAGCGTTCGGCGAGGTTATTGAGGACATCGGAGGGATCCTCCGGTTGTTTGAGTGCAGACTTATAAGCTCGTCAAATGAGCATCGACCTGACGGGCAAGGTGGTGGCGGTCACCGGCGCATCCTCGGGGATCGGGGAGGCCACCGCGCTGGCCTGCTCCCGGTCCGGAGCCTCCGTCGCCCTGGCCGCTCGGCGGGTCGATCGGATCGACGAGCTGGCCAGGCAGATCAGCTCAGAGGGCGGGCGAGCGATCGCCGTTCCGACCGATGTGGGCAGGGAGGATCAGGCCGGGGCGTTCATCGAGCGATGCAATGCCGAGCTGGGCAGGATCGACGTGCTGATCAACAACGCCGGCGTGATGCTGCTCGGCCCGGTGGAGAATGCGCCCACCGAGGAGTGGCGCCGGATGATCGAGGCAAACGTCTTCGGCGTCCTTTACTGCACCCACGCGGCCCTTCCGCTGATGCGCGCCCAGGGCTCGGGGCACATCGTCAACGTCAGCTCGGTCGCGGGACGCTTTGCAAGACCAGGATCGGCTGTTTACAACCTCACCAAGTTCGGCGTCGGAGCCTTCTCCGAGGCGCTGCGCCAGGAAGTCGTCCCCGCGGGCATCCGAGTGACCCTGATCGAGCCGGGAGCCGTCGCCACGGAGCTCGTCGAACGCAACCGCCCGGAGGTTCAGCAGATGATCGCCGGCGTGCTCGCCGGCGCCCAGTCGCTCGAGGCGAGCGACATCGCCGATGGGATCCTCTATGCGATCGGGGCTCCCGAGAACGTGGCGGTCAACGAGCTGCTGATCCGCCCCGCCGGGCAGACCCGCTGAGCCTCAGCCCGCCGGCCCGGCGGCCGCGGGCGATTCGATCTCGAGCAGGTCGCCCCCGACGTGATCGACCTGGAGGGTCGTGTGATCCAGGCCGAAACGCTCGTGGAGCATCGACTCCATCGCCCGGCGAGCCCGGTGGCAGTCGCACTGGGCGCTCACCAGGATGTGGGCCGAGAGGGCAGGAAACCCGCTGGTCACCTCCCATACATGAAGGTCGTGGACCTCGATGACGCCCGGCTCCTCGACCAGCGAGCGCCCGATCGCATCGGGGTCGAGATCGACCGGCGCCGCCTCGAGGAACACGCGGGCCGAGGCCTTCACCAGCGCGTAGCCCGAGCGGATCATCAGCCCGGCGATCAGCAGCGAGACGATCGGGTCGGCCTGCTCGAAGCCCGTCAGCAGGATCACTCCCGCCGCGACGGCCGTGCCGATGAAGCCGTAGAGGTCGGTGACCACGTGGCGGAGGCTGCCCTCGATGTTGAGACTCCGCCGCTCCGCGCCCGCCAGTGTCATGGCGGCGGCAAGGTTCACAAGAGCGCCGATGATCGCCACGACCAGGACCAGCCCGGCCCGGACGTGGGGTGGTTCGATCAGCCGGTGGATGGCCTCGTAGACGATGAAGGCGGCAAGCACCAGGAGCGTCACGCCGTTTGCCTGGGCGGAGAGGATCTCCATGCGCTTGAAGCCGAAGGTCATCGAGCCGCCGGCCGGCCGCGATGCCAGGCGCAGCGCCACCAGCGAGAAGCCGATGGCGGCGGCGTCGGTGAGCATGTGAGCCGAGTCGGAGAGCAGGGCCAGGGAGTTGGCAAGGATGCCCGCGACGATCTCGCCGATCATCAGCCCCACCAGCAGGCAGAGGGCCCGCAGCAGTCGTCCCTCGTCGGTTATCCCGGCTGTGTGCGAGTGGCCTGCGTGGTCGTGGGTCACGTGTTCACGATACGCCGCCGGGAGGACCCCGCGGGCGATCGAGGCCGCCGCCTCCGGGGAAGTATCTAGTCTCAGCTGATGCAAACCGCCGAGCCGCTGCAGGATGCCCGGGGAGCTCGGCGCACGACCATCGTCTCGATCGGAGTCGCGGCGCTGCTCGTCGCGATCAAGCTGGGGGTGGGCCTGGCAACGAACAGCCTAGGCCTGATCTCCGCCGGGATCGAGTCCAGCGGAGACGTCATCGCGGCGGTCCTGACCTTCTTCGCCGTGCGCCTGGGGGGCCGCCCTGCCGATCGCACGGCGAAGAAGGTCAGGACCGCCG
>CAZFGJ010000248.1:0-2203 GCA_964518445.1 uncultured Solirubrobacteraceae bacterium
TGGCAGCGAAGTTCACGACGTCGGCCGACAGTCGCTTGGCGGCCAGCTCGAAGGAGCTCCTCGTCCTGGTCGAGGCCTCGTAGAAGAGATTCAGGACCATCCGGCCCCTCAGTGCCGGAACCTTCTTGATCTCACGGTCGGAGACCTCGGCGAAGCGCTCGGCCTGGCTGACGATCCGTTCGATCGCCGCCCGGTCCAGTTCCTCGATCGAGAGCAGATGGTTCATGCCCCAACCCCGCTCAGGGTCTCGCCGACTCCACCCGCGATCGCGACCTCGTCGACGCCGTCCAGCTCCCGCAGTCGGACGTGCACGTGCTCCGAGCGCGACGTCGGCAGGTTCTTGCCGACATAGTCCGGGCGGATCGGGAGCTCCCGGTGACCGCGGTCGACCAGGACGGCCAGCTGGACCCGCTCGGGGCGGCCATAGTCGAACAGGGCGTCGATCGCCGCGCGGATCGTCCGGCCCGTGAAGAGGACGTCGTCGACGATCACCACGGTCATCCGGGTGATGTCGAAGTCGATGTGCGAGGCGTGCAGGACCGGAGCGTCCGGCCTGGTGGAGACATCGTCCCTGTAGAAGCCGATATCAAGGTCGCCCAATGGCACCTCGGCGTCCAGCAGGGACTCGAGCTGCGCGTGAAGGCGCTGTGCAAGGAAGGCGCCGCGACGGTGGATGCCAACGAGGGCGGGGACACGATCACCCGGGTTGCGCTCGATGATCTCGTGCGCGATTCTCGTCAGGGCTCGCTGCAGGTCCTCCTCTCGGAGAACCACCTTCTCGTCGCTTTCCATCGTTTCCTTCCTGGCCTCTCGGGACCGGGTTAAAGGAGCAAGGCGGAATGTATCACCGGGACGCGACAACCTCCGACGGCGCATCGTCCGAGGCGCCCGCCGGCTGCTCCCGGGTACGGCGATCAGACCAGCGAACCAGCACCGGCTCGCCCCGCTCCGGGAAGGGGACCTCGATCGTGTCGAAGTCGCGGGGCGCCTCTGTCGCCTCGAAGACCGCCCGTGCCTCGTCGCGCAGCTCGCCGCCGTGGTAGCGGCCTGAGATGTGGGTCAGTGCGAGCAGGCGGACCTCGGCGTCCCTTGCCGCCTGGGCGGCCTGGGAGGCGGTGCTGTGGGACGTCTCGGCCGCCCTTGCGGACTCCTCGCTCAGGAAGGTCGCCTCGTGGATCAACAGGTCGGCCTGATGCGCCGCCACGACCAGCGCCTCGGCCGGTGAGGTGTCCCCCGAGATGACGATCTTGCGACCCTTACGCGGCGGCCCGGTGACCTGCTCGGGCCGGACCTCTCCGACCATCCCGCCGCGCTGGAGGATCCCGAAGTCCTCTCCCGGCGTGACGCCCAGCTGCTGAGCCGCCACAGGATCGAATTCGCCGGGGCGATCCTCCTCGAGCAGGACGTAGCCGTAGGCGGGACGATCGCCATGGCTCACCGGCACCGAGGCGATTCGATAGCCGCCGCGCTCGACCTCGTCCCAGCGCTCCAGCTCGAGGATGCTCAACCCGTAGGGGAGCCGGCGGCCGATCACCCCCATCATCGTGTCCATCAGGTCCCTCAGCCCCGGAGGCCCGTAGACGCTCAGCGGCTTGTCCCTGTCACGCAGGGCAAACGACTTCAGCATCCCCGGCAGTCCCAGCCAGTGGTCGGCGTGAAAGTGCGTGATGAAGACCACATCGAGGTCGGGAAGGCCGATCGAGCGCATCAGCTGTCGCTGCGTTCCTTCGCCGCAGTCGAACAGCAGCTTCTCGCCTCCCCTCTGAATCACCGTCGCCGGGAGACCCCGGCGCGAGCTGGGCACCGATCCGCCCGTGCCGGCAAAGAAGATCGAGAGATCCATGGTCGCTACGGTAGCGCCGCCGCAAGCTCCTCGATCGACCGGAGGACAAGGTCGGCCCTCGCCAGGACCTTCCCATCCGGGGGGTATGCCCGGTTGGGAATCGCCACCACCGCCAGCCCCGCGGCCACGGCCGAGCTGATACCCGCTCCCGAGTCCTCGATCGCCACGCAGGAGTCCGCCTCCACCCCCAGGCGCCGCACCGTCTCCAGGTAGACATCCGGGGAGGGCTTGCCGGCAGCGACCTCTTCCGAGGACGTCGTGGCCGAGAAGCAGGCGCTCCAGCCGGCCAGCTCGAGAACCAGATCGATCGTCCCCCTGTTCGACGACGATGCAAGACCCAGCGGATAGCGCCCCGCCAGC
>CAZFGJ010000249.1:0-2050 GCA_964518445.1 uncultured Solirubrobacteraceae bacterium
CTATGCTCATGTCGTGAATGACCGAGGTGATCTCCTTCACGACCGGATCGTCCTCGGGAGGGTCCTCGAGAATCGTGGGTCCCAGGTTTGCGCCGCCCGGCCCGGGGTCGCCGCGGCCGTCGAGCGCGATGCTCACCCCACGCTCCCCGGCGTCGGCGATCGCCTCGGCGAGGTGATCGCGCGTCTCGCTGGAAACAACGGGGCAGACATCCGTGGCGGGGTCCGAGCCGGCTCCGCTGCGAAGGTTGCCGGCAGCCTCGATTATCAGGCCGCGGCTCCGCTCCTGCTCCTCCTCCGAGCCGACCAGGATCGCCAGGGAGCCCGCCAGACAGCGCTGGCCGGCGGCTCCGAACGCCGACGAGCAGACTCCCGAGGCGGTCAGGGCGGGGTCGGCATCGGGCATCACCACCATCGCGTTCTTCGCGCCGCCCAGAGCCTGGACGCGCTTACCGTGTTCCACGCCCCGGGTCATCACGTAGCGCGCCGTCGAGGCCTGTCCGACGAACGAGATCGCATCGATGCCGGGATGCTCGAGAATCGCGTTGACGGCCTCACGGCCACCGTGGACGAGGTTCACCACACCGGCGGGCAGCTCGTCGATCTCGCTGAGCAGCTCGAAGATCCGCTCGGAGGGAAGCGGGTCGCGCTCCGAGGGCTTGAGGATGAACGAGTTGCCGCAGACGACCGCAAAGGGAAGAAACCAGAGCGGGATCATGGCCGGGAAGTTGAACGGCGTGATCGCCGCAACGACACCCACCGGTTGAAGGACCGACTCGACATCGACGCCCGTCCCAACACCCTCGAGAGTCTCTCCCTTGAGCATCTGCACGGCCCCGCAGGCCGCCTCGCAGGACTCGATCCCGCGCCCGACCTCCGCGCGTGCGTCGTCCAGCGTCTTGCCCATGTCCCGAGTGACGAGCGCCGCGATCTCGTCCTGGTGTGCAAGGAGCGTCTCGCGGATCCTGAACACGGCTCTCATCCGCTGGATCGGGGAGGTCCTCCGCCAGCCGGGCTGGGCCGCCCGAGCCGCCGCGACTGCGCGGTCAAGCTCTGCTGCCGTTGAAAGGGGCACCTCGGCGAGGATCTCGCCGGTCGCAGGATCGCGATCACTGAGCGTCGCTCCGCCGGACGGTGCAACCCAGGCTCCCCCGACGTAGTTGGAGAGGATGCGCGTTGCGGTGCGCTCTTCTGTGTCGATCTGCTCGATCGTGTCGGCCATTGGTTGCTCCTGCAGTCGAGGGCGTTGGGAGGCACCTCACGCGACGGCGCGCTCCGCTTCTGTTCCTCTGATCTTGAACCTTCCGGCGTCCGCTCGCGGAGTCAAGCGCCAACTGAGCCACTGCGGAGCAGCTGGCGGGGCGCTGTCGCGGTGCTGCCGTCCCTCACCCGTCGTCGGCCACGGAGATGCGGGCACGCCACTGCGCGGTGTCCCAATGCGCAGGCTCGGTCGCTTCGAGAAACCGGGAGAGCACGTCGACGAACTTCGCCGGGACCTCGATCTGAGGCATGTGGCCGACGTGCTCGAAGATCTCGAGCACGCTGTGAGGCATCGCCTCGTGAGCGCTCTCCCCGTGGCTGGCGGGAATGATCGAATCGCGCTTCCCCCAGATGATCAGGACAGGCACGGCCTGAGCCAGGTAGAGGCGGTCTCCCGCATGGACACTCTGCCCGCCTGTGCCGATCACCGCGCGGACCGTCCCGAGAAACGCGGCCCGGCGCTCACCGTCGGCAAGCGAGGCATAGCCCCGCGCGATCTCGGTCACGTCGGCGTTCGCGCGCAGACCGAGCATGCCGAGGCCACGAGAAAGAGTCGAGCCGACCGCTCGTCCGGGGCCGGCGGTCGCAGCGATGAAGAGATCGGCCCCCGGGAGCGCCGCCGCGCGGAGGACCGGGTTCACCTCTTTTCCCAGACCCCCGCTCGAGACGAGCACAAGCCGTTGGACCATCTCGGGGAACTGGTAGGAGAACTGCATTGCTATCCCACCCCCGAGCGAGTGCCCGACGAGCGTCGCCCGGTGATGGCCCAGCGCAACGAGCATGTCGCGCAGCA
>CAZFGJ010000250.1:0-1989 GCA_964518445.1 uncultured Solirubrobacteraceae bacterium
GAGGTCGACCAGTGCGAGCACCACCAGATCTCGTGCTCTCGCATCGGCCCGCCCGAACACCGCGCGGGCGAACTCGGCCATGCGCTGTTCGATCTCGTCGTTGGCGCTCTCGAGCTCCCGTCGCAGATCGGGGCCCGCGCGGGCTGTCAGCTCGGCACGGGAGAGAGCATCGAGCAGAAGGGTGTCCGATGGGTTTGCCAGGCAGTGGTCATACATCGCCAGGGCTACGAGCTCGGCGTCGCCCATCGGCTCGCCCGCCGCCGCCGTCACCGCCAGTGCCGCTTCCTGGCTCGCGCGGACAGCCCTCAGCCACAGTTGCGCAAGCAGTTCCTCGATCGAGCTGAACCGGTGGTAGATCGAGCCCACGGGGACCCCTGCGGCTGTGGCGATGGCCTCGACGGTCGCGGCGCGCGGGCCGCGGTCGACCACGACCTCGCGAGCGGCGTCGAGGATCGCATCGGTGGAGAACACGCGGCGAGCCACAGTCTGTAGAGTGTACCTTCTAGAATCGATCCTCTAGAAGGGAGTCGAGATTGCCATCCATCGAGCGAGAAGGTGACGTCTTCGTTCTCAGCCTCGGCGACGGGGAGAACCGCTTCAATGACGACTTCTTGGACGGAGTCGAGGCGTGCCTGGATGAGGTCGAAGCAGCGACTCGGAGCGCCCTTGTGACCAGGGCCGGCGGGAAGGTCTGGTCGAACGGCCTCGACCTCGAGTGGTTGGGCGGCCAGGGGGATCGGGTGATGGCCTTCGTCGCCCGCCTGCATCGTGTCCTGGCTCGGCTGCTGGAGGCCGGGGTGCCTACGGTGGCCGCAATCCAGGGCCATGCCTTCGCCGGCGGCGCCATGCTGGCGCTCGCCCACGATGAGCGGATCATGCGAGCGGATCGCGGCTACTTCTGTCTTCCCGAGGTGGACATCGGCATTCCCTTCACTCCCGGAATGAGCGCACTGATCGCCTCGCGGCTGACCGCTCCGGTGGCGCACGAGGCCATGACCACCGGCCGCCGTTACGGTGGCCAGGACGCTGCGGCGGCGGGGATCGTCGATCAGGCCGTGCCCGAGGGCGATGTGCTTGACCGGGCGATCGAGCGTGCCTCCGCGCTGGCCGGAAAGGATCCGGCGACCCTGGGGACGATCAAGCGCCGCCTCTACGCGTCGACTCTCGAAGCGCTACGCGACCCGGACCTCGGCTGAGCGCGAATGACGATCTGGCCACGTTTTGTGGATGACTGGGGATCGACCCCGCTGGAGCGCGGAGAGCCGTTTCCATGCGATCGGCTCGTCGGCGACCCTGACCTGGTGCTCTTCCGCGCGGTGGATGTCGCCGCCCGCTCCGAGACGGTGTTCCGCTGGCTCTGCCAGCTGAGGGTTGCCCCTTACAGCTATGACCTGATCGACAACGGCGGAAGGCGAAGCCCGCGCACCCTCACGCCCGGGCTGGAGCAACTGTAGGTCGGACAGCGGATGATGCTGATCTTCAGGCTGGTCGAGTTCGAGCCGGGCGTCTCGATCACGGTGCTCAGCGAGGGGAGGATCTTCGGGCGTGTGGCGGTCACCTACCGGGTGACCGACCGCGGGCCAGGGCGTTCCCGTCTCGTGGCCAAGGTCCTCGTCAAGCACCCGAGGGGCGGTCTCCTGAGCCGGCTCGAGGGGCTCGTCCTGGCTCCGGGTGATCTGGTGATGATGCGCCGGCAGCTGATGAATCTGGGCGCACTCGCCGAGGCGGAAGAGGACGGGCGCTTCTCGCGCTAGCGTCGTGGCGGTGCCGTCACTCTTCACGCCGTTTCATCGGGGCGGCTCCGGGCCGCCGATGCTCTGCATCCACGGATTCACCGATACCTGGCGGACCTGGGATCTCGTGCTGGAGCGTCTCGAACGTCACAACGACGTTCTCGCTCCGACGCTGGCAGGCCACGCCGGCGGGCCACCTCTCGTGGGCGAGGCGGACGAGCGGATCCTGCTGGAGGAGCTCGAGCGCCAGATGGAC
>CAZFGJ010000251.1:0-1788 GCA_964518445.1 uncultured Solirubrobacteraceae bacterium
GTCATCTTCGTCCCGATCGTCCTGCTCTACCAGGGCTGGACGTACTGGGTCTTTCGTCATCGCCTCGGACGCGACGACTTCGAGGGCACACCCACGCCGGTGGCTGTGCTCGGCTCGCTCGGCCACCGTGATGGGGCCGGCGGAGCGGACACGGTCGCCAAGCCGCCCAGCACCGCCTGACATGGCGGGCCCGCTGGACCGGCGGCTGCTTCGCGAGAGCCGGGCGGCGCGGGTCCACCTCGTTGTCGCCTCCGGCCTCGGCGTTCTCAGCGCCTTCGTCATCGTGGCCCAGGCGGTGCTGCTGGCCGAGATCATCGACAGTGCTGCCTTTCACCACGCCTCGGTGAGGGATCTCGAAGGCCGCCTGCTCGCCCTGGCGGCGGTGCTTCTCGTGAGGGCCCTGATCACCGGGGGCTTCGAGTTCTCCGCCCGGCTGGGGGCGGCCGGAGCGATGTCCGAACTGCGGCGCAGGCTTGCCGGGCACGTCCTCGGTGACTCGACGGTGGCCGGGGGCTCCGAGCTTCGGACCGGTGAGCTGGCCGCGGCGGCGGTGCAGGGGGTGGACGCGCTCCAGGCGTATTTCGCGGGCTACCTGCCCCAGCTCGTGCTCGCCACGGTCGTCCCGCTGGCGGTCCTTGGGTGGGCTGCGGTCGTCGACCCGATAGCGGCTGCGATCCTCGCCGTGACGATCCCCATCCTGATCGTCTTCATGATCCTCGTCGGGCGCGGCGCCCGCGAGCAGGCCGGACGCAGATGGGGCGCCCTGGCGCTGCTGAGCGCCCATTTCCTGGACGTGGTCAAGGGGCTCTCCACGCTCCGTGCCTACGGGCGCGAGCATGCGCAGGCCGAGACTCTCGCGGCGGTGGGGGAGAGCTACCGATCCGAGACGATGGCCACTCTTCGAGTTGCCTTCCTGTCCGCGTTCGTGCTCGAGCTATGCGCCATGCTCGGGACCGCGATGGCCGCTGCGGCGATCGGCGTCCAGCTCGCCGGCGGCCACCTCGGGCTGACGGCCGGCCTGACCGTTCTTCTACTTGCCCCCGAGCTCTACGGGCCACTGCGCCAGGTGGGCCAGCAGTTTCACGCCGCCCTCGACGGCACCGGTGCCGCCGAGCGGATATTTGCGGCCCTCGATGAGCCCCCCGCCATCGTCCCTCTCGGGCGTCCCGCCGAACGACCGCCTGGGGACCCATCCCGGCAGCCGATCGTGCTCGAGGGAGTCAGCTACGCCTATCCGGGCCGGCCGGAGGTGGTTCTGGAGCACCTCGATCTCGAGCTCCCGCCCGGCGAGATCACGGCGCTCCTCGGCCCCAGCGGCTGCGGGAAGAGCACGATCGCGCGCCTGCTGATGCGCCTGGCCGACCCCACGGCCGGCGCCCTGCGTTGTGGCGGGGTGGACCTGCGGGAGATGGACCTTCAGGCCTGGCGCAGCCAGATCGCCTGGGTACCCCAGCGACCTCAGCTGTTCGCCGGCACGGTCGAGGAGAACCTCCTGATCGGCAGTGACCCCCACGATCACCGGCGCCTGAGCCGGGCTCTTGCCGACGCGGGCGCCGAGGAGTTTGTCGAGCAGCTGCCCGAGGGAATGGAGACTCTGGTCGGGGAGGGAGGGCGCCGGCTCTCCGTCGGGCAGCGCCAGCGG
Organism: uncultured Solirubrobacteraceae bacterium; assembly: GCA_964518445.1. GTDB lineage: Bacteria > Actinomycetota > Thermoleophilia > Solirubrobacterales > Solirubrobacteraceae > Palsa-744. The sequence goes on from CAZFGJ010000251.1 coordinate 1,643, forward strand.
CTGGCACTCGCCAGAGCCCTGCTGCGTGACACGCCCCTGCTGATCCTCGACGAGCCGACGGCGCATCTCGATGACGGCAACACCGGGCGCATCGCCGACTCGCTTCGCCGGATCGCAGAGGGCCGCACGACCCTGCTGATCTTTCA
>CAZFGJ010000252.1:0-1743 GCA_964518445.1 uncultured Solirubrobacteraceae bacterium
TGAGCATAGCTCGCATCCGGGCCACCGGAAGATCAACCCCCTGTGGAGCCGGGCTCGCCCTTCCAGCCGGCCCTCTACCCTTGAGAGCCGTGAAACTTCGCCCTCTGCCGATCCTGATCTCGATCGCCGGGGCTTGCCTCGTCGGCCTGCTCATCTACGGCATCTCGAACCAGGCGGCCAACCGGACCCTCGACGACCTCGTTGCCCAGGGCCGCCACCCGGCGGCACCCAGCGCCACGCAGATGCTGCCCGTCCTGGGCGGTCACGGCTTCAGCTCGCTGGCGTCGCTCAAGGGGAAGGTCGTGATCCTCAACTTCTGGGCCTCATGGTGTCCGCCCTGCCGGACCGAGGCACCCCTGCTCCAGCGCGCACAGCCCCTGCTCCGCAAGATGAACGCGACAGTTCTGGGCGTCACCTATGAGGACACGACCCCCGACTCGCTGAGCTTTCTGACCAGTCATCACCTGACATATCCGAACCTGCGCGACAGCGGCGGATTCGCCCACGCCTACGGGACCGACCAGCTCCCCGAGAGCTTCCTGGTCGACCGAGACGGTCATATCGTGGCCCTCGAACGAGGCGAGATCGAACAGAAGTTCATCGCCAAAGCCATGGCACTCGCCCGCACCACATGAGACGGCTGAGCCTGCTTGCCCTGTGCATCTTCGCCCTGATCCCGGGGGCGGCCCTCGGGATGGGTTCTGCCGGCGCCGGGCAGCCCAAGACGACTCTCCCGGAGATCACCCGCCAGGTGATGTGCGTGACCTGCAAAATCCCGTTGAACGTCGCCGAGTCACCTCAGGCCGACCGCGAGCGCGCCTTCATCGCTCATCTGATCGAGCAGGGGCTCGACGAAACCCAGATCAAGCGTGCCCTGGTGGCTCAATACGGTGCTTCCGTGCTCGGCCTACCGGCCGCCAAGGGTTTCGACCTGACCGTCTACCTGGTGCCGCTGGTGGTCGTGCTGGTACTGCTCGCAACGTTCCTGGTGCTGCTCCCAAAGTGGCGTCGCAGCGCACAGAGGCAGGCCGCTGAAGAGCCCGAGGGACCCAAGCTCGGGTCCGCCGACGCGGCTCGGCTCGAGTCGGACCTGGCCCGCTTCGACTGATCTACATGTGCTCTGGGGCGCTGACGCCCAGCAGCGCCAGACACCGAGCGATCGTCGCCATCGCGGCACTGCAGAGGGCTATCCGCCAGGACTCGAGCTCCGCAGGCTCAGCGCCCAGGACTTTGCAGTCCCGGTAGAAGGCCGTGAAGCCCTGAGACAGCTCGAGGGCGTGCGCGGCGATCCGGTGAGGAGCACGGCGGGCAACCGCCTCCTCGAGCTCTCCCGGGAAGCCGAGCAGCAGCAGAACCAGCGCCCGCTCGGACTCGTGCAGCGGGCCCCCCGTGCCGTCGCGTCCGAGCTCTCCGGCTGAGCGGCGGGCCTCCGCCACGCGCCCGTCGCCGGCCCGTCCGAGCATCGAGGCGATCCGGGCGTGCGCGTACTGGACGTAGTAGACGGGGTTCTCGTTGGACTGCTCGCGGGCCAGGTCAAGGTCGAGGTCGAGGGTCGTGTCATGCGAGCGGGCCAGCAGGTACCACCGGGCCGCGTCGACGCCGATCTCGGCGACAAGGTCGTCCAGCGTCACGAATTCTCCGGCCCGCTTGGACATCTGGGCGCGCTCTCCCGAGCTGACCAGGTGGACCAGCTGCATGATCAGCAGCTCCAGCTCGTCGGGATTGCCGCCCAAGGCCTCGTAG
>CAZFGJ010000253.1:0-1631 GCA_964518445.1 uncultured Solirubrobacteraceae bacterium
CACTGCATCATGCAGCTGCTCGCCGGTGGGCATGAGGTGCGGACGACCGTACGCTCCCTGGGCCGGGAGGCCGAGGTGCGCTCGGCGCTCGACGCGGCAGGAGCCGGGCCGCTGGAGCGGCTCTCCTTCGTGCAGGCCGACCTGACCTCAGACGAGGGCTGGGGAGAGGCCGCGGCGGGCTGCGACTACGTCCTGCATGTCGCCTCCCCGTTCCCCTCGGGCGTCCCCAAGCACGAGGACGAACTGATCGTCCCGGCGCGCGAGGGCGCGCTGCGGGTGCTCCGGGCTGCGCGCGACGCGGGGGTCAAACGGGTCGTGATGACCTCCTCCTTCGCGGCCATCGGCTACGGCTTCAAGGAACCCAACAGGACCTTCACCGAGGAGGACTGGACGGACGTCGACGGCGACCACGTGAGCGCCTACGCCAAGTCAAAGACCCTGGCCGAGCGGGCTGCCTGGGACTTCATTGCACGGGAAGGCGGCGAGCTGGAGCTCTCGGTGGTGAACCCCGTGGCCGTCCTCGGCCCGGTGCTCGGCCCCGATCTGTCGACCTCGATCCAGCTGGTCCAGCGCCTGTTGGACCGCGGCATGCCGGCCCTGCCCCGTCTGACCTTCGGCCTGGTGGATGTGCGGGACGTGGCCGACCTTCATCTCCGCGCCATGACCGACCCGGCGGCGAAGGGCGAGCGATTCCTGGCGGTCGCCGGCGAGCCGATGTCAATCGAGGAAGTCGCGCACGTGCTCCGCGACCGCATGGGCGAGGTGGCCTCGCATGTCCCCACGAAAGTCCTGCCCGACTGGGTGGTCCGCGCCGCTGCCGTTGCCGACCCTTCGCTGAAGCAGCTCGCTCCGGAGCTGGGCAAGGTCAAGCGGCCGGTGGGCGACAAGGCCCGGCGTGTCCTTGGCTGGCAGCCCCGCTCGAATGAGGAGAGCATCGTCGGCACGGCTGAGAGCCTCGCGCAGCTGGGGCTCCTCAAGCACTCGAAGGCGGCCTGAGCTACCCGTCTCCGTCGTCGCCGAGGGGCTCGATGGGCTCCGGCACCTGCTGGTGGATATGCAGGTGCCAGCGCTCGCGAAGCGCAGCAAACGCGTCCGGCTCCGCCGAGTCCCACCCCCGGTAGATCACAAGCGTTGCGAACAGGGCCTCGACGACAAGCTCGGGGCGTTCGCGCACGGCAAGGTTGATCACGCTGAGCAGATCTGAGGGCTCCTGAACCTCGCGGAGGCGGTCGAGCCCGTCGCTTCCCGAGCTGAGGATCCTCAGCAGGTCATCCTCGGCCGCCGTCACCCTGGCCTGTGCGAGCGCGATCAGGGAGTCTCGTTCCTCGGCCGTGAGCGCGTCGATCGCGGCGTCGCGTTCCTTCTCGGACATCGAGGCGAAACGGGCCAGGAACCCAAGTACGACGTCCTCTTCGCCGGCGGCCATGACCCGCAGGAGTCTAGACCTGCGGTCCTCCCCGGATTGCTCAGGCGTGCTTGGCGAAGGCCCAGTCCCGGGCCTCGGCTACACCCAGGGCAATCGCCCCGGCGATGACGGCTCCCTCACCCAGCTCTGAGGTCTGCACGGCCGGCGGGTCGGGAAGGGCCTCGGCCAGCATCTCGCGCAGCCGGGGCAGCAGCAGGTCGCCGTT
>CAZFGJ010000254.1:0-1612 GCA_964518445.1 uncultured Solirubrobacteraceae bacterium
TTGACCTTGCCGAACATGCTGGCCGCCATCACGACGCCGGCCTGGTTCGCGCCCATGCGCAGCACGGTGACCGCCAGCTCTCGGGTGATGATGACCATCGCCACCCAGGCCGCCAGACGGTGAAGCGATACCAGCGAGACAAGGGCGGCGACCACCAGAAGCTTGTCCGCCAGGGGGTCCATCAGCTTGCCGAAGTTGGTGATCGAGTCGCGAGCCCGCGCCAGGTATCCGTCGACGAAGTCGGTCAGCGAGGCGAGTGCGAAGACGATCGCTGCCAGCACGTCGCCCTCGGGGGTGTTGCCGAGCAGCGCAACGACGAGGACGGGGACGAGCATGATCCGCAGGACCGTCAGCACATTGGGCAGGTTCAACGGAAACATCGCAGCCGACATTAGTGGGTGGCGGCGGCTCTCGCGGGGTGGCCCGGGCGGCCATAACGGAGGTGGCCTCCGCTTTGCTATACCGGGGACGCCGCCATGAACTCGAACAGGGAGGACGCCTCATGAAGACGCGCACGCTGGGACCGCAGGGACCGGAGGTGTCAGCCATCGGCCTCGGGTGCATGGGGATGTCGGCCTTCTACGGGGCGACCGACGAGGAGGAGGCCCGCCGGACGATCCTCCGCGCACTTGACGAGGGCTGCAACTTCCTCGACACCTCCGACATGTACGGGCCGCACACCAACGAGCGGCTTGTGGGCTCGACGATCGCCGAGCGGCGGGACGAGGTCTTCCTGGCAACGAAGTTCGGGATCAGGCTGGAGTTCGTCGAGGGCGAGCCCCGCCGGTCGATCGACGGCAGCCCCGCCTACGTTCACAGCGCCTGCGAGGACTCGCTGGAGCGGTTGGGGGTGGATCACATCGATCTCTACTACCAACACCGCGTCGACCCCAAGACCCCGATCGAGGAGACGGTTGGTGCGATGGCCGAACTCGTCAAGGAGGGCAAGGTCCGCCACCTCGGCCTTTCCGAGGCGAGCGCCGAGACGATCCGCCGGGCGCACGCGGTCCACCCGATAACCGCCGTGCAGACCGAGTACTCGCTGTGGACGCGGGATGTCGAGCAGGAGATCCTCCCGACGCTCCAGGAGCTGGGAATCGCGCTGGTGGCCTACTCCCCGCTGGGACGTGGCTTTCTCTCGGGGCGCTTCAGCTCACCCGATGAGCTCGACAAGGGAGACTTCCGCCGGCATGGCCCGCGCTTCACCGGCGAGAACCTGGAGCAGAACCTCAAGCTTGCCCAGGCGGTCAAGGAGCTCGCGGAGGAGAAGGGGATCGCACCAGGCCAGCTGGCGCTCGCGTGGGTGCTGGGCCGCGGAGATCACATCGTCCCGATCCCGGGGACCAAGCGTGTGAGCTATCTGCTGGAGAACCTCGGAGCGGCGGATGTCGAGCTGAGCTCAGACGAGGTCAAGCGGATCGCCGAGCTCATCCCGCCCGCCAGCGGCGAGCGCTACGACCCCCAGGGGATGACGACGGTGAACCTCTAGCCTCAGGGCCGTGTCGACCGAGCGCCATCTGGACTGGCCGGGCTGCTTCAACGTTCGCGACCTCGGCGGCCTCCCGGTCGCCGGAGAGCGCGAAACGCGGAGAGGCGCGGTCGTTCGGGGGGG
>CAZFGJ010000255.1:0-1552 GCA_964518445.1 uncultured Solirubrobacteraceae bacterium
ACGAGCCTTTCGCTCGGGCCCTGGGGAGACGGACCTAGCCCGCTAGAGGCGACAACCCAGCTGATTGACCTCCCCGCCCGCAGGTCAAGGCGCGAGCGCACCGTCCTCGGTTTCTCCGCCGCCGGCGGCTAGGAGTTCGAGCCAGGCGCGCGAGCCGACCGGTGCCCTCAAGAGGCGCTGCGGCGGCCTGAGCACCGAACGCATCGTGGCGGATGAGGGACCTGGCGCAAGTGACCGCAGCACCGTGTCCAGAGAGTCTCGGGCAAGGTCGGAGCGGGTGACGACCCATGCCTGTGACCCGAGATCCAGCGACGCGGCCTGCCGGATCATCCAGTTAGCGCGGATCTCGCTTGGGACCACGACGATGAGATGCCAGGATGGGCGTGCTGCGAGGGGCCGGCGATAGGCTGCAAGCTTTGCCCGAATCGGTCGGCGGTGTTCGGTGCCTTCGTCGATCTCGAGCGCCAGCACGGCCGAGCCGGCATCGGTTGTCAGGACGACGATGCCGTCCGGACGAACGAAGTGCCCGAGCCGCTCGCCGGTCATCCCGTCTGGCAGCCAGAGCTGGACGGGCGCATGCTCGGGGTCGTCAGTCCGGTTGAGTGCGAGGAGCGCGTCTAGCGCATCGAGCATGTGTCGCACGTAACTCGCGGGCGCAGGTGCGAGTCGGGTCACGAGACGCTGGTGGCCGGCCGAGCTGACGCGGTAGGCGAACTCGGATCGACCGGGGGGCGTGTGGGCGACTGTCGTGCGTTCAAGCAGGCCCGCACGATACAGGCGAAGCAGGCGTCTCTGAGTTTCATGCACCTCGCCGTAGACGAGTCGCGCAAGCTGATTGCATGTGGCCACGCCGCAGCGGACGAGGAGCCGAAGGCAGGCCCGATCGTTCATGGGCAGGCTGCCGGTGTCGATCTCATTAGCGCTGCCGGGCTCGATCTTTCGGAAGGCAGAGCTCATATAGGATCTTCCCTTTTGCCGAACCGCCGATTCACGCTCGATTCGGCCGAATCGCTCGGATCGTTTGCGACCGTCCAAGCGACCGCCCAAGCGACGTCCCAAGCGACCTCCGCCATCAGCGCGGATCTCCGGGTTGGATAGCGCCAGGGTTCGATTGTGCCGAGTCGGCGGTGGCGGTCTCGGCCGGCTTCTCCTCGGCCGGCTCGTCTCCACCCGAGCGCCGGTGGACCTCGTCTTCGATCTCCTTCAGCGATCGAGGGGCGTCACGTTCGTCGCTCGCGGCTACGTTAGCGGCCAGGCGTTCGGGATCAGCGGGCCCGGGCATCGAAACCCGCCCACCGCGAACCAGCGGGGTGCCATCGGAGCCGCGCGTCCGGACGACGACGTCGAACCGGCGCATGGCGAGAAGCTCCTCGGGGCTGACCGGGGCGAACAGGCGGCCCAGGTCACGCACGTCCTCGGGGCCGGGCTCCAGGAGCGCGACCGACGCCACGTTCGTGCGGACTGCGCTTCCAAGCCGCTCCCCGAGTGCCGAAAGCGATTGGGCTGCGAGCGCGGCGTGGAGGCCGAACTTGCGGCCTTCGGCGAGGATCCC
>CAZFGJ010000256.1:0-1551 GCA_964518445.1 uncultured Solirubrobacteraceae bacterium
TTGCAAAGCCGATGTCGGCGAAGAGCTCCGGCCAGGAGGCGGGAGTCTTCTCCGACACCACATGCGTCGAGGATGTTCCGTCTAGAGCAGCGCCGGCACGGCGTCGACGACGCTCTCTTTCGGATCGATCACGCCCAGGTTCTCCACGACCCTGAACGTGCCGTTGTCCGCCTGGGCGATGTACATGTTCATGCGAACGTGGTGCTGGCCAGGCACCATCTCGGCCGGCCCGCCCGGCCCTTCGGAGATCCGAGCGTGATCGAGCGCCGCCACGACGTCGTCCTGTTCGAGCGAGCCCGCCTCGGTCACCGCGGCCTCCCAGAGCTTCAGCCCCCGGTACATGCCCGAACATGCGCTTCCTGCGGTGAATTTCGCCGCGCCCGGGTGGAGTTCGTCGTACCGCGCGAGCAGTTTCTGGCTGAACGAATCGCCGACAGCCTGGTAGTAGTCGAGGCAGCTGTACAGGCCCTCGACGTGCGCCGCCGGGACGAGGTTCAGGAAGTTCTCGTCGAAGTAGGTGCAGATGAGGGAGCCGCCTCGAGCCGTGAACCCGGACTCGTAGAGGACCGCGAGGAACGGCGAGAGGCCAGGCGGAACGATTGTGTTGAAGACCACCTCCGCGCCGCTCGAGGTGATCCTGTCGATCGTCCCGGCATAGTCGGTGTGATCGAGCGGAAAGTACTCCTCGCCGACGATCTCGCCGCCGTTCGCCGTGACGACCTCGGTGACCTTCGCGTTGAGCGTGTGCGGCCAGATGTAGTCGGCCGACGGCATGTAGAACTTCTTCGCGCCCGTCTTCCGCATCAACCAGGGAATCAGCGGCTCGACCTGCTGGGCCGGCACGGGCCCGGTGCAGAAGATGAGCGGATCGCATTCCTGGCCCTCGTACTGCTCGGGGTAGATGTAGAGCGTCTTGCCCTCGACGACGGCGGGCCCCTTGATCGCCTGCCGCGTCGAGCTGTAGATGCCCCCGAAAATGACGTCCACCTGGTCCTGCTCGACCAGCTTCCTGGCGGCGGCTGCGGCCAGCGCGTCGTCCGTCCCGCCGTCCTCGACGAGGAGCTCGACGTGCCGGCCCAGGAGGCCGCCCTTGGCGTTGATGTCGCCCACGACCATCCGGGCGACGTTGGTGTTCGCGAGCCCGACGAACGAGAGCGGGCCGGTCCGATCCGCGATGAGCCCCACCCTGATGGGGTCACCGACGGCGGGTGATACCGCCATGCTGTCCTCCTCGAGTTGAGTGTCGCCTGCCCCCGCGTTGCGATCGAGGGCGGCGAGTTGACGTGCAGTGAGCGTAGGCTTGTCGCCTCGCGAATACATCGGGAGGACTCCCTATTTCTCGTACACCGCTCCGCCTCGGCGAGCTGGTCGCCACGCTCGCGCTCGCGCAGGACAACGCCTTCGGCCAGCCGCTGGAGTCGCAGCTGCGCTCGTGCCTGCTCGCGTCGTGGCTCTGCGAGGGCGCCGGCTTCGACCGCCAGGTGCGCGAGACCACGTACTGGGTCGCGCTGCTGCGCTACATCGGCTGCACCGGCCACGCCCACGAGGTCG